>VCCI02000002.1:0-324774 GCA_005938025.2 Inquilinus sp. KBS0705 | reverse complement strand
AATTACTTAACAAAAACATGTTATTAGCCCGGTATCAGTACGAATTTATTGAAGCAGGATGCGATGAGGCCGGCCGGGGCTGCCTTGCAGGGCCGGTATTTGCCGCGGCTGTAATTTTACCCCATGATTTTGACCATCACCTGCTAAACGATTCGAAACAGTTGCCCGAGGAAGTACGATACGAATTACGTATAGAGATAGAGCAAAAAGCGATAGCCCATGCTGTAGCCTGGTGCGATAATGACGAGATAGACGAGATCAATATTCTTAATGCCTCATTTTTAGCCATGCACCGCGCTATAGAAAAGCTTAACCAACGACCGGAGTTTTTAATAATAGACGGCAACCGCTTTAAAAAATATGGCAGCACGCCCCACCAGTGTATTATACAGGGCGATGGCAAATATTTTAGCATAGCGGCGGCATCTATATTGGCAAAAACCTACCGCGATGATTACATGAAGCAAATTGCAGCCGAGCACCCCGAATATAACTGGCATTCTAACAAGGGCTATCCCACTATAGACCATCGCAAAACGGTGATAAAAAAGGGATTTACGCCATATCATCGTAAAACCTTCCGTGTAACCGAGCCTTTACCAATTGTGCTTTAAGGTTGCCAAAGCCTTTAAGGTTTATTAAGTTTGCACTACCAATTATTTACTACTCGTTTTGAGGATCTTAATACTAACACACCGTGTCCCGTTTCCGCAGAATGGTGGCTACCCTATTGTGGTGGGCAATACCATTAAAGGCCTTATCGGCCTTGGTCACCAGGTGTCGTTAATATCCCTTAATGTTAAAAAGCAATCCTACAAAGAGCGCGAACCTGATGAATTATTAAGTAAAATAGCTTATACCGAATATGATATAGATACCCGAGTGTCTATGATAGAGGTGTTCAGCAACCTGTTTACCCAAAACTCATACAACATTGATAAGTACTACAATTCGGGCTTTGAAAAACTACTGCTGAACGACCTGAAAGAGAACAAATATGATGTCATTCAACTCGAAGGAATTTTTGTAGCGCCTTATTTATCCGCTATCCGCAGAGTATCGAAAGCCAAAGTGATTTTTAGGGCGCATAATATAGAGCACCAGGTTTGGCAAAAACTGGCGCAGCAAATGAAAGACCCGTTTAAAAAGTGGTACCTGCGTTTGCTTGCCCGCCGCATTAAAAATTATGAGATTGAGTTACTTAATAAGTTTGATGGAATTGTTGTTTTCACCAGGCAGGATAAAAACTCAATGCTGTCATTCGGCACCAAAATACCCGTTAGCGTTTTGCCCATTGGTGTCGACCTGAATCAGTACAAACCCGATCATATCAAAACAGAATTCCCGAGTCTCTTTTTCCTGGGGTCGCTTGACTGGCTGCCTAATCGCGAGGGTATTGAATGGTTTATTGAAAGTTTTCATAAAGACCTTACCGACGGCGACCTTAAGGTGAGGTTTTATGTGGCCGGCAATAACATACCCGAAGAGTTTGACGATTACGAGGTGCCGGGCAAGGTATTTATACGTGGCGAGGTAGACGATGCGCTGGAATTTGTGAATAGTAAATCTATCATGATCGTCCCGCTATTATCGGGCGGGGGTATGCGGGTAAAAATAGTAGAGGGTATGGCTATGCAAAAATGTATTATCTCCACTCCATTGGGTGCCGAGGGCATTAATTACAGCAATGGCAGGGATATCATCATTGCTAATAATACTGATGACTTTCATGCTGCTATAACAAAATGTATAACCGACGAACATTATTGCCGCGAAATTGGAACAAACGCCCGCCGCTTAATAGAGGATCAGCACGATGTTAATAAGGTAACTGCCGATCTTATTACTTTTTATCAATCAATTAGCTGAACAAGCCCCGCACTAACGCTATTTTACTATTTTTGTGCCGATTAAATTTTACTCATGAAAAACACTGCTTTAACAGACGTACATGCCAAATTAGGCGCTAAAATGGTTCCCTTTGCAGGCTATAGCATGCCCGTACAATATACAGGCATTAATGCCGAGCATGAAACTGTACGCAAAGCGGTTGGTGTATTTGATGTAAGCCACATGGGCGAGTTTATTTTAAAGGGCGAAAAAGCGCTTGATCTGATACAACGCGTTACTAGCAACGATGCTGCTAAATTATATGACGGCAAAGTACAGTACTCGTGCCTGCCTAACCAGGATGGTGGTATTGTTGATGACCTGCTGGTTTACCGCATGGATGAGAAAACCTATATGCTGGTAGTAAATGCATCTAACATAGAAAAGGACTGGAACTGGATAAGCAAATACAACACCGAAGGTGTGGATATGAAAGATATATCTGACCGCACATCTTTATTAGCCATACAGGGCCCAAAAGCCGCCGAAGCATTGCAGAGCCTTACCGACATTGACCTGGCATCAATGGAGTACTACACCTTTAAAAAGGGCACTTTTGCAGGCATTGATAATGTTGTGGTATCGGCAACAGGCTATACAGGGGCAGGTGGTTTCGAGATATATTTTGAAAACGCTAATGCCGAAAAAATTTGGGATGCCATATTTAAAGCAGGCGAGCCATTTGGCATTAAGCCAATAGGCTTGGGCGCTCGTGATACCTTACGTTTAGAAATGGGCTTTTGCCTCTACGGCAACGATATTGACGATAATACATCGCCCTTAGAAGCAGGGCTGGGCTGGGTAACTAAGTTTACCAAAGCGTTTACCAACTCCGAGGCCTTACAACAGCAAAAACAAACCGGCGTAACCCAAAAGCTGGTCGGCTTTGAAATGATAGACAGGGGCATCCCACGCCACGACTATACTATAGTTGATGCCGACGGCAATAACATTGGCCGGGTAACATCGGGCACACAATCACCATCGCTGCAAAAAGCTATTGGCATGGGCTATGTAAAAAATGAATTTGCTAAAGAAGGCAGCGAAATTTTTATCAGCATTCGCGATAATAAAGTAAAAGCAAAGGTGGTAAAACCGCCATTTTATAAATAAGAGCCCTTCGCTCTCATTGGGTCATTATATCTGGGTCGTTTTTAGGGGCGCCTTTGTGACTGCACCAATGACCTAATGTTACCAAGACCAATGACAAAAAGCTTAGACGTTTGCCTTACCCCCGCACTTATACCGCTTTATAATGTAGAAAACTATATTGTGGTGGTTATCGATATTTTTCGGGCCACATCATCTATCTGCTATGGTATCGAAAATGGGGCAGAAGCCATCATTCCGGTATCAGAGGTGGAAGAATGCGCAGCCTACCGCGAAAAAGGCTTAAACTATTTACTGGCTGCCGAGCGCAATGGCGAGGTGGTAGAAGGTTTTGATTTCGGCAACTCGCCATTCTCGTACACTAAAGAAAAAGTGTCGGGCAAAACGGTAGTACTCACTACAACAAACGGTACCCATGCGCTGCATTTATTGCGCAGTGCCAAAAGGATAGTAATTGGTTCTTTTTTAAACCTGACCGCACTTTGCAACTGGCTAAAAACCCAGAACGAAAACATCTTGCTGGTATGCGCCGGATGGAAGAATAACTTTAACCTGGAAGACGCCCTATTTGCCGGAGCCGTTATCGAACAACTTAAAGGCCACGGCTTTGTGATGGACGACCCGGCCATCGCCGCAAACGACCTGTTCCAGTTGGGCAAGCACGATATAGCTCAATACCTCAGCAAAACATCGCATGGCGAACGTCTTAAAAAGTTAGGTATCGAAAAGGATATTGCCTTTTGTTTACAAGTTGACCTTACAACAGCTATACCCGTTTTAGAAGGCGAGAAGTTGGTGAAGCTACAGCAATAGCTATTCTTTGTATGCATTGCTTTTGCCCCAGCGGCGCAACAGCAGAACAACGATGAAGATAGCCAACCAAAGCGGCCATAACGATACAATACCGAAGAAAAGGTTCTGTATAAACAACCAACCACCGGCCAGTGCTTGTTTAAGCTTATAAACAAAACCGTTACCTGCTGCAACCTGGGCCGCTTGTTTGGTATAAAAGGTGATAGACAAGGTGCTATAGTCCACCTGTTTGCTCATATAATTGAGCTGACCTTGAGTTGATTCTATATCACTGCGAATTTCAGTAAGCTTGCTTTCAATCTCCAGCACATCAGACATTTTGGTTGCTTTCTTCAGCAGATCAAGGTAACGCGCTTCTAGTAACTTTTTATTACTAAGCCGGGTTTTAACATCAATGAATTGTGTGGTTACATCGCTTATACGGATATTCTTGCTATCTATCTTTGTGGCAGTTGCCGATACATTGCTCAAAAACGCATCGAAGCTTTGTGCTAGTATCCTTATGTTTAGGGTATAGTCTTTACGGTTTTCCTCACCATTTGTTGATTCGCTATCGTTTTCTATATATCCGCCCAACTTTTTAAGCGTGGCCAATATTTGCTTACGGGTTTCGGCAACATCACCAGTTTCAAAGCTAATATCACCTTCCTTAATTATCTTCTTATCTGTTTCTGAGACATTGTCGAGCAAGTCAGGATTAACGGCGTCATTTGACCCCGTCTTAATACGCACCTCTTTAAGGTTAGCTGAATATCCCTTGTTTTTTGATGTAGGCGGTGGGATATTTAATTCCGTTTCATTATCTGCCTTAGCAATCGGTAATGCGGAGTGTGCTATTTCAACATTTTCTTTATCATACTTGCTCGAGCATGCCACCAGTCCTAATATAGCAACAGCAACAAAAAATAGCTTTTTCATTTTATGGGTTTAACTTCTCATTATTCTTGTGCCTGTCTGCGTCGCGTATACTTTTCTTTTGCATATTTTTTTCAAGCGCGTCAGTCAGGTCTATTCCTGTTTGGTTGGCAAGGCAAATCAACACAAAAAGCACATCGGCCATTTCATCTGCCAGGTTAACCTCGGTATCTGATTTTTTGTACGATTGCTCGCCATATTGCCGGGCCATTATCCTTGCAACCTCACCAACTTCCTCCATTAAAATGGCAGTGTTAGTAAGTTCGTTAAAATAACGGATGCCGGTTGTTTTTATCCAGTTATCAACTAGATGCTGCGCTTCCTTAATTTCCATAAAAGATTATTAAAATATTTTATTTAATGGTTCTCGCGGTCTTTCGTGTCCATAATTATTGTTACCGGACCATCATTCACAAGGCTAATTTTCATATCAGCCCCAAAAATGCCGGTGGCTGTTTTTTTGCCTGTTAGGGCATCAAGCGTGGTTATCATTTTTTCGTAAAGCGGAATAGCCTTATCGGGCCTTGCCGCCTTTATAAACGACGGGCGGTTGCCTTTTTTCGTTTGCGCAAAAAGCGTGAATTGAGAAATCAATAAAATCTCGCCGCCAACATCAGCCAGTGCTTTGTTCATCAATCCGTTTTCATCGCCAAAAACCCGCATGCCTGCTATTTTTTGCGCCAGCCATTGCAGGTCTTCTTCGGTATCGGCATCTTCAATACCTAAAAGCACTAAAAAACCTATACCAATTTGTCCGGTAATGTTGCCTTCGACTTTGCACGATGCTTCTGTAACTCTTTGTAAAATTGCACGCATATAGAAATTGATTCAAGATGTCAAGATACAAGAATCAAGGCTCTTTTAATTTCTTGTTGATAATATTTTCTGTCGTGTTTTTTGGCTCTTATATCCTGGTTCGCTACTAAGCCCTTGTATCGTTTCCGTTATAAATGCTCAGGTAGCTATCGTAACGCGAAAAAGCGATGTCGCCCGCTTCTATGGCCTCTAACACCGCGCAGCCCGGCTCGTTAATGTGCCGGCAGTTGTTAAAGCGGCACTGGTTCATCAGTTCGCGCATCTCGGGGAAAAAGTGACTTAATTCCTGCTTTTCAATATCAATTACCCCTAACTCGCGTATGCCTGGGGTATCAATAATATAGCCGCCCTGTGGCAATTCAAACATTTCGGCAAAGGTGGTAGTGTGCATCCCCTTGTCGCTCCAGTCAGATATCATGTGTGTGCGCAGGTCCAGGTTGGGCAATAAACGGTTAATTAGGCTTGATTTACCTACACCCGAGTGGCCCGAAAATAAGGTCACCTTATCTTTTAGCAGGGTTTGCACCTCATCAATATTCGTCCCCTCTAATGCCGACACCGAGTAACACGCATACCCTATGTTTTGGTAGATTGACTGATAGTCGGCCAATATCTCTAATCCTTCCTCGCTAAACAGATCAAGTTTGTTGAATATTAAGCACGCCGGTATATCGTATGCCTCTGCAGTAACCAAAAAGCGGTCGATAAAGCCTAAAGAGGTGCGTGGCGAAGCCAGTGTTACCACCAGTAAGGCAAGGTCGAGATTAGCTGCTATGATCTGTGCTTGTTTAGACAGGTTAATAGACTTGCGTATAATATAGTTTTTACGCTGGTGCAGGTTGGTTATTACGCCTGTACCTTGCTCGGGCTCCATTTCATAATCTACCACGTCTCCAACAGCCAATGGGTTGGTTGTGGTGATCCCCTTGGTACGAAATTTCCCTTTTATACGGCAATCAATAACCTGGTTGCCGGCTTTTACCTGGTACCAGCTTCCGGTCGATTTTGTTACTAAACCCTGCATACGGCCGCAATTTAGGAAAGATATAAGGCAATGAAAAAATAAAAACGCTTGTGTATTTGTTTATTAGAAAATAATCTACTTACTTTACCGACATTATATATGACAATTAACAACACCATAATTACAACAATTATTACCACCGGGATAAAAGACGGAGGAAGATAATCGTATGGTGTAAAATATAAACAACAAACCAAATGAAGCCTTCCTCCGAAAAGAGGAAGGCTTTTTTATTATTATCACAAACAAAAAATGAAAATTCTAAAGTTCGGCGGCACATCCGTAGGTTCCGTCAAAAGCATCCAAACCCTGCTACAAATACTAAAAGAGCAAGATAGCCCCGGTAACCGGCCCGTTGTTGTACTAAGCGCCATGGGTGGCGTAACCAATTTACTGGTGTCAATGGCCGAAGATGCCGCCAACGGCAAAGAGTTTACCGCTCAACTGGCCGAACTTGAAAAACGGCACTTTGATGTAGTAAAGGCTTTGTTAGATATTCAGAACCAAAACCCTGCGTATACCCGCTTAAAAATACACTTTAATCAACTAGAGGAATTGCTGCAGGGCGTTTTAACCTTACAGGAACTAACACCCAAAACACGCGACCAGATATTGAGTTATGGCGAGCGCTGCTCGGCATTAATGATAAGTAAAATAGCAGCGCAGCATTTTGAGGGTGCAACCTTTGTTGATGCTTCTGAACTAATAAAAACGGATAATGCATTTGGCAATGCCAAGGTGAATACCGGCCTAACCGAACTTTTGATAAAAGGTTATGTGCAGGAAAACAGCGATAAGCTACTATTTGTAACCGGCTTTATAGCAGGCAACGATGCCGGCCAGATAACCACCCTGGGCCGTGGCGGCAGCGATTATACCGCGGCTATATTCGGCTCGGCTTTAAACGCCGATGAGATACAAATATGGACAGATGTTAACGGGATGATGACCGCCGACCCGCGTATGGTTAAAAAAGCATTCCCTTTAGAGGAGCTTTCATATACCGAAGCGATGGAGTTATCGTACTTCGGCGCTAAGGTTATTTACCCGCCCACCATGATTCCGGCCTTTTTAAAGAAGATACCTATTGTTATCAAAAACACCTTTGAGCCTGCCTTTGCCGGCACGGTTATCCGCCACGATTGCAAATCATCAAATTTGCCTATCAAAGGGATCTCCTCTATCAACAACATCAGCATATTAAGCCTTGAAGGTAGCGGTATGGTGGGTAAATCGGGCTTTAGCGGCCGTTTGTTCTCTCTATTAGCCCGCGAGCAGATCAATATCATCCTTATCACCCAGTCATCATCAGAGCACAGTATAACATTCGCTGTACAGCCGCATGATGTAGACAATGCCCGGAAATTAATAGAACAAGAGTTTGAACTGGAGTTATTGGCTAACAAGCTGGAGCCGTTGGTGGTAGAAAAAGGCCAGGCCATATTAGCCATAGTAGGCGAAAATATGAAACAAACACCCGGCGTATCGGGCAAATTATTTCATGCGTTAGGCCGAAATGGTGTTAACGTAAGGGCAATTGCACAGGGCTCCTCAGAGTATAATATTTCCGTTATTATATCGGCACACGATTTGGCAAAAGCCTTAAACGCCGTACACGATGCCTTTTTTATACAGTTAACCAAAACTTTGCATGCCTTTTGCTTGGGTACAGGCAATATTGGCAAAACCCTGTTTAACCAGTTAAACGCACACCGCGATTTCCTTCAAAAAAACAATGGAATACAGGTTAAAATAGCCGGCATAAGCAATACCCGTAAAATGGTTTTTAATGCGGATGGCTTATCTTTAGATACCTGGGAGGACGAATTGCAGCAATCAAATCACGTGGCCGATCTGAAAACATTTATTCACCACATGAAAGAAATGAACCTGCCCAATTGCGTGTTTATTGACAATACTGCCAGCCCCAAACCTATCGAGTTTTACGAAGAGGTGTTTAAATCGAACATATCAGTAGTTACCTGTAATAAAATAGGCAATTCGGCTGCTTACAGCCTGTATAAAACCTTTAGGGATACCGCCCGCAAGCACGGTGTCGACTTTTTTTACGAAACCAATGTGGGTGCAGGCTTACCTATCATCCGCACATTAAAAGACCTGATGAGCAGCGGCGACCGCGTACAGCGTATAGAAGCTATCCTGTCGGGAACTATCTCATTTATATTTAATCACTTCAAGGGTGACGCCAATTTTCATAATGTGGTAAAAGAGGCGCAGGAAAAAGGCTATACCGAACCCGACCCTCGCGACGATTTGAGCGGTAAAGATTTTATGCGCAAAATGCTGATACTGGCCCGCGATGCCGGCTACGAAATGGAAGAAGCTGATGTGGAAATAGAGAGCATGCTGCCAAAAGCATGCCTTGAGGCCCAAACAGTTGATGATTTTTATGCTTCGCTTAAAGCCGAAGATGCTTACTTTACTAACCTAAAGCAACAAGCCGAAAAAGACGGAAAGGTATTACGCTACATTGGCAAGCTGGAAGATGGCAAAGCATCTATTACCCTGCAAAGCGTAGACGACAACCACCCTTTTTATATGCTGTCGGGCAGCGATAATATTATATCGTTTACTACCGACAGGTATAGAGAACGCCCGCTGGTGGTTAAAGGCCCTGGTGCAGGCGCCGAGGTAACCGCTGCGGGTGTATTTGCTGATCTGATAAATGTTGGGGCCAATTAACAATGAAAGAGTCTATAAAAGTTTTTGCCCCGGCGACCGTTGCCAACGTGGTTTGCGGGTTTGATGTGCTGGGTTTCGCGGTGAATGAACCCGGCGACGAGGTGGTAATGCGCCTTACCGAAAAGCCCGGCATCACCATCAGTAAAATAACCGGAGATGACGGGCGTTTACCTATGAACCCGGCAAAAAACACGGTAAGCGTGAGCGTACAGCACTATTTGCAAAGTATTAGCCGTACCGATATCGGTCTGGACATAGAACTGCATAAAAAAATGCCAATTGGAAGCGGCCTGGGCAGCAGCTCGGCCAGTACTGTTGCCGGCCTATTTGCCATTAAAACCCTTTTGGGCGATGATAGCGACGCTGCCAAGTTGTTACCTTTTGCAATGAAGGGCGAAGAGATGGCATGCGGACATGGGCATGCGGATAATGTGGCCCCGGCACTGTTGGGTGGCTTTGTGCTGATACGCAGCTACGAGCCTTTAGATGTTGTGCGTTTGCCGCATCCGGCAGGGTTATGGTGCGCCATAGTTTTCCCGGATGTGGATGTACCTACCCGCGAAGCCCGGCAGATCATCCGCAATAAAATATTAATGAAAGATGCGGTAACCCAATGGGGCAATATTGCAGGCCTGGTAAGCGGCCTGTTTATGCAGGATATTGACCTGATAGGCCGCAGCATGCAGGATGTATTGGTTGAACCCGTACGCAGCATGCTGATACCCGATTTTTACCAAATGCGCGAGATAGCGATGGAATTAGGTGCTGTAAGTTTTGGCATCTCCGGTTCGGGGCCTTCTGTATTTGCATTTACCCGCGATGAAGAAACAGCAAAACGCATTACTGCTAAGCTGCAAACACATTTAACAGGCATTAAAATAGGCTCTAACGGCTATGTATCAACTATAAATGATAAGGGGCCGAGAGTAATTTAAACTACGAATGACGCGATAAAAGATATTAAGTATTAAAATGAAATTCTACAGTACCAACAATACCGACCTTAGAGTAGGTTTTAAAGAAGCGGTTTTTAACAGCATGCCGCAGGATAAGGGCTTATACATGCCCGAGAGCATTCCTAAACTAGATGACAAATTTTTGAACAACCTGGACCAGTACACGCTGCCCGAAATTGCGTTTCATGTGGCGCAAAACCTGCTGGGTGATGATATCCCCGCTGATCACCTCAAAGCCATAATTCAGGATGCTATTAACTTTTATGCACCGGTGGTGCCGCTTGAAAAAGATGTATACGTGTTAGAGCTTTTCCACGGCCCATCGTTAGCCTTTAAGGATTTTGGCGCAAGGTTTATGAGCCGTATAATGAGTTACTTTTTAGAGGCCGGCGAAAAGCAGCTTGACGTACTGGTAGCTACATCCGGCGATACCGGCGGAGCGGTAGCATTGGGCTTTTTAGGCGTACCAAACACCAGGGTAACCATTCTTTATCCAAAAGGAAAAGTAAGCCAGATACAGGAACTGCAACTAACCACCAATGGGCAAAACATACGCGCGCTGCAGATAGACGGCACTTTTGACGATTGCCAGGCACTGGTTAAACAAGCTTTTACCGATGCTGAATTGAACGAAAGGTTCCGTTTAACATCGGCCAATTCTATTAACATAGCCCGGCTTATCCCACAAACCTTTTATTACTTTAATGCCTATGCGCAGCTGCTGCGCGAGGGCATCAATAAAGTCGTTTTCGCGGTGCCAAGCGGCAATTTTGGCAACATTGGTGCTGGTTTATTGGCCTGGAAAATGGGGCTGCCTGTAGCGCAATTTATAGCAGCCACCAACGCTAACGACACCGTGCCTGAGTTTTTAAGAACAGGGGTTTACCAGCCTAAGCCGTCAGTAGCCACCCTATCCAACGCTATGGATGTAGGCAATCCAAGCAACTGGGTACGCATTGCCGACCTGTTTAAAGCCGACCCAGATGCGTTACAGAAGCTTATTGTTGGTTATACTTACACCGACGAGGAAACGCTGGAGGCTATTGATAACATCAACAAGGCCTACAATTACATAGCCTGCCCCCACACGGCCATTGCCTGGAAAGCGCTTAAACAATACCAGCAAGAGCATCCTGCCGATGCTGCAGGCGTGTTTTTATCTACCGCGCATGCCTGTAAGTTCCCGGATGTTTTTACTAAGGAGATAGCTGGTAAAATCGAGATACCCGAGCAGGTGAAGGCCTTGCAGAAAAAAGATCATAGCGCGGTAAGTTTAGGCCCCGATTTTGAAGGATTTAAAGGATATTTGCTTCAAAATAGTTAAGTATGGGCAAGGGTAGTATTTTACGTTATTTTATGGTTTTGGGCCTGGTTGTAGTATGCTTTGCTGGTTGCAAAAACAAGGTGCCATTTACCCCCAGGGGCTGGGATGAAGGCGACGGCATAGACTTCCCTAAACGCTATATGATGGTTGACGACCTGCTGGCTTCGGGCAAACTAAAAGGCCTGAAGTATAAACAAGTGGTATACCTGCTTAAGGCACCCCAACGCAATAGCCATACCGACAGGAGCTTCTCGTACGAAATAACCCGCAAAATGAGCGGCATTGACACCTTATACATCAAAAACCTCGTGATCTATATCAATGCCGATTCGGTGGTGACGGATGCTAAAGTGACCGAGCGCAGCCCCAAGAAGGAAGAGGAACAGAAGAAGAAATAGACCGGATCCAACGAGTCAAAATTCAATTGATCTGGCAAGTTGTTTCTTTAGTATCGTTTTTCTAACAAAAAGTGCCCTCTTGTGCTGTAGGGGCCATTTCTCTTGCACTTTTGGCTATAAATTTTTCGCTTTTTTTGTTGGTCATGCGGGGATTTTTCGTTTTTTTTCGCCACCTCACGCTTACTAATATAAAATTTATTTTCAAAAAAACAAGTTATTTCTTGTTCCATCGGCTGTCCGGTAGTGTCCGGGCTTAGTTGGTAAATGATAATTTGAAAATAATTTTACCGGGGTTGCCCCGTCTTTTACGGCCCATACTTTCGGTGTTATGGTTATTAGGATTATCTTTGCCGGGTAATGTCAGATAAAAAAGTAAGAGTCCGTTTTGCGCCAAGCCCCACCGGTGGTTTACACCTGGGCGGTGTGCGTACCGTTTTGTTTAACTACCTGTTTGCCAAAAAGCACCATGGCGATTTTGTTTTACGTATTGAAGATACCGACCAAACCCGCTATGTGGATGGCGCCGAGCAATACATATTAGAATGCCTTAAATGGTGTGGCATAACGCCCGACGAAAGCCCGGTTGTAGGCGGCCAGTACGCCCCATACCGCCAAAGCGAGCGCAAACCCATTTACCGCCAGTATGCCGAAAAGCTGGTTGCCGAAGGCCATGCCTATTATGCCTTTGACACCCCGCAGGAGCTGGAACAAAAACGTAAGGATATCCCCAACTTTCAATACGGCCATGCGCACCGTTACGAGCTGCGCAACTCGTTAAGCCTGCCTTTGCAGGAGGTTGATGCGCTGCTGCATGCCGGTACCCCGCATGTTATCCGCATAAAAATGCCGGCTGATGATACCATCAACTTTAACGATATGATACGCGGCTATGTTAGTTTTGATACCAACCAGGTAGACGATAAGGTACTGCTAAAGGCCGACGGCATGCCAACCTATCATTTAGCCGTTGTGGTTGACGATTACCTGATGAAGATAACACACGCCTTTAGGGGCGAAGAGTGGCTGCCATCGGCCCCTGTGCACCTGCTGCTGTGGGAGTACCTGGGCTGGAAAGCCGATATGCCACAATGGGCACACTTGCCTTTGATATTAAAACCCGACGGCCACGGCAAGCTAAGCAAGCGCGATGGCGCACGTTTAGGCTTTCCGGTATATGCCATGAACTGGTTTGATGCTAAAAGCAACGAGTTAACCCCCGGTTTCCGTGAGTTGGGTTTTTTGCCCGAAGCTTTTTTAAACCTGCTGGCCATGCTGGGCTGGAACGATGGTACTGATAACGAGATATTTTCGCTGGAAGAACTGATTGAAAAGTTTTCGATAGAGCGAATTAGTAAAGCAGGCGCAAAATTCGATTTTGAAAAAGCTAAATGGTATAATGCCGAGTGGATAAAAAGGTCGAGTGCCGAACGTTTAAAATCGAAAGTCGCTGAGGTGCTGGTTGCCAACGGCATTGTGATAAAAGACGAGGCTTACTTATTAACCATTATAGATACTGTTAAAGATCGCTGCGTATTACTGCCCGATTTTTACCAGCAGGCCGGCTACTTTTTTAAACGCCCTGCCGAATACGACCTGGCTGCCGTTAAACCAAAATGGACCGACGCTAAAACCGACTTTTTTAACACCCTTGCCGGGCAGATAGGTGCTGCGGATACTTTTGAAGCCCCCGAACTGGAAACCCAGTTTAAGGCCCTTGCCGAAGAAAAAGGTTTAAAGCCCGGCGATGTGATGCTGCCCTTCCGGGTGATGCTGGTTGGCGGCAAATTTGGCCCCCATGTGTTCGACATTGCCAAGTTACTGGGCCAAAGCGAAACCATCATCCGTATAGAAAAAGCAGTAGAGGCTTTTACGGCGTAATCATTTTCACGGTCAAGAAAAAAATTAATAAAGCGTCTTTGCGAGGTACGAAGCAATCTCCCTTGATGCAAAGCGTTCATGCAAAGCGCGGAGATTGCTTTGTCGCTATCGCTCCGCGCAATGACATGGTGGAACAGACGCTAAATAACCAAACCGTCTTTGCGAGGAACGAAGCAATCTCCCTTGATGCAAAGCGCGGGAGATTGCTTTGTCGCTACCGCTCCGCGCAATGACGTGGTGGAGAGGTGACGAAGCCGTCGCTGGTGCGCGCGTGTCGCGCGTTCTCCAATATGTCGCATTTCAGCAGGTTGGCGGCATGATTAAACCATTGCCGGGAAGTTCGTTTATACAAAATGTGCTTGGCGGAACGCGCGACACGCGCGCACCAGCACTGGGGAGATGAACATGCCGCCCCTCCAAATCGGCATTGCGAGGTACGAAGCAATCATCGACATGCTTGTAGCCGACTTTTCTATTGATGATTACTTTGTCGCTACCGCTTCGCGCAATGACGTAGTACGATTAATCATCACAATCCAGTATAAAAACTGCTATATTCTTGCCCCTCTTTATTGTAAATTCTTTTTCGCCGGATTTTTTTATGATCGAGTCGCCCACCTGGTAAATATAATCTTCAGGGAAGCCCTTAACTTCCTTTACCGAAGCTATGTTTAAACTAAAGAAAGCGTTTCTGTCTGTGTTTTTTAGGTGGGCTTGCATGTAATTTGACCGTGTGCTGATGTTATCAATAATGCCGCGTAATGCTAATTGTTTTGTTTTGCATTTATACAAATTGTAGTCTGAGTCTCTTTTATATGATCTATACTGAGCATAAAAAGCCATTATTAAAATAAGAAACGCAATTAAGGGTTGGTTTTTGGTGAGTTTGCTCATAAGATTGATAAAAACTTTAAGTCTGATTGGATTCCAATTGGTTATCTGTTGGATCACTCGGATGCAAACTGCAACGCTTTGGTATTTGTCCATCTACAAAGCCAGGTCATGGAACCTTGCGCCTATTACTATTCCCAATTAAATACTCTTACTTTACTTTTTCTCCCCGTTTACTATATAGCTGGCAAATAAATTAACATTAGGGTCAACCAAAACGGTGTTTTGGGCCGTGGTTGAGGCTATTGCAATGGCGGTAGTTTTTTGGCTGATGTCTGATTTGTACACCTTGCCGTTTACGCTTATCTCCAGCGGGAAGGTAAACAACGCATCCTGTTGTTGTTCTACCTGTATATCAACGCTGCTGGTGGCCGGGTTATATTTCCAGTTGATATCCAAATCCGGGTGCCCGGCGGTGCGCAGCCATTGTTTAAAAAACACTTTCAGATCCTGTCCGCTGGCTTGTTCCATGGCTACCCTAAAATCGTCGGTATTGGCATTGGCACCGCTGTATTTTTTGTAATAGGTGCTTATCCCTTTCCAAAAAGCCCCATCGCCAATTTTACGGCGAAGCATGTGCAGCACCCAGCCCCCTTTTTGGTAGGGGTTTGCGCTTAATATATTCATTAGCGCGCCCTTGTATGCGGTGTCAACCACCGGGGCCTTGTATTGCTTCTCAAAGCTTAGCGCCGTTTTTCTATCGGCCCTTTCGGCCGCCTTTAGCGTATCAACACCATAACGGCTCTCCATGTAGCAATTGGTCATGTAGGTGGCAAAACCTTCGCTAAGCCATACATGCGGCCAGTCCTTTTCGCTAACCGCGTCGCCAAAATACTGGTGGGCTATCTCATGCGCCATAAGGGGCTCAATTCCCTGGCCTAAAACCGAGTTTTCATAATAAAAAATAGCCCCGGCGTTCTCCATGCCGCCAAATATGGTTTTCGACTGTACATTCGCCAGTTTTTTATAAGCAAACGGATCTATCTTTTCTGAGTAAAAGGGAATTACTTTAGTGGCTACGGCATAGTTCTTAAAGCCTACTGCCTTATCTTCTGGGAATACATACGTATAAACAGGGATGCCGTTGGGCGTGCCGGGGCGGTCTATGGCAAAATCGGCAACGCCTATTACCATTACTTTGGTAGGCAGCCGGGCGGTTTCTTTCCAGTGGGTTAATTTTTGTTTTTTGGGCAAAGCCTTCTCCTCTGTTTTTAAGCCGTTGGCTATTACCTGGTAGTGGGCCGGGGCAGTCACTATAAACTCTACCGAAGCTTTGTCGGCAGGGTGGTCGGCCAGGGGCAGCCAGTTGTGGCCGCGATTGGGCCAGTTATCGCCAAAAAAGGTACGGTGCCCGTGCTTGTTAGTCGATATGATCAACCCGTCCGACGGGATGCCTTCGTATTTTATCACATAGGTATGCGTGGTGTTTACCTTACCGATGGCGCTTATCTCTACCTTATCGCTATCCTGCACAAAATGCAGTGGCTTGCCGTTCTCTTTTAACGAGGTAATTAGCATGCCTTTACCGGCCGCGTTCTTTTTAGCCAGGTCGAATGTAAACTTATTGGTTGATTTTAAAAACTTTAGGGTTATGCCGGCGGTGCCTTTTATGTTGTTATCGGCATCGTTAAGGGTAATGGCAAACTTATAGTGCTGCACATCAATAACAGCGCCCGGCTGCTGGGCCTTTGCAAATTGTGTAAATGCAAGCACGGTAAGGATAAGGAAGGATTTACGCATAGGTAATGATAGTGAAAATGTTTTAATTATAAATGATAGCAGAGGTATATACATGTTTAGCGAGTGAGTTTTTATTCACCAATACAAAGAAACCAATGTCATCTCGAGCGAGCGCAGCGACGAGAGATCTTGTTCGAAAGACAGGCGGCAAACTTTTCATAATGAACAAGATCTCTCCTCGCCCCCGGTGCCCAGTCCAGCCTTGCTTCGTCGAGATGACACTTCTCCTTAAGACCTCAGGGTCCCGTACCCGGAGACCCTGAGGGGACAAAAGAAATGAGTGGGTTTAGTGGTTCAAGTCGCGAAGTATCGCGCCTCTACAGGGGCCGATACCGGGGATACTAAGGGGACAAAAAGTCTTTTAAATTTTATCGGCTTATTGCGGTTACAACAATTTGGTTCGGCCTGTGAACTACATTTGCAGGCGGATTAATCTCAAACAAAAAAGGCATTTCGCATTCTACAGCCACCGGCTTACCCTTTACCGTTCCCGGTACCCACGCTCCGTCCAACTGCTTCATTACCCTTAGCACCTCGTCATCAATTCCATAGCCTATTTTATTTTTGATTCGATAGTTTCCTGCTGTACCATGTTCATTAATTGTAAAGGTTAGTATTACTTCGCCTTGTTTATTAGCTTCAAGCGCAAGTGCGGGATAGCGGGCGTTTTTCATCAATAAAAGGGTAAACGTGGCCATCCCGTTTATATATATAGGCCACCTGTCTAAGCTTACCGCGCTATTTGTTGTAATGGGCCTAAATAACAATGTGGAGTCAAGCTTAGCCGGGATGTATGTAATTAACGAATCTTTGCTGAAATCGTATTTTAATCGTTCGAAACCGCGGGTGTATCCCGTCCAAATGCCTACTTTCTCTCCGTTCTTATAATGTCCCTCGCCTATTAAAACATTGCTATAAAAGTATTGCCACAGGCTGTCTTTTAAGTTATTGTGATAATAGCCTGCAACAATTGGAGACAACGCGCGCCCGCCAACAAGCCGGGTATATTCACCTTCCCGAATAGCCGTATCTGTTTTTAACACATTATAAACCTCTTTTAGGCTACCATCATTTTTCACCACCGATATAGTCTGGGCATCCAGTTTAGCGGCTACCATTAGGGTAAACGCAAGTAGCAGTATTTTCATAGCCTTAATATACACGTTGTAAATTATTGCCACAAATAAAAAGCCCCAACTACTGTAGGGGCTTCATTATTTTCAAAGGGATATTTACTTAGGCATCCTGCGCATCATGTTGGCCATGGCTGCTGGGTTGCTCATTTGTTTCATCACCTTGCGCATATCGTCAAACTGTTTCATCAGGCGGTTAACTTCCTGCAAATCGGTTCCCGAGCCTTTGGCTATGCGGTTACGGCGGCTTGGGTTTATCAGGTCGGGGTTTTCCTTTTCCTTCGGCGTCATGCTTTGTATAATGGCCTCTATCGATTTAAAGGCATCATCGCTCACTTCTACATCCTTCATCATTTTACCAACGCCTGGTATCATCCCCATCAGATCTTTCATGTTACCCATTTTTTTGATCTGCTGTATTTGCCCGTAAAAATCGTTAAAGTCGAATTTGTTCTTACGTATCTTCTTTTGCAGTTCGGCGGCTTCTTTCTCGTCAAATTGTTGTTGCGCGCGCTCTACTAACGATACCACATCGCCCATGCCCAAAATACGCGATGCCATACGATCCGGGTGGAAAACGTCCAACGCTTCCATCTTCTCGCCGGTACCAATAAATTTAATAGGCTTGTTTACAACCGATTTGATAGACAGCGCGGCACCACCACGGGTGTCGCCATCCAGCTTGGTTAACACCACACCGGTAAAGTCAAGGCGGTCGTTAAACACCTTGGCGGTGTTTACGGCATCCTGGCCGGTCATGCTATCTACCACAAATAAAATTTCGTGCGGGGTAGTGGCTTTTTTTACCTGCTCAATCTCCACCATCATGGCTTCGTCAATAGCTAAACGGCCGGCGGTATCAATAATTACCACGTTGTTGCCCTCGCGCTTGGCTTGTGCAATACCTTCAAGGGCAATAGCTACCGGGTCTTTCGATTCCAGGTTGGCATAAACCGGCACGCCTATTTGCTGGCCCAGTACCTGCAATTGGTCAATAGCCGCGGGGCGGTAAATATCATCGGCAACCAATAATGGCTTTTTGCCCTTTTGTGTTTTTAGGTAATTGGCCAGCTTGCCCGTAAAGGTGGTTTTACCGGCACCATTTAGGCCCGCAATTAAAATGATGGTAGGCGATGCCTTTAGTTCCAGGTCGGCTGTGATGCCGCCCATAAGGGCTGTAAGCTCGTCGTTCATCAGCTTGGTTAATAACTGACCCGGCGAAACGGCGGTTAACACATTTTGGCCTATTGCTTTTTGCCTTACATCATCTGTAAAGCTTTTTGCTGTTTTATAGTTTACGTCGGCATCCAGGAGCGCTTTGCGTATCTCCTTCATGGTTTCGGCCACGTTAATTTCAGTGATCGATCCCTGGCCTTTTAGTACTTTAAACGCTCTGTCGAGCTTATCCGAAAGATTTTCAAACATTATTTTTTATTAATTTTTGAGGACACAAAGTTATGATTTTGAAACAATTCGGCTTAAATAGATTGTAATAAAACACTTTTTAACACTCGTTAACTAACATTTAACAAAATAAACTGTAACGCTTGTGCATTTTCGCGCATCTTATAGCCAACTATTAGCCCCCATTGATGAGAATTTTTACTACCGTTTTATTATCCTTTGTTACCCTATCGGCCCTTGCCCAGGCACCAAAACGTATTATTGCCGTTAAAACCAATACCCCGCCAAAAATTGATGGCGTATTGGATGATAAGGCCTGGGAGAATGTGCCCATAGCTACCGATTTTGTTGAACTACAACCCACCGCCGGTCTGCACGAAAAAAATGAGAACCGCACCGAGGTGAAGTTTATATACGATAACGATGCTATTTACATATCGGCCCGAATGTACGAAAGCGACCCCAGCCAAATTGCCCGCGAGTTTGCTACCCGCGACAACGTAGGCACCGCCGATTTTATAGGGGTGATTTTTGATACTTACAAGGATGGTATAAATGGCTCGGGCTTTTTTGTGACCACAACCAATGGCCAGTTTGACGCCAAGTATGCGCCTAACCCCAACGGCAACATTGAAGACCCAACCTGGAACGCCGTTTGGACCAGCCAGGCTAAGATAGACGCGCAAGGTTGGACCGCCGAAATGCGTATACCTTACTCGGCACTGCGCTTTGCCAAAAAGGATATTCAAACCTGGGGCATGAATCTGATACGCAAGCGCGTAAACGAGCAAAAGCAATTATGGTGGAACGAGGTTGACCCTAAAAAGAATGGCCTTATAAACCAGGAAGGCGAGCTAAGCGGCTTACAAAAACTGGAGCCACCCGTGCGCCTTGCGTTTTATCCTTACTTTTCTACCTATGTAAACCATTACCCATACAATACGGCGGGTGTGGCTAATACCACTACATCGGTTAACGGTGGGATGGATGTAAAATACGGCATCAACGAAAGCTTTACTTTAGACCTTACCCTGATACCCGATTTTGGGCAGGTACAATCTGATAATAAGATATTGAACCTTACCCCGTTTGAGGTAAAATACAACGAAAACCGGTCGTTTTTTACCGAGGGTACCGAATTGTTTAACAAAGGCAATTTATTTTATTCGCGCAGGGTGGGCGGCTCGCCAATTGATTATAGTAATGCCTACGCAGGGCTTAAACCGGGCGAATCGGTTATAAAAAACCCTACCGAAACTAAACTGATAAACGCCTTTAAGTTTAGCGGCCGTACGGCAAAAGGCCTGGGTATAGGCGTATTTAACGGCATTACCAACACCGCGTATGCCACCATTGAGGATAGCATTGGCAACAGGCGGCAGGTACAAACCAGCCCGTTAACCAACTACAACATCATTGTGTTGGATCAAAACTTAAAAAACAACTCGGCGGTTACGTTTATTAATACGAATGTTTACCGCTTTGGTAAAGATTATAATGCCGATGTGGGCGGGTTTGTATTTAACCTTAATAACAAAAAGAACACTTACAACCTGTCGGGTTTTGGTTTTTTAAGTAACAAGTTTTACCAAGCCGCCAGCCAAACGCCTACACAAACCGGCTACAGTTATGAAGTTAGCGGAGGTAAAACATCCGGCAACTTTACCTGGAACGTGGTACAGGACCTTGCCAGCGATAAATATGACGCTAACGACCTTGGCTATTACACCAATGCTAATTACATAGATAACCAGCTTAACCTGCAGTATGCCGAATACAAACCCAAATGGATATTTACCCAATGGGGCATCTGGACCAATACTTATTATTCAGTAAGGTACCAGCCATCGTCATACCAGGCCTTTAACCAAAACTTTGGGGGCTTTGCCAACTTTAAAAATAACTGGTATGCCAATATTAACGGACATGTGCGTTTAAACAGCAACGATTTTTATGAATCACGCACAGCCGGCCTTGTTTTTAAACGCCCGGAAACCTTTATACTAAACTGGAACCTGCGCACCAGCCAGGCTAAACAGCTTTGGGGCGGCTTTTGGCTGGGCAACCAATGGGCTAACCGATATAACGGCACCGGAACTGACCTGGAGTTGTTTTACACCTACCGCGTAAGCAACCGCTTCTCTTTCGGCAGCGATGTTACCATTAGCCCGCGTAACAACAGCGTTGGCTTTGCCACTATTACTACCGATGGTACTGCCTCTGTTTTTGGTTTGCGCGATGTGCGCACTGTCGACAATATCTTTAATGTAAAATATACCTTTAGTAATGTAATGGGGCTTAATTTAAGGCTTAGGCACTATTGGTCTAAAGTGAATTATAAACAATTCTTTTCGCTGCGTAAGGATGGATCCCTTATAGCCCCTACAACTGATGATTTTGACCACGATGTTAACCAAAACTACAACATCTGGAATATTGATATGATATACGTTTGGCAGTTCTCTCCGGGTAGCGAGATCAGTTTGGCCTGGAAACAGTCGGCACAGTCATACAACAACATAGCCGCGCACGATTATTACTATAATTTAAAAGACACGTATAACCAGCCGCAAAACAATAACTTTTCGGTTAAAGTACTGTACTATATCGATTATCAAAGCTTGCGTAAAAAGAAGAAATAATACCGGAGCTATACCTTACGGGAACTTATACAACACCCCCAGCGCCAAGCCTTCGGTAGCCTGAACATCGCGGGCGGTGTTCTTATCGTACAGCATGGTGCCGTTAATAGTTACGTTGATCAGTTTATTTACACGTGCAGATAATATCATATCTACACGGTGGGTAATATACTGCAACGATTGGCCATAGGGGATAAACAATGCGTAGCGGGTGTTTAAATGGATGTTTTTCATGATATCCTTATCAAACAACGCCACTACCTGGAAAGCCAGATCGTTTTTAATAGTGTGTAAGGAGTCTACGCCATAATTATCGGGCTGGTACCTGATGATGTTTTTATCTAAAACAAATGTTTGCCTGGCGGTACCTGTACCTAAACGCAGATCGAAGTAGGTGGTGGGCTTGTATTCAAAACCTATCGACTCGGTTAAATAACCCGGCGACATGAAATTAGAGATCAATACCGGCGTGTTTGATACTATACCAGTTGCCGGGTCGGTATAGACATAGTTAAAACCCTTGTCAAACTGCGACTCGAAGGTTAACGCGCCGAAAAAGTACCAGTGTTTGGATAGTTGTGATGCCAGCTTGTTATCAAAATAAATACGGTCGTTGGTTTTACGCTTGCCCTGGCCTTTGTTTTTTGATACCCCATAGGTTAGGTTAAGTTCGGATACATAACTAAAGGGGGCCTTGTTATACTCGGTATGGTAAATAAAGTTGGTACCCAGGGCTACCGCCGTAACACCACCCGCACTGTAGTTGCTGCTAAATGCCGACTGGCTAAAATTAAGCCCGAATACGATGCTCTTTTTCCAATAGATCATTTTATAATCAAGCATGGTTACCGGTATCAGCTCTTGTTGTATTTGCAGGGGGGTAACCGCTACCGGTATAGCGTTCTTTTTGGGCAACAGCCTCATGTTATTGAGCAGGCCGGTATCAATTTTAACAGTATCTTTTTTTACAGTATCGGTAGTTTGTGCATTTACCGATAGGCTAAATGCAAGCGATACTAAAAAAAACAAACAAGTACCCGTTTTTAACATACAGCAAATAAAACGGAAAAATCTGTTATTTCATTGCACAAATTCAACTTTATAGTTACCGCTTTAAAAATAAAGCCGCCATTTAAACCATTTGCGCTGCTTTAGGTAATTCATATCCGCCTCGTTGGCATAAGCCTCGCGTTCGAAACAAATATTCATGTATGCTTTATGATGGTTGCGGT
Organism: Inquilinus sp. KBS0705; assembly: GCA_005938025.2. Classification (NCBI taxonomy): domain Bacteria; kingdom Pseudomonadati; phylum Pseudomonadota; class Alphaproteobacteria; order Rhodospirillales; family Rhodospirillaceae; genus Inquilinus; species Inquilinus sp. KBS0705. The sequence continues at coordinate 301,905 of VCCI02000002.1, read as the reverse complement.
AACTGATCAAATTTACCAGGTAGTTTAACAGATATAATACATAAAATGGCAGTACCAATAATTCGGCCTGCTGGCGCAAGTGTATTTTTTCGTGGTTTATGGTAACGCTATCGGCCAGTAATGCTTTATGTTTAACCAGTATCACCGGGAACAGCGCCATGCCATTCACATTTAAAAAGGGCACTACAATAACCGGGTATTTCATTTGGCGGGTATTAACGGCGAAAGCTCGTAGGCCCTTGGGTTGCGTAAGTAGCGTTTAAGGCTGGTGCGTATATAGGCAATAAACTCGTAATCGCCGGCGGTAGTAACCATATAATAGCCGGGGCGGTATTTAAACATAAAATCGGTAAGTGCAGGTTCACTAAGGTTGGTTATGCCTTTTACAAAGGTTTTGTTAAAGCGGTAATCAATTACGTTTTGCTTGTAATCGCGCTCAATTATCTCTTGCAGGTGCGCTGCATTGCGGCCGCTTTTGCTAAACATGTTGTAAAGGGCATCAATACTTAGTCCAGCCCCGCCCGGCGATACATTTAGTAAATCGCGGTAGCCTAAAGATCCGTATATCTTGTTGTATTCGCTTTTTGTGGCTGCCAGGCGACTTTGGGGATTTTGTAAGGTATCGCGTATAGTTACCTCGCGCAGGGCTATTGCAAGCGGTTTCATATAAACAGCTAACGCGGCATTGCTTGTAATAATAACCGTATCCGGGTGATGGTCGGGCTTGGTAAAAATAAGTATATCGCCGGTGGTGGCGTTTATTTTAAATTCCCCTTTAAGATTGTTAAATGCTTCGGCCTTGGTGGTGATGTTTTGTACTTTTACTTTGGCAATACGGGCCTTGCTTTCTTTATCAAATACAATACCGCTCACTTCTTTTACCTGGGCAAAAGCTGTTACCGTAACCATACATAATAATAAAGCAAACCATAGTTTCATCAGAGGGTGTAAAACTAAGTATTTGGCCACAGGTGCGCTATTCTTTAACAATATTTAACAAGCTATTTAACTACAACCAGCTTTTGGCCAATTTTTAAACCATTATCGCTCATGTTGTTCAGCGCCTTTAATTCGTCTACTGTGATACCAAAACGTTTTGAAATGTTGTATAGTGTATCGCCCTGTTTTACGGTATAAATTTTGTCGTCGGGCGGGGTTTGGGTTATCGAGTCGCTTGCCGGCTTGCCAATATTATCGTTTATCTGCGATAGCACCCTGTCTTCGCGCTTTATCTTTTGCACTTCGCCTTCGCCGCGGTCATACTGGGTAAGGTCGTACTTATCAATAATATTTAGCAGCAGCTGCGGGTATTTGGGGTTAGTGGCATAGCCGCAGGCTTTTAAGCCGTAGGCCCAGCCTTTATAGTCGTCTTTATCCAGCTCAAACAAGCGGGCGTAGTTCTTTTTCTTTAAAAAGGTAGAGTGGTCGCGAAACGAGTCTTCGGGGTTGCTGTATACCCTAAAGCAATCGTTATCGTTATCATCATCTTTATAGTAAGCCTGCCCTGTCCAGTTGCTACCGCATTTAATTCCGAAATGGTTATTGGCCACCTTGGCCAGATCGCTGTTACCCGAGCCGGATTCAAACAAGCCCTGTGCAAGGGTAATACTGGCAGGTATGCCATAAGTGTTCATTTCCTGTATGGCAATGGCCTTAAAGCGCTCTATATATTCAAGGGAGGTGTACGATTTGTAATTTGCAATGGCCTTGCGGTTGGCTTTTTGTATGCTTACGTTGTTTTTATGCGCCTGGCGACGGCTAATGGTGCTTTTATGCGCCGAACACGACGTAAATATAATGCAGGAAACAAGCAGTATGTAAATTTTGCGCATAACGGGTAACCTCAATAGTTTATTAGCCAAACTTACGGCTAAATATATAAATTATTGATTGTTATCGGCTAAAATCTCCTTTTGTGTTTGGGTAGAGTCGGGGGTAGAATCCAGTTCATTCAAATTGTACTTGCGAATGATGCCTAACACTTGCGATGCCCATTTACGGCTGCTTGCATAACCATTACGCTGTATGCCCAGCGCCCAGCCTTTGTAATCGTATTGCGAAAGTTTATCATTAAGGTGGCTAAACTGTTTACGCTCTGTCATGATGCGGGCGAAGTCTTTAAATGAGTCTAAAACCGAGTCGTAGCGTTTGTATGCCGAGGTTACTTTTTTATTGTGTCTGTAATAAACTACACGTCCTCCGCCTTTTACACCAAACTGATTGTTCAATCCTTGTGCTATGGCGCTTTTACCGCTGCCCGATTCGTGCATGGCTACACCTAAAACGATGCTTGCGGGCACCCCGGTCTCGTGCATTATACGAATGGCATTATCTTTGAACTTCTCGATGTAGGATTGTGAAGCGCTTTGTGCCGATACGGCTGTGGTTGTTGCAACAAGTGCAAATACTAACAGTAGAGTAGCAGTTAAGAGTTTCTTCATAATTTACTTTTTTCTGATGAGCAATAGTCCGTCGCGGACAGGCAGAATTAGCTTTTCGACCTGCTTGTTAACAGTTATGTGCTCATTTAGTTTGCGGAAACTTTCGGTATCGGCGTCATTTCCGTTGCCATCATATACCTTCCCCTTCCACAAAACATTATCAATTATTATTAACCCACCGGGCCTTACTTTGTCTAATACTAACTCAAAGTACGTCAAATTATTTCTTTTATCCGCATCAATAAACACTAAATCGAAGTTATCCCCCTCAAAATCAGCTATTACACTATCAGCAGGGCCGATATGCAGCTTGATTTTTTTTTCCACATTTGTCAGTTTAAAATGTGAATTCAGCATTTCTTCCATTTCTGCGTTCACTTCAATAGTATGCAAAATGCCGCCTTCAACCAGGCCTTCGGCAAGGCAAATAGCCGAGTAGCCGGTAAACGTGCCTATCTCTAAAATAAGTTTGGGTTGCATCATTTTGCTCAGCATGCTCAAAACGCGCCCCTGGTAATGGCCACTTAGCATATTGGGCTTAAGTACCTTTAAATAGGTGTCGCGGTTTATTTTTTGCAAGCCTTCGGGCTCCGCGTCAGTATGCGCATCAAGGTAGTTCTGCAGGTTTGAATCTAAAATCTCCATTGTTGACCGTTGATTTTAATGATTGGATGATACCGTTGATTGATTTCTGAGCTTATACTCGTTAGTAATACGCTTAAACTCCAAACTTTTTGCACCAAAATTTATCAGTAAACCCGTTGCTAATTTATATGCTTCTAAGTAGTTAAGACCCTGGGCAAGATGAACATCTTCCAACTTTACGACAGCTTTTAGTTCAACCATGATCTTATCCTCAACCAAAAAGTCTACCCGCCTGGTTCCAACATCAACACCATCATAAAAAATTGTCATTTCCAATTCTCTGGCAAAGCCCAAGCCCTGTTTCTGCATTTCAATCGCCAGCGAACGCTGATATATTACTTCCTGAAATCCGTTTCCCAGCGCACTATGCACTTTAATCGCACAGCCAATTATTTTGCCTGTAATCTTTGAATGTGAATAAGAGGGGTTAACAATATCTTTCATTAAGGGGGGAATATTTTTGCTACAAAATTACAAAAATCATCAACGAAATCCCCCAATCACAAAAATCAGCGGTTCAGACCGTTTTCCCCATCCAACTTTGCAGTAATATCACGGCCGATATAGTATCTACCAACTCTTTATTTTGCCTGGCTTTTTTGCCCATTCCGCTTTGGGCTATGGCGGCCGATGCCATTTTTGAAGTAAAGCGTTCGTCTAACATTTCCACAGGGATATCGGGGAAGGTCTTTTTTAGCAAATTAACGAAGCCCTTTACATGTATGGCCGATTGCGAGGGGGTATTATCCATTTGTTTCGGTTCGCCCACTATAAAACGCTCCACCTGTTCGGTTTGCAGGTATTTTTTCAGGTAATCGATGATTTTTAGCGGATGTATGGTATCTAACCCGGTAGCGATGATTTGCATAGGGTCGGTAACGGCAATGCCGATGCGCTTGGTGCCATAGTCAAAAGCCATTACCCTCATTTGATTTTTGATTTTAGATGTACGATTGTCGATTGATGCATTGCCTTATATGTAATTGCAAATGTGCGTATTATTTGCGCAGGTGTTAGTAACCGGGCTAAATCTAATATCTAAAATCGTACATCTAAAATCAATTCGTTATTTTGCACCAAATGCAGTTTAAGGATATTATAGGGCAACAGGCTATAAAGCAACGATTGATCAACTCGGTAACAGAGAACCGGGTGAGCCATGCGCAGCTCTTTTTGGGGCCCGAGGGTAGCGGCAGTTTGGCTTTAGCGGTTGCTTACGCGCAATATTTGTCGTGCGAGGATAAGCAACCGACAGATTCGTGCGGGGTATGTTCATCGTGCCGCAAGTATCAAAAGCTTATGCACCCGGATCTGCATTTTAGTTACCCTTTTTTTGCCAAACATAAGGATGATACCGCGCTAACTTTTATTGAACAATGGCGCGAGGCTTTTAACGCTAACCCCTACTTAAACTTAGATACCTGGCGCGGATATTTAGAGGCCGAAAATAAACAGGCCAACATCAACATTGCCGAATGCCATCAAATTATAAAAAAGCTAAGCTTTAAGCCCTTTGAATCAGCCTACAAAATACTGATACTATGGCTGCCCGAATACCTCGACAAAGAGGGCAACGCCTTGCTTAAGGTAATTGAAGAGCCGCAGCCCAATACGCTGTTTTTACTGGTTGCCCAAAACCAGGACCAGATATTGAACACCATTTTATCGCGGACGCAGCTCATAAAAATACCTTGCTTAAATTACGAGGACATTAAACAAGAAATGGTAGCGAATCATAACCAAACAGATACCGCTGCCGCCGAAATTGCCTACCTGAGCAATGGTAACATGACCGAAGCTTTGGGCATGTTATTACACGATACCAAAAGCTATCACGAGTTGTTTGTACAATGGCTTCGTTTGTGCTTTGCCAATAAAGGCCTCGATGTTTTGGCATTTGTAGAACAGACATCAAAAATGGGCCGCGAAAATCAAAAGAACTTTTTACGCTACGGCACCAGTTTTTTACGCGAGTGCTGCCTGCTGCGCAGCGGCGCCGAAAGACTGGTTAAACTGCCTGAACGCGAAATGGAAACAGCCCGAAAAATGTCATCGGTTATTAAAATTTCTGAAGCAGAGGTAGTAATTGACGAGCTGGAAAAGGCCCATTATCATATAGAACGTAACGCAAACCCTAAAATCTTGTTTTTAGACGTATCTTTGCAGATTATAAAAGTATTACATTTGAAAATTGTCCCTTCGGGGAATCATTATATACCAAATTAATTATGGGATGCGGAAGTTGCTCAACAGGGGGCGGTTGCTCACCTGCAGGCTGCAAAAGTAATGGCTCGTGCCTTACTAATGGTTGCAGCAAATTAGATGTACACGATTGGCTATCGCATATGGATATGCCAACAAACTATAAACCTTATCCAATTATTGAAGTAAAGTTCAAAGGATCGAGGAAAGAATTTTATAACAACGTTGATAATATTTACCTGGAAGCCGGCGACTTAGTTGCTGTAGAAACCACTACCGGCGGTTACGATATTGGCCATGTATCTATCACCGGCGAACTGGTGCGCATGCAAATGACCAAGCGCCATGTCAAAGAAGCCGACGTTGTTAAAAAAATATATCGCCGTGCCACACCTGCCGATGTAGACAAGTGGAAGATGGCTAAAGACCTGGAGTGGGAAACCATGCATAAATCGCGCACGCTGGCTTTGGAATTAAACCTAAGCATGAAAATAAGCGATGTGGATTACCAGGGCGATAAAACCAAAGCTACCTTTTATTATACGGCCGAAGGCCGCGTAGATTTTAGGGAACTGATCAAGAAAATGGCGGAATCGTTCCGCATACGTATCGAAATGCGGCAGATAGGTATGCGCCAGGAGGCAAGCCGCCTGGGTGGTATTGGATCATGCGGGCGCGAGCTTTGCTGCAGCACCTGGTTAACCGATTTTAAAACGGTATCAACTTCGGCTGCGCGTTATCAAAATCTATCGTTAAATACACTTAAACTTGCCGGCCAGTGCGGCAAATTAAAGTGCTGTTTAAACTACGAGCTGGATACTTATATGGATGCCTTAAAACACATCCCTGATAATGTAAATATGCTGCGTACAGAGCGGGGCGACGCGCGTTTGCAAAAGACAGACATATTTAAAAAGCTGATGTGGTTTAGTTACCCTCGCGAAGAATCGTGGGTGCCATTGCCTATACATCGCGTTAAAGAAATTCAGCAAATGAACCGTGATGGGGTTATCCCTGCCGATTTGGGCGAAGTTGTTGAAATAGAAACCAAGCCGGTTAAAGTATTGGATTACGAGAACGTTGTTGGACAAGACAGCTTAACCCGCCTTGACGAACGCAGCCGTAATAACAAAAATAAAAAGAACAAAAACCGCAATAAAAATCAGCGCCCCAACGGCGCTCAAAGCCAGCAGCAACAAGCCAACCCGAACAACAGGCCGGCGCCACAGCAGTCGCGACCTGATGGGCAGCAACCAAATGTGAGCAGACCCGATGGTGGTAACCGCCCGCAGGGAAATAACAATAACAGGCGCAATAACAACAGGCCAAGGCCAAACAATAATAATAACCCCAACCGTAACGATAACCCGCCAAGGCCGGAATAAAATAATGCAGCGTTTAAAAATTGTTTTAGGTGTATTTATAGCCCTTGTGCTTTTTACGGCACAAGGTTGCACCGACCCCTTATCGGTATACGACCAAAACCAGGAAGTGGTTAATCACAACTGGTCCTATGTAAACCGTATTAAGTTTGATGTAAAAATAGAAGATGAAACCATCCCCTATAATATTTACTTTAATTTAAGGGTGGCCGGTACGTATAAGTATTCTAATATATTCGCGCTGTTTTTTAGGAGTAATCCGGGCGCTAAGACGCAAGTTACCCGCTTCGAGTTTAAACTGGCAAACGCCGATGGCGAATGGCTGGGCAGCGGAAGCGGCAACTTATACAGTTACCAATTGCCTTTGCTCACCCAATATAAGTTCCCTAAAAAAGGTACCTACCATTTTGAGTTAGAGCAAAACATGCGCGACAACCCCTTGCGCGATGTTACCGATGTTGGCTTAAGAGTAGAAAAGGTTAAATAATCTACTTTACATCAATAGGGATGGATATCCTCGGTGCTGATGACGTTACAGGAACGCCGTAAGCTTTTCCATTGTCGTAAAAGGTGAAGAGCACATTACCAAAATTATTATTCAATACCTCTACCCATAGTTTATCGCCGACATTTAAATCGAGTGAATATTCATAACTGCCGGTAATAGTTTGAGTGTTAACGTACTTTTTATCTGTTTCTCCGCTTTTTATAACGGCCAAATCTACAACTATCTCTTTTTCGGAGGTCGCCGTAATTTTAATAGTATGCTTAGTATTAACAGGGCTTAGGTTATTCTTTTTTGAACACCCCATTATTAACAGACACATAATTAAACCAGTTGATGATAATAGCTTTTTCATTAGCCTAATATACAGTTTAGTATTACTTTACTGTATAACTTATTGTAGCGGTAGTATGCGTTGCAAATATCTTCCCGCTTTCCTGGTCGGCAATGGTGCCATTATTGTATATTTTATAGCTGATACTGTTGCTTACATCAGACGATAACTTCACAAACACATAGCTGCCAACTGCCGCCTGCGTGCTATACTCAAACGATGTACCTTTTGCTACGGTTATGTTTTTTACTTCTGTTTGTGTACCACCAAAGCTATCGGCTGTATAAATGATTACAGCAAAATCTGCCGTGGCCGATGCTGTTATTTTAATAGTATGTGGAGCCTCGGGAGCTGGCTCGCTTTTCTTTGAGCAGGCGCTTACCAGTAAACAAAGTATAATAGCGGTAGTTGTAAATAAGTGCTTCATAACGGTTTATAATGTAATTTTTAAAACATGCAAATATGCTGATTGTATTTAATGTATACCATCAATAACATTAAACTTATGAAAAAGCTATTTGTTTACCTGTTCACCTTAATAGTCATAACCTGCGCGGCCTGCAACGGTACCAAAAAAACCGGTGGCGATAAACCTGACTCGGGCCAAACACACGTGGGAAACTCCGGCCCGGCCGATACCAATAAACTACCTGTTTCGCCTACCGAAACCGGCGGAAAAGATACCAGCAGCAATGGCGTTGGTACTACCAATCCTGTAAAGGATACTACAGCAGCCCCTAAGCAATAATAGCTTTTGCTAATTATTTTATTTTAATACTAAAATACCTACATTCGTTTTGCTAATATTTTTATCAAAACATGAATGAGGCTTTTTTAATTATTGCGGGTGTAGCTGTATTGCTTTTGATTTTTTTTGTGGTGCTTAAAACCACTAATAAAACTAACAGCCCGGCATTTGATGATAATCTTTTAAGATCGGAAAACGAGGCTTTAAAAATTGCCTTGGCCAAGGCCGAACAAAATGCATTAGGATTACAACGCGAGAAAGAAAATATCACTACCCATTTAAAAGATGAGCAGTCGCGTTTGATAGATGAACTTCTGGATGTGCGTACCCAACTGTCCGAGGCTAATCGGTCTTTAGAATCTTCGCGTTCCTTCTTCACGGCCCAGCAGGAAAAACTGACCGAGCAAAAAGAGGAGATAGAACATACCCGACTGCATTTTCAACGGGAATTTGAGAATGTTGCCGAAAAATTATTAAAAGAAAAATCAAAGGAGTTTAGTGATGTAAATAAGCTGAGCATTGATGCTATACTTAACCCGCTGAAAGAGAATATTAAGAATTTTGAGGATAAGGTAGATAAGGTTTACAACATGGAAGCCGCCGAGCGCAATACGCTTAAAGGTGTAATAACCCAATTGATGGATCTTAATAAACTCATCAGTACCGAAGCCAATAATTTGACCAAGGCTTTAAAGGGCGATAATAAAAAGCAGGGTAACTGGGGTGAGGTAATACTGGAAAAGGTTTTAGAACGATCTGGCTTGATACGCGACCGGGAGTACCGTATACAGGCAAGTCTTAACGCACAGGATGGGGGTAGGCTGCAGCCGGATGTAATAATCGACCTTCCGGATGATAAACATTTAATAATCGATTCTAAGGTCTCGTTAATAGCCTACGAACGTTTAGTTAATTGTGAAACCGAAGAAGAGCGCAAATTATTCTCAAAAGCACATGTCGAATCTATCCGCGGGCATGTGCATGGTCTATCATCTAAAAACTATCACGACCTTTACCAGGTAAACTCGCCCGATTTTGTGCTGCTTTTTGTGCCTATAGAATCCTCCTTCAGCTTTGCCGTACAATTGGACGCCGACCTTTTTAGCGATGCCTGGGATAAGCGGGTGGTTATTGTTAGTCCGAGCACTTTATTAGCCACCCTGCGCACCATTGCCAGTATATGGAAACAGGAAAGGCAGAACCGTAATGTATTGGAAATTGCCCGCCTCAGCGGCGAGATGTATGACAAATTTGTTGGCTTTGTTGGGGATATAGAAGCTATAGGTAAAAACATTAAACAAAGCCAGGATAGTTACGATAAGGCATTGAATAAGCTAACCGATGGCCGCGGCAATTTAACCGTAACTGCTGAGAAGATAAAAAAGTTAGGAGCTAAGGCTAATAAGCAGATAGACCAGAAATATATTGGGGAGGAAGAAGCAAATTAATGAAGCTGTCATTGCGAGGTACGAAGCAATCTCTCGACTTTGCAATTCCACTTGTCCTGTGTAGAGATTGCTTTGTCGCTATCGCTCCTCGCAATGACAAATGGGCACTACTACGCCTTAAACGCGTTCCATCCCTGCGCTTTTAACTCGTGCAGGTTGCCGGATTTTGTTATCAAACTACAGCCCTCATTTGGCTCGGTAATATAGCCGATGATGGTAAAATCCAATTTAAATTTTATCTTATCGTAATCAGCTTGTTTTACTGTAAATAGCAATTCATAATCTTCGCCGCCGCTTAGGGCGCAAACTGTTGGGTCAAGGTTAAATTCACGGGCTGTTTCGTAGGTCATTGGATCGATGGGTATCTTTTCCTCGTATAACTTACAGCCTTTATTACTTTGCTTGCAAATGTGTAATATCTCTGATGCCAAACCGTCAGATACATCTATCATGGCTGTTGGCTTAATATTCAATTCTTTTAGCAGATCAACAATATCCTTTCGTGCTTCGGGCTTTAATTGTCGTTCTACTATATAATCTTTCCCCTCCAGGTCAGGTTGTATATTAGGGTTTTCTAAGTAAACCAGTTTTTCACGTTCTAATAATTGTAAACCGGTATAAGCACCACCCAAATCACCGGATACACATATCAAATCACCCTCTTCAGCAGTATTACGGTAAACAATATCCTTTTCGTCAGCATAACCGATTGAGGTTACACTTATTACCAAACCTTGCTTTGATGCAGATGTATCCCCGCCAACTATATCCACATTATAATTGCCGCAAGCCAGGTAAATACCTTCGTATAATTCTTCAATAGCCTCTAATGGGAATTTGCTACTCATGCCAATAGATACCGTTACTTGCGTAGCAGTACCATTCATGGCATATATATCGCTAAGATTTACCTGTATAGCTTTATAACCCAAGTGTTTTAGCGGTGTATAAGCCAGATCGAAGTGTATACCTTCTAACAGCATATCGGTAGATACCAACATCCTTTTACCTTCAAAATCTAATACTGCGGCATCATCGCCCACACCTTTTATACTGCTTTTTTGTACAAGTTTTATATTTTTAGTTAAATGGTCTATTAAACCAAACTCACCTAAATTTTCAATATTGGTTTTCTCTTCGTTCTCGAACATAATTATTATGATTACACTGATTATTGGGACTACACCGATTATTGGAAATTACACCCATTTTAATCAGTGTAATCATTCTAAAATCGGTAAAATCATATCATAAGCCTAAGCTTGCCGATATTTCCAGCATTCTTTCTATCGGTTTCACAGCCTTTTCAATAATGTGCATAGGCACTTGTATTTCGGGCATTTCATTTTTTAAACACAGGTATAGTTTTTCCAGTGTATTACGTTTCATGTGCGGGCAATCGTTACATGCACAAGTATTGTTTGGTGGCGCCGGTATAAACACCTTATCGGGGTTATCCTTTTCCATCTGGTGAATAATACCTGCTTCTGTTGCTACTATAAACTCCTTTTCGGGGCTGTTAGTAGCATATTTTAATATCCCTGTGGTCGATCCTATGTAATCGGCCAGTTGTAATATAACTTCCTCACACTCGGGGTGTGCCAGTATTTTAGCATTTGGATAGCGTTCTTTTAATTTGGTAATTTTTTCACGGCTAAAAATTTCGTGTACCATACAAGCGCCATTCCATAAAACTAAATCCCGGCCTGTTTTTTTAGCTACCCACGCCCCTAAGTTTCTATCCGGTCCAAATATTATCTTTTGGTCTTTTGGTAAGCTTTCTACTATTTGCACCGCGTTGCTGCTGGTGCAAACAATATCGCTTAAAGCTTTTAGTTCGGCCGTGCAGTTTACATAGGTAATTACCAAATGGTCGGGGTAATTCTCTTTAAACTTTTTAAATAAATGTGGCGGGCAACTATCAGCTAATGAGCAACCTGCCTTTAAATCCGGTAGTAAAACCTTTTTATTTGGCGATAATATCTTAGCTGTTTCGGCCATAAAATGTACCCCGGCAAAAACAATAATATCCGCATCTGTTTTAGCTGCCTGCTGAGATAGGCCCAGGCTATCGCCAATATAATCGGCAATATCCTGTATATCCCCTTCCTGGTAATAGTGGGCAAGTATAACGGCATTTTTAGCTTTTTTCAGGTTTTCTATTTCGGCGAAAAGGTCGAGCGACGGATCGATGTATTCGTCGGCAAAACCTTTCACTTTTATTTCTTCGAAGATATCCATTCAACAAATCAATTAATAATAACTTCTTTTTATATATAAAATAAAACTATTGTTATTAAGGTGTTAGTAGTGTTTAAAAGTTGTGATACGATTTACTTAAAAAGTTGTTTTTACATTTTTACTAACATTTTTAAACAGCTTTTTATTTTTTATTTTACTGATTATAAGATTAGTGTGACAAACAAGTTTTAATTTAAATACTTATTTGTGAATAAATACACACTGTATAAAATGTTAGTTACCTTGTTAAATCGTCTTACAAATCGCTCAAAAGTAATTGTTAATTCTGTAAATTTCCGACTTACTAACGTCATGTTTATTTGTTAGCTTTTTACTTACACAAATTTAACATGTTTTATACCGCTTATTAACATAAAGCCTAATTTTACACAATACATATACAAAAAATGACCAAAACTGTTGATTTCCTTGTGGTAGGATCAGGCATTGCAGGTTTAAGTTTCGCACTAAAAGCCGCTAAGCATGGTAAGGTACTGATAGTTACAAAAGCCAACGAAGATGAAAGCAACACTAAATATGCCCAGGGTGGTGTTGCGGTAGTTGTTGATAAAAAAGAAGATTCTTTTGAAAAACATATAAATGACACCTTAATTGCTGGTGATGGCCTATGCGATAGAGAAGTTGTGGAAGCCGTAGTGAAAGAAGGGCCGGAGCGAATAAATGAAATTATTGGCTACGGTACCAACTTTGACATGACCAACGAGGGTATTTACGACCTGGCGAAAGAGGGGGGCCACTCTGAATTTAGGGTGTTACATTATAAGGATATTACTGGTTTTGAGATAGAGCGATCGTTACTGGAAGAGATACACCGGGAACCTAATATTGAAATACTAACGCATTACTTTGCTGTAGATCTGATAACTCAACACCATTTAGGCGAATTTGTAGATAAATCATCAGACAATATTAACTGCTATGGAATTTATGCATTTAATACCGAAAGCAGCCAGGTAGAAAAAATATTATCAAAGGTTACGGTAATGGCAGCAGGTGGAGCTGGGCACATCTATTCGGTTACTACAAACCCAACTATAGCTACCGGCGATGGTGTGGCGATGGTTTACAGGGCAAAGGGTAAGGTAAGGAATATGGAATTTATACAATTTCATCCTACAGCCTTATATAATCCGGGCGAACATCCTTCCTTTTTAATATCCGAGGCCGTACGTGGTTTTGGTGGCATATTAAGGCGCACTAACGGCGAAGAATTTATGCAGGAGTATGACGAGCGTAAATCATTAGCACCACGAGATATTGTGGCAAGAGCGATTGACTCTGAAATAAAGAAATCTGGAGAGGACTTTGTTTACCTTGATATCCGTCACCGTAAAAAGAAAGATATTTTAGCGCATTTTCCTAATATATATGCCAAGTGTTTGGATATGGGTATTGATATGACACGCGACATGATACCGGTAGCACCGGCCTGCCATTATATGTGCGGCGGGGTGTTGGTAGATCATTCAGGACGGTCGACCATAAAGCGCTTATACGCCTGCGGCGAATGTTCATCAACAGGCTTGCATGGGGCTAATAGATTAGCATCAAATTCGTTGTTAGAAGCATTAGTTTTTGCACATCGTATTTACGAGGATGCCGCAGCCAATTTTGAAGCGTTTATAATACCCGATAACATACCCGACTGGAACGAACATGGTGTGCAGTTATTAAATGAGGATATTTTAGTTACCCATAACATCCGCGAAATGCAAAAGCTGATGAATGACTATGTGGGTATCGTCCGTTCTGATTTTCGTTTAGAAAGGGCTATGCGCAGGTTACGTTTGTTATACGAAGAAACCGAAGATTTTTACAAAAAAACCAAGTTGTCTGTTAAGCTTTGCGAGCTGAGGAATTTAATACAGGTGAGTTACTTGGTAGTGAAATCTGCAACTGCACGCCACGAAAGCAGGGGACTGCATTATACTACTGATTACCCGGAACATCAGGAGGTTTTGGAGGATACGGTGTTTTAGATTTGCATTAAAGCATATCGTCATTGCGCGGAGCGATAGCGACAAAGCAATCTCCGAACTGGGCATATGAGCCATAGTAGCGGTTTTGTACAGTCGGGAGATTGCTTCGTACCTCGCAATGACACTTGAAGGGTAATGGAATGAGCGGAAAACGGGATTCGAACCCGCGGCCTTCAGTTTGGGAAACTGACGCTCTACCGACTGAGCTATTCCCGCTTATGAATGCTAAAGTAATATTTTATAGTATATAAATAAAAAAGCTTTTAGCTTTATGCTTTAACCTTTCAGCTATTATGCCTGTTATACTGCCCGTAAAAGATAAATCGCCCCAATGGGGAACCGATTGTTTTATAGCTCCAAATGCTACCATAGTCGGCGATGTGGTAATTGGTAACAATTGTTCGGTATGGTTTAACGCTGTTATACGCGGCGATGTGCATTACATTAAAATAGGCGATAACACCAACATCCAGGACGGCGCCTGCATACACGCCACTTACTTAAAAGCACCTACCAATATTGGCAACAATGTATCTATAGGGCACAATGCCATTGTGCATGGCTGCACGCTGCAGGATAATGTTTTAATAGGCATGGGTGCTATTGTAATGGATGATGCCGTGGTGGAAGAATATGTGATCATAGGGGCGGGATCTGTAGTGTTGGAGCGAACCATCTGTGAGTCGGGTTATTTGTATGCCGGCTCTCCTGCCAAAAAAATAAAGCCTATAACTGATGAGCAAAAGGCTTTATTAAATAAGTTGCCGCAAAACTATATTATGTATAGCGGTTGGTTTAAGGATTAGTTTGCTCCTTCGGTATTTCCAGCGGCTCTTCGGCTTCCCAATTAGGGCGTAGCGTTATTTCTTTATCATATACCCATATGTTTTCGGGCTGTTCGCGCAGTTTAACATTACCGCTATCCCATCGGCCATTTTTATTGGCATCGTATATTACACGCACTTTGTATTTGGCCGTTAATATGTTCCTATAAACAATAGGTCCCGATTTGGTGACAACATCTGTTCGCAGTACATTTTTATCTGCACCAAGCAGTTCTATTACATATTGCCTGGCCGTATCAGGCAATACTACTTTTAAGGTTAGCTGGCTGTAATTCTCCGGTTTATCTGCCTGAAAGGGTATGCCTGCCCGTTTGTTTTTATCGCCGTAAATAGTAGTAAAGGCGCCATCATTAAATATCAACTGATACCGGCTTCCTGCCCGCCAACGATATTTTAAAGTGTAGTTACGTATACCTGATGTATCTTTTTGTATCGTATAATTGCCAACGCTAACAGAATCTTCGGTAAAAGTAATTAATGACCGCTCGAAGTTTTCGCCCGGTAGGCTGGGGGTTATGATAAGGTCGGTACCCGGCTTTAGCTTGTTATCCTTATTGAGGTTATAACTAAAGGAAACAACGCGCTGAAACGACTCTTTACGCTGTTTTAACTGGTATACTGTATCAAGTGGTTTATTATTATCCAGCACGGCAACCCTTAACGAGTCAAAATCCATATTGCGTAGGTAAACGTAGGCGCTATCCTTTGTTTTGCTAAACTCAACAAGCTTTTGGTTGTCCAAATTAGGCGGGTATAATATTTTAACGGATGGTTTTATTAATGGCCGGTTAAACACCATGCTGAATTTGCCATCAGGGTCAAATTTCTTTTCCGCCACCCTAAAGTCTGTGGCCACCTGTTTAAACAGACTTAACTTAATACCGGATGTGTCTTTTGTTAAAACGATGGGGTTCTTTTGAAAGGCGATAAGATCGCCGTCACTATTAAATATTTTATCGGGGCTTGTTTCTTTAAGAGCATAAATGCGATAGGTGTCTTCCCGTAAATTATTAAGCGAAAAATTCCCTGCCGAATCGGTAGTAGCAAAAATGATTGGCTTCTTTTTACCAAAGCGTAACGAATCATCCTTCAAAGTAAATAACATTACCGTGGCGTCTTTTTCCTTTTCCTGGGTAATGCTATTGATTACATTTCCTGAAATACTCAAAGAGTCGATATGATTGCCGGTAGAGAACACATAAGTAAAGTTCTTTAAAACATTTCCCTCGTTAACATCCGAAACGGCTTTACCAAAGTTGATCACATAAGTTGTGTTTTTCAGCAAGGTGTCTTTTAGGTCTATCACCAGGTTTTTCTTTTTCGTCAGGTACTCCGGTGGTTTCTCGGGCGCAGGGCTAATGGTTATTTCCTGGTAGGGGTTGGCCAGTTTAAAAAACTCATCAAACTCCAATACAATTTGTTTGGATTTAAAATTCCGCGTCATGTTTTGCGGCGTGGCCAACAATAATTTTGGTGGGGTAAGGTCGCGTGGCCCTCCCTGCGGTTTTTGCATGCTTGCGCAGCCCGCTACTACAAGTGCTACCAAAAAAAAGAAGGAAATTTTGTGAAAAAAAGCCAGTTTTCGATTTAACATTATTTTTATGCCCTATAAACGATTTTTAACTTTTTATGAATACTGATATTAAAACTTTGAAAAAACGCCTTGAAAACGATATTTTGTAATATCCTGATATACAGATATTTATGCATTATCTTGACACATGAACCATTAAAACCGATACATCCGATGGTGACACGCCCGAAATTCTGGATGCCTGGCCTAAAGTGCGTGGCTTTATCCGCATCAGTTTTTCGCGGGCTTCTTTTGAAAGCGAAACCAGTTGCCGGTAATCAAATTCGGGGTTGATCTCTCTATCCTCCATTTTTTTCATGCGGTCAACAATTTCCAATTCTTTTATAAAGTAACTCTCATATTTGATTTTTATTTCGGCCTGCTCAATTGTTTCTTTATTATAGCCCGATAATTTATCAGCTAATGAAGCATCTACCGATCTTAATTCTTTAAAACCAATTTGAGGTCGGCTTAGCAAATTAAATAATTTAGCGCTTTGGTTAATAGGGCTGGTGCCGCTCTCTTCCAATAGATTATTTACAACACTTGGGTCTATACTTTTAGCGCGGGTAAAGGAGACTATCTCATCGCTCTCTTTAACTTTCTTGTTCACCTTTTCTAAACGCTCATCGCTTATTAGGCCCAGTTCATGGCCCATCGGGCTCAGGCGAATGTCGGCATTATCCTGGCGCAGTAACAAGCGATGTTCCGCACGCGAGGTAAACATTCTGTACGGTTCTTCAGTGCCTTTTGTTACCAGGTCATCAATCAAAACGCCGATATATGATTCCGATCGTTTTAACAGAAGTTCGTGTTTATCGTTAATTTTTTGATGCGCGTTAATACCTGCAACAAAGCCTTGCGACGCTGCTTCTTCGTAACCGGTCGTACCATTTATTTGCCCGGCAAAATATAAATTGCTGATTAATTTAGTCTCTAAAGTTAAACTCAACTGGGTAGGCGGGAAGTAATCATATTCTATCGCATAGCCCGGACGGAACATTTTCGCCTGTTCAAAACCCGGTATTTGGGTTAACGCTTTGTATTGTACATCCTCAGGTAAGGAAGTGGAGAAACCGTTAACATATATTTCAACGGTGTTCCATCCCTCTGGTTCTACAAATATTTGGTGGCGGTCGCGCTCTGCAAAACGGTTAATTTTATCCTCTATAGAAGGGCAATATCTTGGGCCAAGTCCTTTGATGCGGCCAGTAAACATAGGCGATCTTTCAAAGCCTTCTTTAAGTGTTTCGTGTACTTTGGTATTGGTATAAGTTATCCAGCAGCAACGTTGGTTTTCTACTAAAGGGACGTCTGTGTAGGAAAAACGGCCGCGTTCTTCATCGCCCCATTGCTCTTCCATTACCGAATAGTTTAAACTGCGTCCATCTACACGGGGAGGGGTGCCGGTTTTCATCCGGCCCGATTCAAAACCTAAGGTTACTAATTGTTCTGTTAAGCCGGTAGCGGCTTTTTCGCCTGTTCGGCCTCCGCCAAACTTCTTTTCGCCAATATGTATGACGCCGTTAAGGAAGGTCCCATTAGTAAGCACTACTGCATCGGCTTCTATTTCGATTCCAATTGATGTTTTTACACCTGCAATTGTATTTCCCTTTACTAATAACGAGGTAACGGTATCCTGCCAAAAGTCGACATTGGGAGTTTTTTCTAAAGCGATTCGCCACTCTTCGGCAAAGCGTGCCCGGTCACTTTGTGCCCTTGGGCTCCACATGGCAGGCCCTTTTGATAAGTTGAGCATTCTAAATTGCAAGGATGTTTTGTCGGTAATAATCCCCGAGTAACCACCCAGGGCATCAATCTCGCGCACTATCTGTCCTTTTGCCACACCACCCATAGCAGGATTGCAACTCATCTGCGCAATGGTGCCCATGTTCATGGTTATCAGCAAAACAGATGAGCCCAAGTTGGCAGCAGCAGCGGCAGCCTCACAGCCCGCGTGCCCGGCACCTACAACAATTACATTATATTTCTTAAACATACAACCTCCATGTTCCACGTGGAACAATTGAAATATCCTTAATCTGATGTTCCACGTGGAACGTTAATAAACGAGTATAAAGCAAACGACGCCCAAATGAATTCTAATACAACAAACGGGTAAAAATGTATTAAATATGACGAAAAGCAGCACATACCGGCACCTAAACAATTCATCCCGCTGTACCAGCGGCTTTGTGCTGATAGCCTTTTGAACAGATTTAATAAAAAGGCGATCAATAAAATAATGACGCCAATTGATGCGATGATATCTGATGCTTTCAATCTTTTATGCTTCTTTAAGTTCTCCCAATTCAATCCAACGTGCGGATTTTTGATCCAGCTGTTTATTTAAATAAGCGATCTTATCTGTTAACTGGTTTAGCTTTTTAGGATCGATATTAGTAGTATTAAGCTCCTCGGTTGTCTCCTGCAGTTTAGCTTCAATATCGGCTATTTCCTTTTCTAACCCTTCAAATTCTTTTTCTTCCTTAAAGCTCAGCTTCGCCTTTTTAGGTTGTTCCGCAGCAGGCGTTGTAGCAGGGGCCGGTTTTTTGTTTTGCGCCTTGCTTTCTTCAAGCTCTAAGCGGTATGATGAATAGTTGCCGTTATAAACCTTTACATGGCCCTGCGGCTCCATAATAAACAACTGATCGGCCATCTTATCCAGTAAATATCTGTCGTGCGATACCAGCATCAATATACCGGGGTAGGTGGTCAGGAAGTCCTCTAAAACGTTTAGCGTATCAATATCCAAATCGTTGGTTGGCTCATCCAGTATTAAAAAGTTAGGGTTTTTCATCAGAATGCTCATCAGGTGCAACCTTTTCTTTTCGCCACCACTAAGTTTTGATATAAAACCGTATTGCTTTGCGGGAGGGAACAGGAATAAAGTAAGTAGTGCCGATGCCGAAATCATTTTACCATCGGCCATCGTAATAAACTCTGCCACGTTTTTTACTACATCTATTACACGCTCGTCTTCCTTAAAGTTTAAACCAGCCTGGTTAAAATAACCAATAACAGTAGTTTCGCCTTTAATAATCTCCCCACTATCTGGTTTTAACTGGTCGGTTATTAAGTTAAGCAGAGTCGATTTCCCGCTGCCATTCTTACCCGCCAATCCTATCCGATCACCTTTTTTAAATATGTAGTTGAATTTGTTAACGTAAGTATTGCCGTTAAAGGCTTTGCTCACATTATGCATTTCCATTATTTTATTACCCTGGCGCGCAATTTTAACCGATAGTTCCACATCCTGTTTAGGTCCGTTATTTTTGGTTTTGCCCTCCAGGTCATAAAAAGCATCTATCCGCGATTTTGATTTTGTGCCCCTTGCCTTTGGCTGCCTGCGCATCCATTCCAACTCTTTACGTAGTAAATTACTGTTCTTTTGAAAAGTTGCTTCATCAGACGCTTCCCTTTCGGCCTTTTTCTCTAAATAATAGCCGTAGTTGCCAAAATAGGGGATGATTTTTCCTTTATCTATCTCCAATATTTCGTTACACACGTTATCTAAAAAGTACCTGTCGTGCGTAACCATCAAAATGGTTTTGTTCCCTTCGGTCAATAATTTCTCCAGCCACTCAATAGTATCAATATCTAGGTGATTAGTTGGCTCATCTAAAATATATATTTCAGGGTCCTCAATTAATAGTTTAGCTAAAGCTAAACGTTTCTTTTGCCCGCCTGATAGCGTGTTAATGTGCTGGTTAAGGTGGTGTATATCAAGTCGCCCTAAAATTGTCTTTATCTTATATTCATATTCCCAGGCATCTACTTCGCTAAGCTCTTCCATCACCTTTTCCAGATCCTTCATGTTATCCGGGTCGTTCTCCAGCAATTCTTCGTATTTGCGTATCAGTTGCTGCTGAATGTTATCGGCATGAAAGATGTAATCGCTTATAGTTACCGCGTTTTTAAAATGAGGGTCTTGTTCCAGGTAGCCCACATTAAGGTCGCGACTTTGCGCAACCTTACCCTCTGTAGGCTTTAACGAACCCGACAGTATCTTCAACAGGGTTGATTTACCTGCGCCATTAATACCCACAAGGGCAACCCGCCGCCCGCGGTTAATACCAATAGTCAGGTTTTTAAATAACCAGTTGTCATGAAAAGAATGGCCTAAATTTTCGGCCGAAATATATGTACTCACTAAATCGTCTTTATTTTGTCTGATATATGTATATAAGTGCCCGGCGTGTCGTCTAACGATTTTTTATACATCGCCCCGGCAACCTCCGAGCCTTTTATGCTCCTGTATTTTTTCATTCCGCCAATTAGCAGCGGGTTTATTATTTTAAACAAGCCGCCCATCACCTTATCGGCCAATCTTGGCTTATTCCTATGGCCGGTAAGCATAGATGGCTGGTAAATGTGCAACACATCTAAACCTACAGCTTGCAGGTCGTTTTCCAACTCGCCCTTTAAACGTGTATAAAACAACGACGACTTTGCATCCGCCCCTATAGATGACACCAGGTGAAAATGCTTAACGCCATTTTGCTTCGCAATTTTAGCCAACTGCAATGGGTAGTCATGATCTATCTTTATGTATTGTACCTCATCGGGTGTTTGCCCTTTGGTAGTACCCATGCAACTAAACACGGCATGGCCTGTAATGGCTGCCGCATGATTATCCAGCTTATCAAAATCAATAACCAACTGCAATAACTTTTTATGCTGTATGGCAATCTCCTTACGCACTAAAACCAGTACCTCATCATACTCCGGCGCATTTAGCAGTATATTTAATAAATTACTGCCAATAAGGCCGCTTGCGCCCGCTATAACTGCTTTATATGCCATAATGGGAGGTTTAAAGCGCAAAAATACACAATATTAATTTGTGGAATAATAATTGTATGTTTAAACATGTAATTATGACACAAACAAAAAAGGAAAAAAAAATCATGAAAACGGTATTTCATCCCGCTAACGAACGCGGACACAATGACATTGGTTGGTTAAAAGCTAATTTCTCATTCAGCTTTGGCCCGTATTACAACCCCGATAAGGTACATTTTGGTGCACTAAGGGTATTAAATGATGATACGATAGGCGAGGGAATGGGCTTTGGTAGCCACCCGCATGACAACATGGAAATTACCACTATAGTACTGGAAGGAGCAGTTGAGCATAAAGACAGTATGGGCAATAAGGGTATTATAAAACCAGGAGAAGTGCAGGTAATGTCGGCAGGTACCGGTATAGTGCATTCCGAATATAATCCATCTAATACCGAGCCTGCACAGGCTTTGCAAATATGGGTGTTCCCTAAAGTAAAGAATATTACGCCACGGTACGATCAAAAAAACTTTAGCGATAAGTTGGTGCAAAACCAGTTTACCACTTTGGTATCGCCTGTAAAAAGTGATGATACGCTTTGGTTAAACCAGGATACCACCTTTAGCACCGGTAATTTTGATGCGGGCCAGCAGGTAGAGTATACTATAAAAACCCCAGGAAACGGCGCGTATGTATTTTTAATAGAAGGTGGTGCTAATATAACCGGCCAGCAATTAAACAAAAGGGACGCTATTGGTGTTTACGATACAGCATCATTTACGATAGATACTACAGATACCAGCCGAATACTAATTATAGAAGTTCCGATGCTGTAATCAATCAGCGATAAATAATATTTTCCGTATCAAAACAATTCGGTAATTGTTTGTTTATAACTGGCAAGTAATAAATAAGTTATGGCAGAACAGGCGATTACCGGATACAGAAGATGGCTGGAAGGCATTGGAGAACAGATAGTTTTCTTCAGGCAATTCTTCCGTAACATTTTTAAAGGCGGTTTTGAGTGGTCGGAATTTGTACGCCAGTGTTACGAGATCGGTTACCGGTCTATGATGCTGGTAGGTATAACATCATTCATCATGGGATTGGTCTTAATTTTACAATTAAGGCCATCCATGCTTGAAATGGGAGCCGAGAGCATGCTGCCAAAAACACTTGCCGTATCGTTTGTACGCGAAATAGGGCCGGTTATCATCGCCATTATTTGCGCCGGTAAAATAGCATCGAGCATAGGTGCCGAGCTGGGCAGCATGAAGGTAACCGAGCAAATTGATGCTATGGAGGTATCGGGCGCCAGCCCAATGCAATACCTGGTAGTTACCCGTATTATAGCTGTGAGCTTAATGGTGCCACTTTTAACTATTATTGGCGACGCCATAGGGCTGTTTGGCGGCTACCTGGCGCTTAATTTTACCGACGATATCAGTTTCTCTCTTTACTTCACCAAGTGTATATCATCCCTTGAGTTTATTGATTTTTTACCCGCATTGGTTAAAACCTTCTTTTTTGGTTTTGCCATAGGCTTTGTGGGTTGTTATAAAGGCTATAATTCTAACAAAGGGACCGAAAGCGTGGGTCTTGCAGCTAATTCGGCTGTGGTAACGGCATCGCTGTGGATATTTGTTATTGATGCGCTTGCCGTGCAAATAACCAGCTTATTATTTTACAGGTAACATGGAAACAGCAATAAAACATAAAGCCGATAATAAGGTGGCAGATAGCCGGGAGATAGTGGTGGATATTGACCATATATCAAAGGCATTTGGCGATAAAACGGTGTTGAAAGACATCAACTTAAAGCTTAAGCGGGGCGAGAATGTGGTGGTATTGGGTAAATCGGGCCAGGGTAAATCGGTTACTATACAGTGTATAGTTGGCTTATTATACCCGGATAAAGGCTCCGTAACGGTGTTGGGTGATGATGTAGCCAACATGGGCGACGAGCAATTAAAGGAATTACGCACCAAAGTGGGTTTCCTGTTTCAAAGCGGAGCGTTATACGATTCGATGACCGTGCGCGAGAATTTGGAGTTTCCGCTAACCAGAGTGCTGAAATTAAATGACCAAAGCGAGCTAGATAAACGAATAGAGGAAGTGTTAGACGGTGTAGGCCTGCTGGATGCCATTGATAAAATGCCATCGGACCTATCGGGCGGCATGCGTAAGCGCGCCGGCCTGGCACGTACAATGATAGTACGGCCCGAAATAATGCTATATGACGAGCCTACGACGGGCCTTGACCCCATTACGTCGCGAGAGATAAGTGAGCTGATACTGAACATGCAGAAAAAGTATAAAACATCATCCATCATTATTACCCACGATATGGAATGCGCAAAAATAGTTGCCGACCGCGTAGTGATAATGAATGAGGGTGCCTATATAGCCGAAGGCTCATTTGATGAGCTAAAAAACTCGGACGACCAATTTGTAAGATCATTTTTTAACAAAACCAAATGAAAACCACATCATCACAAAAAATAAAAATTGGCGCATTTACAGCAGTTGGCCTGCTGGTATTGTTCCTGGCCGTTTTTTACATTGGCAACCAAAAAAGCCTGTTTAGCTCTACTTTTAGGGTATACGGCACCTTTAAAAACGTAAGCGGGCTTACCATAGGTAACAACGTGCGTTTTGCAGGTATAAACGTGGGCGTGGTTGATGCTATCAATATTGTTACCGATAGCTCGGTACGGGTAGACCTGACACTGAACAACTCGGTAAAAAAATTCATTAAAACCGACTCTAAAATGAGCATTGGCAGCGATGGGCTAATGGGCGATAAGCTGGTGGTAATAGCCCCGGGCGGCATTACCAGCACTAAAGAGGTAGAAGAGGGTAACCAGCTAACCTCTGTTAACCCGGTAGATGTGGATAAGATAATTACCAAACTTACCAAGGTGGCCGATAACGCTGAAGTGCTTACCAGTAACCTATCAGAAATTGTGGAGAAAGTAAACCACGGGAAGGGCAGCATTGGCCGCCTGCTAAACAACGATAAAATAGCCCGCGACCTGGAGGGTACCGTTAGGCAGGCGCAAACCACCATGAAAGGGGTACACTCTACCACAGCCACACTAAACGAGGACCTGAAAGCCGCGCAGCATAACTTTTTGCTAAGAGGTTTCTTCAAGAAAAAAGAGAAAGCAGCAAAAGCTAAACAGGATTCAATTAAAAAAGTGAAGGAAGACGCTCAAAAGGCTAAAGAGAAAGCGGCTAAAAAAGCAGCGGATCAATAATTCGCTGGTGTTATCTCGAACAAGCGGTCGCGAGGAAAAATCCTGTTAGTCAAGCAAAGTTGGCCTCCATTTATCCGAACAAGATTTCTCCTCGTTACTCGTTCGAAATGACACGAAGGTTAAAACAAAAAAGGGCGCTTAATTTAAGCGCCCTTTTTTGTTTAATGCTGTAATTATAAAGCGCCGGTAATGGCCGGGTCTAATGGTTTTGTTTGTGAGCGGTAACGGTGTATTAATTTACCATTCTCGTCAATCAGGAATTTCTCGAAGTTCCATTTGATCTCTCCGGTAAAATCCGGATTAGGTGCCGATGTAAGGTAAGCAAACAAAGGAGCTATATCGTCGCCTTTAACACTTACCTTAGAGCTAAGCGGGAAGGTAACGCCGAAGTTTTTTTGGCAAAAAGTTTTAATTTCGTTTTCTGCACCAGGCTCCTGGCTACCGAAGTTGTTTGCCGGAAAACCAACAACAACGACTTTGTCTTTATACTGATCGGCCAGTTTTTGAAGATCCGCATATTGTGGGGTAAAACCACATTTTGAAGCTGTATTTACAATAAGTACTTTTTTGCCTTTGTATTTGGCCAGCGAAAAAGCGTCGCCATCAATGGTTTTTAATTTAAAATCGTATACAGACGATGGCGCGTTGCTTACAAACAGCAATGCTAATATTAAGGTAAGTGTTTTCATTGTTTTAAAAAATTGGTTATGAATAGTTTATAAACGTAAAATTAGCTATTAAAAGTTTCTTTTACCTAAATAAAAATCTTCTTTTAAAGTCATTTTTTTCTTGTCGGCGGCAGTTTTGTCTTTATAGCCCAGTAGGTGCAGGGCGCCATGTATCATAACCCGGTGCATTTCCTGAGTTTCGGTTACCTCAAACTTGGCGGCGTTTTCTTTAATACGCTCGGCAGATATAAATATATCGCCTACAATAATACCGTCCTCTTCTGAGTTATCAAAGGTGATGATATCGGTATAAGTATCATGATCAAGGTATTGCCTGTTCATGTCCAGCAGGTATGCATCTGAACAAAACACGTAGGTAAGCTCACTTAGTTTATATCCCTCTGCAATTATGGTATCGGCTATCCATTTGCGTACGGCTGTTTTGTTTTTTAGCTTAAAGGTTACGTCCTCTTCAAAAAACTGTATGGCGGCCATTATATTTTAAAGTGCAATTCAACCTCGTTGCCTTTTACGTTAAATACGCATTGGTCGGCAAGGTGCTTAATAATAAACACGCCGCGGCCGGTTAGCTCTTCCAGCTTGTCGGGCGCGGTTGGGTCGGCCAGATTGTTGTAATCAAAGCCCGGGCCTTCATCGGTAATGGTCCACACTATGCGTCTGTTGTCCACTTCGGCATTAACAATAACCAGTTTATCAGGGTCAAGCTTATTGCCGTGAATTATCGCGTTAATAACCGCCTCATTAAGGCAGGTCATCATATTGGCAAAAGTGTCCTCGCTTACTTTATATTTGTCAGCTACCTCTTCTATCAAATTTTCAAGCAGGGTTATGCTTTCGTGTTTTGATGGAAGTTGTAAGGTGTACAATTCTCCGGATTGCACATTTGCCTGTTCCATGTCATTTTGAATTAAGTTGCTCAAAGTAAATCTTGGTTTTTTGTCGGTAATACAAATTAAGCGATGGCGGGACAGTTTTTAGCTGTTCTGTTTGCTTAGTTTTAACTTGTTCATAATCCTTCAAAGCCTTAATATATCCCGGCGGCATATCATTTGCTGCGCGGCTTTCCCTTTTTTGGTCTTGCTCGCGCTGTTGTTCTGCCTTTTCGGCCTCAAGCAGCCGGGTTTGTATTTGCTGCTGTCTTTTTATCGCTTCTTCGGTTATTTTTCTGTTTACGAGATCGTTCTCGGTTTGTTCCATTTCTTTTGAAATTTTGTCCAAATTGCCTAAGCCGCCCGTTCCGTCCTTGTTTTTATCCTGGTTAATTTGCTGCAACGTTTGCCTTATCATCTGCTGCTGCCGAGCCATTTTAGCCAGTTGCTCGCTCATCCCTAGCTGTCCGCTTTTTGCCTGTGGCTGGTTACCCTGCTGCTGCATTTGTTCGCGCGCTTTTTGCATATTTTGGTTAAGCTGCTGCTGCATTTTGCTTAACTGCGACAGCGAAGGCTGGTTTTGCTTGCCTTTGCCCTTACCACTTTTATTTTGTTGTTTTTGTAACTGCTCTAAAGCTTCACTCAGCATTAGTGCCAGGTTGTTCATGGCCGTCATGGCGTATTGCTGGTTGCGTATAGCTTCAGCCGTTTTGCGGTCGCCAAGGTTTTCAAGTGCCTGGTCAACCTGGGTATTAATGCCTGTAATTTCTTTATTAACTGTAGATTGTATTTGTGGTACCCTACGGCTAAGCGAATATAAGCTGTCTTCGGCAGTTTTTAAATTATCTTTTACATCCTTTTGCTGCTGCGCCAGTTTGGTGTAACTCGGGTCGGCAGGGTTTAACCCACGAATGGATTGCATAATTTTTTCTTGGTTAAATGAGCTGTTTACCAGCGACTTAAGCAATTCGCGTAGTTGGCGGGCATCAATATTATTTTGACTCTCTTCGCCCTCGGCACCATCTTGCTGTAGCTGTTTAGCCAATTGCTGCAATTGCTGTGCCGCTTTTTTCTGCGATTCGGCAGCTTGTTTGCGATTGTTTTTTTGCAGTTGATCGGCACTTTGTTTCATTTGCTCGTCAATAGCATTTTTCTCCTTTTCGGGGTTGGTAAATTCTTGCTTAGCTCCGCTTTGTTCGGCGGCCTTTTGCAGATCGTCCAAAGATTTTTTTACGTCCTGAAAATCGTTATTTAGTTTTTTTTGCTGTTCCAGGTCCTGCGCGCTGTTGCCGGCCTTTTGGCCGTTATCTGCAAGCTTTTTTTGCTGATCTGCCAGTTCGTTCAACTGATTAACGCTTTGATTAAGCTTTTGGTCAAAATCAAGCTTTTTATAAAGCTCCAGTATACGGTCAAGCTCTTTTTTAAGCGATTTATTATCCATCTGCATTTTGCTCAATCCGTCGCGTGTTTCGTCTTTTTGGTTTTGCTCCAGCATTTGCTGCAGGCTTTTTAACATATCACGGGTTTTTTCGTCCAGCACATTATTAAACAAGTCTTCTATCTGTTTTTGCTTGTCTAATAGTTCCTGGTTCTGCTCCTGGTTTTCCTGGCGGTTGTATAGATTTTTTTTGTTTTCGGCCTGTATATCCTTTACCAGATCCTCCAGATCTTTACGCCTTTGCAATAGCTCCTCTACTTGCTTTTTTTCATCAAAAGACAGATTATCTTTATCCAGGAGGGTTTGATTAAGTTTTTGTGCGCTGCGCTCTATTTGCCCGGCCAGCTTTACTGCCGACTGCATTTTTTGTTTAACCGCCTGCGTGCCCGCGTTTAGCTGTTGGGCAAGTGCGCCAGCATCAGGGATGTTTATAGTACGCTCGGGCGTACGAGTTGCTTTTGGGCCGGCCACGCCATCATTATCCGCAACTTCAAAGTAATAGGAAACGGCATCACCGGGCTTTATGCCCAGCTCGTTTAGGTTCCAGTAATAAAAAAAGCGGGCCTGATTGGCAGAAAGATCGGCTTTTACCTGTTTGGTGAATGATTTTTGTTGCTGTTTGCCGCCAATTTTATAGTGGAATGTAAGCGACGAAAAGCCATGATCGTCTTGCACCTCACCATTAAAATAAAAAGCTTTCATACTAACCGAATCGGGCTTTTCCTGCATTTCAATGGCGGGGGCTTCATCTGCTATAACCTGTATGCGGTATGCTGCAGGTTCGGCTTTGTTTACCGCTAAATTTACCGGGCTAATATTGTATAAGTTGTTTTTAAATAATCTTTCACGGTGTTCAAAAACATCATCAGCCGCAGGTTGTATAGTTTGGCTTTTATCGCCAAGGGTAAACAATAGCGATGTGGTGTTTTGGGTGTGAATTTTCCAGGTTACAGTAGTGCCGGCCGGCAGGGTTAAGTCCCCCGCGTTGGCCAGGGTCTCGTTTTTTTTATGCAGGTAGGCCGGGTAGTCCAACGCTGCATCAAAATGTAGGATAACCGGGCGCAGGTTTACCTTTATTTGGTATGGTGCTGATGTAAAACCGTTACCTGATAGCTTAAACGTAGTGCTTTGCTGCAAATTAGTAAACAGGTAATGAAAGCGGCTGAGGCTCTCTTTATCCAGTTTAAAAGTGTTGGTTTCCGTTTCGATATAAACATCCGACGGTATTTTATCACCGGTTAGTTTAATGTCCAGTTTAAAGTCGTCGCCTTGTACCGCCGAGAAACTTTTATTCATTACTACAAACTGAAAGGGGGCGACAGGTGCAAAGTATTCGTTGTGCCTAATCAGCCTTTTAGTACTTTCTGTTAAAACAGAGGGCGCTGCAAAAGCAATTATACATATAATTGCCGCCGGCGGGATAACCCACTTAAGATATTTACTATTCTCGCGAATGTTTACAGCCGAGGGGAAACTCACGGGGTTTAAGGTCTGTATCTTTTGGTTGATACTGGCCTCAATCAGTTCGCGGTGTTCGGCGTTATCGGCAGCCTGTTTTTTTAACTGCAGGGTGTTTAACAGTTTATCATGTACATCGTTAAAATGGTGGCCGATAATTTCGGCGGCTTCATCATGGCTTAGTGTTTTGGCCAGTTTTAACCTTGCAAGCAGCGGGGGTAAAACCAGCCATATCATTAAGCCCAGGTTAAGCAATATAAAAAAGTAAAAAAGCAGAGTACGCAGCAGGGTATTAAAGTTGCCAAAGTACTCCATTAGCGTAATAGCAATATAAGCCGAAAATATACCCGCACCCAAAAATATCAGCCCGCGCAGCAGGTTGTTGTAATGATATTTACGAATGAAGGAGTTGATCTTATCAATCAACAGGTCATAATTTTCGGTAGGGGCCATAACCGTTTATAAAGCTATCAACATTGTTGATTTAACGAAAATAACCATTAATTAATATACAAAAATGTTTTTTTGAATTTAGGTAATTACAACATCATATTAAGCCATATAAAATTAAAAACCAAGGGTATAAATGATAATCACATGATAAAAAAAGTAATCAAAGCTTCTATATTTGTAAGGCAAACTTATTAGTTTATCTTACTATAAAATGAGTAACATTAACCCGGATGAAATAGCAGCAGCGCTGCGTACTGTAGTAACAAGGCTTATTAAAAAGCTGCGTAAGCAATCGGCTATTGCCCAGCAGCTTTCGCTTACTATGCGTTCCACCATCGCTATGCTTTATCAAACCGAAATGCTGCCAAGCGAACTTGCCGCCGCCGAAAAGATAACCAATCAATCTATGTCGCAAATTTTGAACCATTTGCAGCAATTGGGGTTTATCAACCGCAAAACATCGGCAACCGACAAGCGTAAGGTGCTGGTAACTTTATCGGCTAAAGGGGAAGATTTTTTATTACAGATGCGCAGTGAGCGTAATATGTGGCTAAGTCGGGCCATAGCCCAAACATGCAACACGCACGAGCAGGAACTTTTATTAAATGCCATTGCCCCGCTAACAAAGCTCATTGATTTTGAGTAACCCGCAAGTTTGCATAAAGGGTTATTAATATGAATATAAGTACATTTAAAGCATTTCGCAGTCGTAACTATAGGTTATATTTTGCAGGCCAGTCTATATCGCTTATTGGCACCTGGATGCAGAAAACCGCAGTAAGCTGGGTAGTTTACACGCTTACACATTCTACATTTATGCTGGGGCTTACACTCTTTGCCAGCCAGTTCCCATCCTTTTTGTTGTCGTTGCTAGGCGGCGTAGTGTCTGACAGGTATAACCGTTTCAGGGTATTACTGGGCACACAAATAGCATCAATGATACAAGCCGTGTTATTAACGGCGCTGATATTTTTTAAACACTACCAGGTGTGGGAAATATTGGCCTTAAGCGTGGTGTTAGGTATCATTAACGCTTTTGATGTGCCTGCACGGCAATCATTGGTGTACGAGATGATAGACGATAAAAGGGATCTGCCAAATGCCCTGGCGCTCAATTCGTCAATGGTTAACCTGTCGCGCTTGATAGGCCCGGCTATTGCAGGGTTTGTTTTAGAGACACTGGGTGACGATGTTTGCTTTGCGCTTAACGCGGTAAGTTTTGTGGCGGTTATAGGGTCTTTGTTAATGATGAGGCTACCCAAGTATGTTGAGCAACCCCATGTTAAAAATGTTTACGACGAACTTAAAGAAGGATTTGCTTATTTAAAGGCCACCCCATCAATTGCCTTTGTTATAATGATGCTGGGGCTAATAAGCCTTTTAGTATTGCCTTTTAGCACCCTGCTGCCCTATTATGCCCGCGAAGTTTTTAAAGGCAACGCTACCACATTCGGGGTGATTGATAGTGTGATAGGCTTAGGAGCCTTTTCGGGGGCTATTTTCCTGGCATCTGTTAAAGCGGGCGCCAATTTAAAAAAGATACTATGTATTAACACCATGGTTTTTGGCGCCGGGCTGATATTGTTTTCGCACGAGCACATTTACCCGATGGCCCTGGTATTTGTTACCATTGCAGGCTTCGGCATGATGTCGCAGATAACCATTAGCAATACGCTCATACAAACAACGGTAGAAGCCGGCATGCGCGGCCGGGTGATCAGCTTTTACGCTATGGCTTTTTTTGGCATGCAACCCGTAGGCGGCCTGTTGGTTGGCGCGGTATCTAAATGGATAGGAGCGCCCAATACAATAATGGCCGAAGGTATTGTGGCATTACTTATTGGGCTGCTACATATTCGTTATCAACGTAAAGAGAAGCTAAAACAACAGCACAACGTAATGGCGGTTGATGAGCATCACCTGCAAACGGTTTGAGTTACAGCATAGGTTATCAAAGCTCTATTTTTGATAACCCTTTTCCTGCTATGTAAAGGGTTTTACCGTTGTTAGAAATGGCCAGCCGTTTTCCGTCAACATTCTCTGTTAGCCGTTTTACAATACCGTCTTCAATTTTAAAAACATTACCAAAACTGTTTACTCCATCAACGTCTTCCTCCTCGCCAAAGCTGCCCGTTTTGTAGTATACAACCTTGCTATTCTTACTCACCGTTATTCCGGAAATTACAGCAAACTCTACCGAATCAATAGGCCCCTCGGTAGGGAAGCTGATATGAGTTGATGGATGCTGGCCATAAAGCTTAGTATTGCCATAAGTAAAGGGAGGTGTAGATACAGTACTTTTTAATAATCCGTCGAAATAGGAGTTCCCGTTGGTCTCTAAATTTCCGCTCCAGATTTCGCCGGTACTTGGGCCCAGCCCAAAGGCTGTAATAAATTGCTCTACTACATTTGGAAAAGTTATATCGCCATAATGCCCGTCTTTTGTGATCTTAGCAATGGCGTAAGAAGTTGAATCGAAGCCAAACCGTACTGTTCCAAAAACAAGAGAGTGATCTGTTTCGTCAACCTCAATTTCGAAATTACCAAAGGTATTGGGTGTAAAGTTTTCAAGCGGAGCCTGGCCGACCTTGTAGTAGCCAATTTCTTTACCCGATTTTATTATCTTGATACCGGTATTGGCCCTCAAATAAAAAGTAAAGTCTTTTGAAATTGTTAAAAATTTGGGATCGAAATCTTTGTATACCGAAGCAGGTAAAGGAACATCAACCAGGTCGGTGCCTACTAACCGTTTCAATTTTCCGCCTTCTAGTAAAAATACTTTGTCATCATAACAAATATGGATGTCGGTAAAATTGTGCAGCCCCGGCGCGAAAATAGTAGTCGGGGTAATAGAGACACTTGTTTTCTCATCGAGCTTTGTGGGCGACTGGGTGTCGACAAATTCTTTTTTACAAGAAAAGATGCAGCAGCTTACCAACAAGACGGCTGCTAAACGTAAAGCTATAACTTTCATATTACAATAAATT
Source organism: Inquilinus sp. KBS0705 (assembly GCA_005938025.2). Taxonomy (NCBI): domain Bacteria; kingdom Pseudomonadati; phylum Pseudomonadota; class Alphaproteobacteria; order Rhodospirillales; family Rhodospirillaceae; genus Inquilinus; species Inquilinus sp. KBS0705. The sequence goes on along the minus strand of VCCI02000002.1, from coordinate 269,602 downwards.
AGTTTTACAATTGGTATTGCCAAGCTATGAAGAATATAAATTGTTCATTTTATCAAACCCGCTGTTGTATAGCTATTTGTGAAATGCTGGGCCGTGTTTGTGAAGGGGCGCAAAATTAAACGAACACTTTATAAATTAAATTTCATATTTATATTTGCAGCGTTCGGGTTCCTGAATATTTCGGGATGTAGCGTAGCCCGGTATCGCGCCAGCATGGGGTGCTGGAGGTCGTGGGTTCGAATCCCGCCATCCCGACGAGAAAAGTAAAAAGCCTTGAGCCGTAAGTCTCAGGGCTTTTGTGTGTCGGCCGGCCCCCATTTAAAACTTAACAATTTTATTGTTAAGTTGGCGTTGCATAAGCCAATGCCTTAAGCTGGGCTTTATTATATATAGCTCGTTGATCTCATTATGAAAACAAGCAATTGCACCAGGTTTATAAATGCATTATTTGTTCTGCAAATGTTGTTTGCTATACCTTTTGCAGCAAACGTTGTGGCGCAAATAAAAACAGAGGAGCAACCTAAAGCTCCCGAGCAAACTAAAACCACTACACAAGTAAAGGTTCAGGCAGCGCAGGTAAATAACTTTGTTCAGCGGTTTGATGATAAAGTTTTGATAGACCTGGCGTTGAAACGCAATGATGGCGAAACAAAACAAATGCTGTTTTTATCTAATTCGTTACCCTATGTTTCATACAGCATACCTGTTGCATTATTAGTTGGCGGCATTGTTGGGCACGATAGCCAGATGCGGCAGAACGCCTTATATGTGGGTAGCAGCGCAGCCATTACCCTTGGCGCTACCTTGTTAATCAAAACTATTTTTAAGCGCCGCCGGCCCTTTGTCCAAAATTTAAAAATTGTTGCGGTTTACAATGCGGGCAGTACTTCGTTCCCTTCGGGTCATACATCAACAAGTTTTGCGGTTGCAACGGCATTATCGCGGGCATATCCAAAATGGTATGTAATTGCACCGGCTTATTTATGGGCAGGGTCGGTAGGCTACTCGCGTATGTACCTGGGGGTGCATTATCCAAGTGATGTTTTTGGCGGGGCGGTATTGGGTACCACTACATCGTTGTTATTAAGGCCAGCTATCCATTAAACGTAGTATGTTAACCACATTTTATTACTAAAAAGCGGCCCCGTTATTAGTAGAAACATATCCACAAGAAGTACGCAATAAATACAAATATGAAAACGGTTATAAAGAACTGAAGTATGGAAGCCATAAATCCGGATTCCTTTTTTTGCGACTGCATATTATTTAAAATACGGTTTCTGATCAGGGCAGGGTCTGGCGCTAATGGGTTTACCTGCGGCTGTAGTAAATTAAACAGTTCCGTTGCTTTATTTCTTGATTGTCTTACTTCTGCTTTTATTTGCTCTATTATTGATCGGTTTTTTTGGAGGTAAACCAGCTGATTTAACTTTAAGGCGTTATACAATGCCATAAACCCATAAGGCTTGTTATCGTTATATCCCAGGTATATGATCTGTATCCAGCTATTAATATCGCTTATTATATTATTGTTATAATTACTGCTGTTACCGCCGTCAACTTTATATAAAATCAATGAATTTGCCTTCTCGTTAAAGTCGGTAATATATTTATTAACTGCAGTTGTATAGCCGCCCGCCAGGTCTTCCCGGGTTTCTATGATCTCGATCATCTCATTGATCATAGCTCTTACATTATTTAATTCGGCAGTAACCTGCGCAAAGTCTTGCACTACAGGCTCTTTTTGTTTAAAGTTGAGTATGATACAAGAGTCAAACTGTTGTATATTTTCCAGTAATTGCAGGTCGGCCATGGGTAAATATTGAGTTAACTAATATACATTTTATTGCATAATAAGTAATAAATACTATAATAATAATTAATACGGCATAAGTGACCGCAATGTTACATTATTCCTTTAAGTTTTAAACAAAAAAAGAAATTTTTTTAAATGCTTGATTTTAAGGGTTAAACAGCGCTTTTTGATGTCGTATCATAATTGTATAAAAAATTAACCCGATATTTATGAAACACCTCTTTGAAGAAAAAAATAATACATATGAAAAAACAAATTATAATATTAACTCTATCTTTATTCGTATTAATATTAACGAATAAAAATGTCCAGGCACAAACATCCGCCACTCCAATTACAGCCGGAATAAGTGTGCCGTGGACTGATAACCAGTTAATTGAGCCGGCAGAATTAGATGCCAGGCTTAAAGATGATAAAGCAACGCAACCCATTATATTTAATATTGGAGCGGTAGAGGATATTAAATTTGCGAAACATATTGGCGCAGTAAATAATACCGAAAATTTAGGCAAATTAAAAGCAGCGCTTGCCGGTTTGCCAAAAAGCACCGCTATAGTAATTTATTGTGGGTGCTGCCCTTATACCAAATGCCCCAATATACGCCCGGCATTTTTCGAATTGCAAAAAGAAGGGTTTGCTAATATTAAAGTGTTAAACCTGCCAACCAACTTGCATACTAACTGGACAAGCAAGGGATATCCAATGGCTGATAAATAAAGCACTAATAGCTGTTTAATGTTTAAAGACAGCGTTATATTCTTCTGGCTCTTCATCGTCCTCTTCTTTTTTTATGACTGTTTCTGTATTTATAATGTTGCGGTGTTTTGGTGGAGTAGGCGCGGCACCGGTTATGGCTACGCCGCCTAATGCTAATAATAAAAATAATATTAGCGAGCAAAGCCTCAATATTTTTTTGAGCTTTTTCATAAATATAATATATAGCGTAAGGCCGTGCGTCGCACAGCAAAATGTGTTAAGAAAGAATTAAATAGGAGTAAGCGAAGCTTACGTCAGAGAAGAAGCAGGCATCTCCAGATCAGTACGGGCAGGGCGTTGCCGTAATAAACCGTTTGGCAGTAATTTGACTATTTGCTTTTGATGGTTGTAGTATATGCTTACTAAATGACCATAATTAGCTGTAGCCACAGCATTACTGGTGTTTAAAAACCAAGGATTTTGTTTATGGCTTTTTAAAGAGGCGCTTTTATAGATAACAGCACCTTTTGTATTAGGAAGTCTTTTGTAAAATGCTTCTGTTTGGGTAGCATAGTGTTGTTGTTGAGCAACCGCAACGCCAGAGAACGTAAAGAAACTAAGTAATACAGCCAAAAGCCACAAGCCTTTTTTAGCCATGTTGCAGTACTTTGAGTATGTTTTACTAACCGTCATCCGGGTTAAATATAAGCATTTGGCAGTATGTCTCAAATTTGCACCTAATTGGTCGCGTTTATATACTTATATATTAGTTTATTGGCTGCACATTTGCGGGGTAACTATAAAAGCAATACCATGTTAAAAGATTCAAAAGCATTTAGCGGGTTTTCTGTTGACGATACCCATAAAGCAAAACAGTTTTACGGCGACCTGTTGGGTTTAGAAGTAACTATTGATGAAAAGATGTACGATCTGCTTACCCTGCATTTGCCCGGTGGTAATAAGGTGTTGGCCTATCCCAAGCCCAACCACCAGCCTGCAACATTTACCATATTGAACTTCCCGGTACCAAACATCGAAGAAACGGTAAAGGCCCTTAAAGAGAAAGGCATTCAGTTTGAAACTTACGATATGGAAAACTTTAAAACGGATGAAGACAATATCTTTCGTGGCGGCGGCCCCTTAATAGCTTGGTTTAAAGACCCCGCTGGCAACATCCTATCGGTTATACAACAATAGGTAGTAAAACCATATGGCCGGCACTGTGTTTATTTTAATAATAATCATATTGTCATGAGCCTGGAAAAATACGTCGCCAAACGCGATTTTACTAAGACTACAGAACCTAAAGCCGGCAAAAGCGCGGATAAGGATAAACTGATGTTTGTGATTCAAAAGCACGACGCATCGCGCCTGCACTATGATTTTAGGCTGGAAATGGAGGGCGTATTAAAAAGCTGGGCTGTACCCAAAGGTCCCTCTACCGACCCTAAGGTTAAAAGGCTGGCTATGATGGTAGAAGACCACCCTATGGATTACCGCCAGTTTGAAGGCATCATTCCGCAAGGCGAATATGGCGGCGGCACAGTGATTGTTTGGGACGAAGGCACCTACGAACCGATTGAAGAAATAAAGGGAAAAAAGGCCCAGGAAAAGCACCTGCTGCAACAGCTAAAATCGGGCTCGTTAAAAATAAAACTACATGGCGAAAAACTGGAAGGCGAGTTTGCCCTTGTTAAAACCCATGGAATGGGCGAGAATGGCTGGTTGCTGATTAAGCACAAGGATGATTATGCCTCAACAAAAGATATTACTAAAAAAGACAAATCGGTGCTTTCGGGCAAAACCATCGAAACGATGGAAAAAACCAGTGAGAAGGTTTGGAGGGATGGCGGAGAACAGGACGTAGAAAAGGAAGAGCCCAAAAAGGCATCAAAAAAAAACCCACGAAAGCCGGTTGAAGAATTAACAGAAGAGGCAGAGGAGACTATTCCCAAAGAAAAGGTTGATATTCCGGCGATCTTAAAAAAAGCATCCAAGGGTGATATACCCACAGGTATGAAACCAATGCTTGCTACGCTGGTAAATGAACCATTTGACGACCCAGATTGGGTGTACGAAGTTAAATGGGATGGTTACCGCACGCTGGCTTTTATAAATAAAGGCGAAGTGCAGCTACTATCGCGTAATAACAAATCATTCAACGATAAATATTACCCAATTACCAATTTGTTATCGCAGTGGAAACTAAACGCTGTTATTGATGGCGAAATATTGGTTTTGAATGATAAGGGAGTATCAAATTTTAGTGCGTTGCAAAATTGGCGCAGCGAGGCAGACGGCGAACTGGTACTATATGTATTTGATATTGTATGGTACGAAGGAAAAAATCTGATGGAGCTACCATTAAGCGATCGCCAGGCTATACTAAAAGAAGTACTGCCAACGGATGATGACCGTATACGCATAAGCCAAATTTTTAAAGCCAATGGTACCGAATTTTTTGATGCTGCCGGCAAAATAGGCTTAGAAGGTATTATGGCCAAAAAGGCCGATAGTACCTATTTGCCCAATAACCGGTCTAAAGATTGGTTGAAAATAAAGGTTAACAAACGGCAGGAAGTTGTGATCGGCGGTTTTACAAAAAACGAGGGAACCGCTAAGCAATTCAGCTCGCTTTTGTTAGGCGTTTACGAGAATGGTATTTTCCAATACGTGGGCAAGGTGGGCACAGGGTTTTCTGACAAACTGCAAAAAGAGATGATGTCAGCCTTTAAGCCGTTAATAACAGATAAAATACCATTTGAAAGCGAACCCGATGTAAATAAGCCATCCCGTTTCAGGCCAAACCCGCCTAAGGCAAAAGCAACCTGGCTAAAGCCCGAACTGGTTTGCGAGGTGAGTTTTGCCGAAGTGACCAGCGACGGTGTTTTTCGACACCCATCTTTTGAGGGTATGCGCAGCGATAAAAAAGCAAAGGATGTGGTACGCGAAATGGAGGCGGATACCGCTGATATAGTTGAGAAAGAACCAGAAAAAAACGAAATAGCCCCACAGGAAAAACCAGAAAAAAGTGAAATAATTACAGCGCCAAAAGAGAAAACAAAGCGGACTCTTTTAAACCCCAATGAAGAAACGCAGGTAAAAAAGATCTGTGGCCACGACTTAAAATTTACCCATCTGAGTAAAGTTTACTGGCCCGAAGATGGCATCACCAAGCGCGACATGTTTAACTACTATTACCAGGTAGCCGAGTATATTTTACCTTATTTGAAAGATAGGCCGCAGTCGCTAAACCGTTTCCCTAATGGTATACATGGGCCAAGCTTTTACCAAAAAGATGTTAGGGGAAAATCGCCTGACTGGGTAAAAAAATTCCCTTATACCACCAGCGAGGGCGAGGATAAAGACTATTTAGTGGGCCAGGACGAAGCTACCCTGCTATGGATGGCATCATTAGGCTGTATAGAAATGAACCCCTGGTTTAGCCGCATTCAATCGCCGGACAACCCCGACTATTGCGTTATAGACCTCGACCCGGACAAAAACACATTCGACCAGGTAATTGCAGCTGCACAGGAAGTAAAAAAAGTGCTGGATGCCATAGAGGTACCCGCCTTTTGCAAAACATCCGGTTCAACAGGGATGCACATATATATACCCCTTAATGCTAAATACGATTACGATCAATCGCAGATGTTTGCCCGGCTTATTGTAAATATAGTACATCAGCAAATACCCGATTATACCTCATTAGAGCGTATGGTTAAAAACCGCGGCGGCAAAATGTACCTCGACTTTTTACAAAATCGCCCGGGCGCAACCATAGCAGGCCCGTATTCGCTGCGACCAAAACCTGGCGCAACCGTATCTATGCCGCTACATTGGGACGAAGTGAAGCCCGGCCTAACCATGAAAGACTTTACCATAAATAATTCCATCGACCGGCTAAAAAAAGAAGGCGACCTTTTTAAAGGCGTTTTAGGGAAAGGGATAGATCTGGAAAAAACCATTAAAAAGGCCAAAAGTATTTTCGATAAGTAAAACCTGTAGACGCACAAGCGGCAGTAAAATTATTTACCTCATAATCAGAGTATTAAATTATAAACGAGCAAAATACTAATCAATTAGTTGCAATACTAATCTATTAGTATTAACATTGTTTTAATTTATTGTTATGCAAAAACTGGCCAAGCGCGAAGAGCAAATAATGCAGGTATTTTGGAAACTGGGAAAAGCTTTTATAAAGGAGATCATCCCCGAAATGCCCGAACCTAAACCACACTATAATTCGGTGGCAACCATGGTAAAGATACTGGAGGAAAAAGGTTTCCTGGATCATGATACCATTGGTAACATATATAACTACTACCCTAAGGTAAGCCGCGAAGATTACCAGAAGCATGCCATGAAAGATATTGTAAGCCAATATTTTGATGATTCGTACCCAAGCATGCTGGCTTTTTTTGCCAAAGAGCAAAAAATATCCGAAACGGAGCTGGAAGAGATATTAAACCTTATTAAAAACCAAAAGAAATGATACCATACATATTACATGTTGCGCTGCTTATTGCAGTGTGCCTTTTGTTCTATAAAGTATTGTTGCAAAAGGAGACCTTTTACCACCTTAACAGGTGGATATTGCTGGGTTGTTTGGCTATAACGTTTTTATTGCCGCTTATACGTGTGCCACAGCATTGGGCATTACGTAAAGCCCCCGAGCCAACGGTAAATGTTGTTACGCCTATTAATATCAATCAGCAGGAGGTTCGCTCGCAAGTAACCAGTGTTCCGCAAAAGCAAGGTGCTACAGTTAGTGCCCCTGCAGCAGCAAAAAATGTTACTGAACAAGCGCAAAATATATTACCACAGGTATTAAAATGGGTGGTATATGTGTATTGGTTTGGTGTGGTTGCCTTTGGGTTGAACTTGCTGCTGCAGGTAATTGTATTACTTATGCAGGCGTATAAAAACCCGGTTATAAAAGACGGGCAATATCGCATAATTGAACTGGATGGAGATAAAGCCCCCTGTTCATTTGGAAACAATATTTTTATTAACCCGGCTAAATACGACTGGGAAACCTATAGCCAGATACTACTACACGAGAAGATACATATAAAGCAGGGCCACAGCTTTGATTTATTGATGGCCGAACTGATGCTGATTTTTCAGTGGTTTAACCCATTTGCCTGGTGGTATCGTAAAGAGCTGGAAAACAACCTTGAATTTTTAACCGACAGCGATGTGCTGAACAATAAAGAAGTAGAGCGCGAAGTATACCAAATGAGCTTATTAAAAGTTTCGGTACCGCATTTATCGCTTCGTGTAACTACAAACTACAACCAATCACTCTTAAAAAAACGAATAGTTATGATGAACGCAAAAAGATCAAACATTCATACCAGCTGGAAATACTTTTTTCTGATGCCATTAATGGCATTTATGGTATGTGCATTAAACCAGCCTGTGGCATTAAGCCAGGAGACTGCGAAAAACAAAAATTATAAATGGGAAGATCACAGCACCGGGGCTTGGTTTGCTACTATAAAGGGAGACAAGCTATCGATTCAGTTTAAAAAAGCCGGCGATGACGACGACACATGGATGAATAGCTCGGATTTTAAGGTTAGCGATTTTACCGCACTGCCAACTAACACAAAAGGCGATTTTAAGCTGATACGCGAAGCAGGCACCATGAACTTTACCGGCAAGTTTGAGGGCAACAAAGGATATGGCGATTACAAATTTGTAGCCGATCCATCATTTGCAACCTACTTGCGAAACGAGGGGATCACCAAAATTGATAAAGAGGATGACCTTGCCTTTTTTATGATCAACATTAAAAGAGGGTATGTAACCATGCTAAAGAATAATGGCTACAAAAACTTGTCAAAAGACGACCTGATAGCCGCCGCAGCACTAAAGGTTGATGAACCTTATATAAAGTTTTGGGCACAAAGCGGCTTCCCTAAACCATCTATTAACGATCTGGTATCGGGCAAAGCATTGGGCATTAGCGCGGGCTATTTTGCCGAGGTTAAAAAAGCAGGTTATACCAACCTTACTTTTGATCAGCTGGTTAGCTTTAAGGCCCAGGGAATAACAGGCCAATATCTTAGCAAAATGAACGGTAAAGCCCCTGTTACGGGACGGGAAGCGGCTAAGGCGACAGAAAAAGGAGCAGCGCGCATCCCTGTAGATGATATAATATCGTATAAAGCACTAAATGTTGATGATGCCTATGTAAATGCATTAAAAGCCGAGGGCTATACTAACCTTGAGCGAGGTAAATTGGTAAGCATGAAGGCGGTGGGCGTTGACGCTGCTTATATACGCAGCCTTAAAGCGGCCGGCTACAAAAATGTATCGGCTGATGATTTGATCTCGGCAAAATCGATGGGAATTAAAGGCGACTACGCTAAAGATTTTACAGATGCCGGTTATAAAAACATATCGCTAAGTACGCTGGTATCGTTGAAAGCATTAGGGGTTACCGCCGATTTTATTTCAAGCTTTAAAAAAGCCGGCTACGATATTAATATTAACGACGCAACATCATTAAAAGCATTAGGTATCACTCCCGAATATCTGAAAAGTTTTGGCTCTGTCGGCTTCGACAAGATATCCATTGGTGATGCAACAGCACTAAAATCAATGAATATAACGCCGGAATATATTTCTAAGATGAAAGAGAAGGGGTTTAAGTCAAACGATATTAGTAAATATATCCAGCTAAAGGCTGCGTTTGAGTAATAGGTACAAAAATAAAAAAGCCGGGCATTTATAATGTCCGGCTTTTTTTTCAGTTTATTAGGCGGCTAACTGAAAATTAACCTTTTTAAGAAGATCATTCATATCAAATGGCTTCGGTAATATGTCGTTAGGTGCGCCATCCTGGTACATCGCCTTATGTAAATCATCGCTCGCTGAACAAATAATTACCGGCAAGTGCTCGGTAGCTTTATTTTGTTTTAATAATTTACAAATATCACGGCCATCCATTCCGGGCAGCCAGGCATCTAATATAACCAGGTCGGGGTGATTAATGTTTATTTCATTCACAACCCCTGTGCCGGTGCTAAATGTTATTACTTCGTAGCCATATGCATCCAATATAACACCCATTAATTCTAAAATAAGGGCATTATCGTCAACTATTAATATCTTTTTGGGCATGGCAAATAATTTACATTACTTACGCAAATGCCATGCCGTTAATTAACCTTTGATTAAAAAATATTCAGAAAGCGCAAAATCATGCAAAACGAAAGTTAAAACACAGCAAAGGCGGGGCCTTTGACCATACCAATATACAAACCATGGCAAATTGATATAACCGAACGCACCCGCCTTTGTAGCCAGTTTGGGAATTATATGCGTATAAACAATTCTGCAGCGGGGCGGCGCACCTTTGCAAGTTGTGCGTATGTGTCATCCTCGGCACGGTAGCCAATTGTTGCCATTACGGTTGCCGTTAAGCCTTTTTCTTTTAAGCCCAGTATCTCATCAAATTTACTGGCATCAAAGCCTTCCATGGGACAGCTGTCTATGTCAAGGTCGGCAGATGCAGTAATTAACACCCCTAAGGCAATGTAAGCTTGTTTTTGTGCCCATATTAACAATTGCTCGGGCGTGCGGTTATTAATGGCTCCCATCACCATTGTTTTATAACCTTCAAGGTTTTGGGCACTTGTATTGCGGGTCTCAGCAACAAGGTTAATGTACTTAGAGGCAAAATCCTCATTCATATTGGTTTCAGCTGCAAAAACGATCAGTTGCGATGCATCGGTTATTTGTGACTGGCCATAACCGGCTTCGCGCAGTTTGGCGCGTATAGCGGCATCTTCTATAACCAATATGCGGTAATGCTGTAAACCTAATGATGATGGTGCAAGTTGTAAAGCACTTAATAAAGCCTCTAATTTATCGGCGGCAATTTTTTTAGTGCTGTCGAATTTCTTCGTGGCATATCGCCAGTTTAATTTATCCGTTAATGACATGAGTTTGCGTATTTATATATGGGCAAACATATATGTTTAAACACGCAACCGCGTCATGCTTAGGTAATGTAACTGTCAGTGTAAAATAATAATAAAGTGTTTAAGGCATTTTATCTTTAAGGTCGCGCTCTTTTTGTTTGCTTTCTTCTTTCAAGCGCTTCTTTTCTTCCTTAATTTCTTTTTTGGTTTTGCCTGCCGTATCTATATTATTTATGCGGTTCTTGTAATCGGCTTTAACCTGTTCAATTTCTTGTTTTAGGCGTGTTTTAATAGCCTCGTTGGTCTCTTTAATCTTTTCTTCTACTTTAGCCTGAGTGGTGTCCTTTTTACCAAATAACCGCTGAAAGAAGTTTGGTTTTTTGGTCTCTTCAACTACTGGTATTACCATGTTGTCGTCTTCATCAGTTTGGTGCATCAAACTATCGGCAACGGCGGTATCAATAGGTGCTATTTGCTGGCGAAGCCCCTCGCGAAGGCGTACGCTGTAAAAACCATAGGCATTAGTATCCCGGCTGGTGTACCCCCTGCTGGCCATTAAGCGGCCAATAAGGTTAAAATAGCCATGCAAGCCCTGCCTTAACGTTCCATCGGGCTGAAAAGCATATAAGCCGGCTTTAGGATTAGGCACAATACTGGCCAGATAAATACTTTCGCCAATAGTTAACTCCGATGGTGATTTGCCAAAATAGTAATGCGAAGCTTCGCCAATGCCATAAATGCCACGGCCCCATTCAATTATATTAAAGTATACCTCCAGCATCCTGTTTTTGGTCATGATGCGGTTATTCTCTATCAGCCAAACAATTAATATTTCTTCAATTTTGCGTGAAAGGGTTTTATTACGGCTTAAAAATGAGTTCTTGATCAACTGCATAGATATGGTGCTACCGCCCCTTTTAAATTTCTTCTCCTTTATATCTGTAGCAAATGATTTGCGGATAGACTCGTCAACAAAGCCATGATTGGTATAGAAAGAGGGATCTTCGGCTGTCATCACCGCATTTCGCAGGTTGGGCGAGATGTCTTGTAAAGGCGTAAAATCAGGGTTTTGCGGGCCAACAACAAACGAAGGCATTGGCTTTCCCCTTTCGTATGGGGTATAGGTGAAAACGCCATTTAGCTTGCCCAGGTCGGCTTTGCCGTATTTTAGTATTTTAAAGTTATCCTTGTCTAAACGCGAATCAAACACCATATCATCTATATGTGCCATGTTTAAAAACATGTTAAGGTTATAGTTTAGCTTGCCCGATACCTTCATCCCCTCTAACGACTCAAACATCCCGGTAGGGAAAGAATCAAACACATCCTGGGCATTTATCCACCCTGTGCGTATCTTCATCTCATATATCTTAACAGGGTTAAGTGTATATTTTAAAAATGGGTTAGCCGTAAGCTTTTTTAAGTGTATTACAGACGAACTGTCTAACGAAAGATAGTTAGAGCCTACAAAAACGTTAGCATCAATTGATCCGTTGGGCACTATAATATCACTTACCGAAAGCCCCGGGTGGTTAACCAAAAGGTTGCGCACGGCGCAATAGGTATAAATCTTAGTTTCGCCGTCGCCATGCTTAACCTTTATCAGTTTGGTGGTCAGCGTATCAAAGTTCAGTTTTAGCTTATATTTCTTTTCGATAATGGGTAACTCTACCTTTTTGCCGTCGGCGTAAAGCCTTACATCAATATCTTTATCTGATGGGTGCATTATACCATCAAAATGCCAGGTTGATGCCCCATCATCAACCTTAATGGTCGACGATAACTTACCATCTTTTATCAGTGCGTTTTGGGCAAGCAGCTTAAGATGGGTAGTATCATCGGTAAAAGAAATAAGGAAGTTGTTAAGTGTAAGATTATCCGGTATCTTATACAAAACCTCGTTGATGAGGTTATCGGATACATCCGACAGGTCAATTTTGGTATTTTTGGTAGTATCTCGTTTCTTTTTAAAAAGGAAGTCGAAATTTTTAATACCCTTAATGCTGGTTAAGTTTAAGTGGGCATCCTTAAGAGATACATCGGCCAGTTTAACATTGCCAAATATAAGGGGTAGTATTTTTACGCTTACACTAAATGCCTTTACCGAAAGCAAGCTATCGCGCTGATAAGGCACTACAGCAATATCTGAAAAAGCTACCGAGCTGAGGCCGGTAAAATGTGCCGAACCTATTTTTACATCTAAATTATAATCTCTTTTTGCTTTTGCCTTAGCTTTGTAAATGGCTTTTTGCAGCAATGCTTCGCGTTTAGAATAAGCTACATACCCGCCAATTAAAATAATAACTACTATAACAGCAGCTACTATACCAGCAATACGAATATATTTGGGATTGATGTTGATACGGATCGCGCGCATTTGTGAAATTTACTCCAAAACTAAACTAAATCTAATGTGCTGCAAACGCTTAGTTTCAGCAAATGTTTTCTTAACAAACGCAAGCAGCTACCTGTTTTCGTATTTTTGCAATTAAATAAATATGGAATTTACTAAAGAACAAGTTTTACAAGCCCTGAGTAATGTAGAAGAGCCGGATCTGAAAAAAGACCTGGTGACCCTGAATATGATACAGGACATTGCTATAAACGGCAATAGGCTTAGCTTTTCGGTAGTGTTAACTACGCCGGCATGCCCCTTAAAGGCGCTGATAGAAAATGCTTGCCGCAATGCCATTGGGCACTTTATAAGCAAAGATATTGAGGTAACTGTTAACATGACATCAAGGGTAACCTCACAAAAAAACACCGGGGTGCCGGGTGTTAAAAATATTATTGCTGTAGCATCGGGTAAAGGCGGGGTAGGTAAATCTACCGTATCGGTTAACCTGGCGCTTGCATTGGCAAAAACGGGCGCGAAAGTTGGTTTGATAGATGCCGATATTTATGGCCCCTCTATCCCTATTATGTTTGGCCTGGAAGGCGAACGGCCAAGGGCGAGCCAGGAGAATGGTAAAACCCGGATAGAGCCTATTGAGAAATTTGGCATCAAACTACTATCTATTGGCTTTTTTACCGATCCTAACCAGCCTGTGCCATGGCGCGGGCCAATGGTATCAACAGCTGTTAAACAGCTGTTTAATGATGCCGATTGGGGCGATCTTGACTATTTAGTGGTCGACCTGCCACCCGGCACAGGCGATATACACATTACCATTACGCAAACATTCCCGGTTACAGGAGCGGTAATTGTAACTACGCCGCAAAATGTGGCCCTTGCAGATGCTAAAAAAGGAATTGGCATGTTTATGATGGATGCCATTAATGTGCCTATACTGGGCATAGTAGAAAACATGTCGTACTTTACACCTGCCGAGTTGCCTGAGAACAAGTACTACATATTTGGCCAGGGCGGCGGTCAAAAACTGGCGCAACAACTGGATGTTCCGTTTTTGGGCGATATACCACTTATAAAGGGAATAAGCGACTCCGGTGATGCCGGGCGCCCGATAGTATTAGACGAAGCCGGCGTAATGAACAGCGCATTTATGGAAATGGCCAGGCGCGTGGCGCAGCAGGTATCTATAAGTAATGCCCAAAGGGCAAATAACTTAAATGTGGTAAATAATTAATAACTTTACTTTATAATTTAATTAAAATGAGTTTATTAGATCAGGTGGAAGCAGCGTTAGATACCATTCGCCCTTATTTAGAGGCAGATGGCGGTAACGTTTCTATAGAAGAAATAACCCCTGAAAAAGTGGTTAAGCTAAGGTTGCTTGGCTCATGCGGATCGTGCCCAATGAGCATCATGACCCTTAAGGCTGGTATTGAGCAGGCCATACTGAAGGCCGTACCCGAGATTGCCGGAATTGAGGCCGTAAACCTAACGGATATTGATGACCCTAATGCCGTATTGCCCGAAAACCTGCGATAGTGTTAAGAATTGTTAAATTGAAGACCGGATTATTTCAATAATGTATTTTTACACGTTTATTAAAACCAAACAAGCGTGTTTACAGTACAGGTTATACAATGAAGAAGTTAATAGGTATATTATTTTTATTTGCATCGCTATCTGCATTTGCGCAAAAGGCCGAGAAGCCGCTTGTGCAATTTACGGGTGTGGTATATAATGCCGATAGTACAGGGGTAATTGTACCTTATGTAAATATTACCAATTCAACTAATCATAATGTGGCCAATGTATCCAACTATAAAGGCTATTTTTCTTTTGTAGTACATGAGCAAGACACCCTGCACTTTACAGCTATTGGCTACGCACCTGTAGAGGTGGTTATACCTGCCAATGTTAAAAATAAGAGCTATACCCTGCAGGTAATGATAAAGCCGCAGATAACCAACTTGCCAATGGTAAGAGTATTTCCGTGGGCCACTACGGACGAATTCAGAAAAGATTTTATAACAGCTAAGCTGGCCGACGACGATTTAGAGATAGCCCGTAAAAATATAAGCCGAGCATCAATAGTAGCCATGACCAACACGCTTCCGCGTGACGGACAGGAGCAGCAGGCCGCCAACGCCGCGCAAATGCACACCAACATCGTCAACTCGCACTCAATTACTAATCCCCTGCTTAACCCATTTGCCTGGGGAAGCCTGATAAAATCTATAAGCGACGGCTCGAAGAATTAATGTAAGAGATCAGATAATAACGAAACAAAAAAGGATGTTGGTTACCAACATCCTTTTTTGTTTTCTATACTTAGGCTAACGGCCTAAATAGTGGCCTCTATCTGCCTCTCTTAGCGTCCGGGAATTTCATTCTGTAGTCTACATCAACCAAGCCTTTCGAAATATTGTTCAGCTTTTTCTCTATAAGGCGTTTTCGTAGCGGGTTCAGTTTGTCGGTAAACAGCTTACCTTCTATATGGTCGTATTCGTGTTGTATCACGCGTGCGGCCATGCCTTTAAAAGTTTCTTCGTGGTGTTTCCAATCTTCGTCGTAGTAGCTCAGGCGTACAACGGGCTTGCGTGATACATCTTCGCGAATATCGGGTATGCTTAGGCAGCCCTCGTTAAATGACCAGGGCTCGCCGCTCTCTTCTAACACTTCAGCATTGATAAATGCTTTTTTAAAGTCTTTTAATTCCGGCTCTTCATCATCAAAAACCGAAGCGTCAATAACAAACAAACGCATAGACAGGCCAACCTGTGGCGCCGCCAATCCTACGCCGCGTGCTCCGTACATGGTTTCGAACATATTGCCCACCAATTCTTTTATATGCGGATATTCGTCCGGCTCTATCGAAGGAGCCTTCCGCCTTAAAACTGGGTCGCCATATGCTACAATAGGATATTTCATCGCACAAAAATAAGATTTTTAGTCTTTAGGCTCAAATAATAAGGTTATCATACGGTCATTATCGAAAATTTCGTTGCTTATCTCCAGCAGATCTTCGGCTGTAACAGCATTTATCTTAGCAAAAATGTCTTCAAGCGAATCGATATGATTAAAATCAAGGAGGCTTTTAGCCATTGATATAATAAGGCTCATGCGGTTTTCTTCGGCTAATGCTATTTGGCCAATAAACTTCTCTTTAGCCTGGCGCAAAAGCACAGCGCCTAATTTTTGTTCGCGTAGTTTCTTTAGCTCTTTATGTACCAGCTTTAAAGCCTTTTCGGCCTTGCCTGCATCGGTGCCAAAATATATCGAGAATATGCCTGTATCGGTAAGCGAGGTGTAGTTAGATTCGATGGTGTAGGCAATGCCATGTTTCTCGCGTATTTCAAGGTTCAGGCGGTTGCTCATGCCCATGCCGCCCAAAATATTATTTAACAGCAACAAACCATACTTTTTAGGGTGCGATGAAGGGTAGGCCCTGCTGCCTAATATGCAATGCGTTTGCGCGATAGGCTTTTTAACTACGTGATAACCGCCGGCAATTAATTGAGGCTCCTCGCGGTGCTTAACTGATGTATTTTCTGCTACCGTGCCAAAATACTTGTCGCATAACTTAACCAGTTTATTAAAGTCGTAGTCGCCATATACCGCAAAAATCATTTGATGGGTATTATTATTGGCGGCAATAAACTGTTTAATATCGTCGCCATTTAATACGGCAACTGTTTGCGGAGTGCCTAAAATGTTTTTGCCTATAGGGTGCCCGGCAAAAAGCAATTCTTCAAAATCATCCTGAATGGCCTCTTCGGGCTGGTCCAGGTATGATGCAATTTCGTCCAGTATCACCCCACGCTCTTTCTCCATCTCGTCTGCCGGGAAGGTAGAATGAAACAGGATATCCTCAAACAGGTCTACAGTGCGCTCCAGGTGTTGTTTTAACAACGAGGCGTGTATGCAGGTATATTCTTTAGTGGTATAAGCATTAAGGTCGGCACCCACTAATTCAAGCCTGTTTAAAATTTGTGGGGTGTTGCGCCTTTGAGTCTCTTTAAACAGCAGGTGCTCAATAAAGTGGGCCAGGCCTTCTTTATTGGGTAATTCATCGCGCGAGCCTGCATTAAGCACAAAACAGCAGTGTGTTATGGGCGATGGCGAATGTTTAAATAATATGCGTATGCCGTTGGCTAATGTATGTACCTGGTGATCGATCATGAAGGATGCAAAGATAGTGTTTTATACTTTCTTAACAGAGATAAGGCCTGCTTTGTGCTGATTTTAAACAGATTATACAAATGGCTGCTTATTTTAGGTGAACTTTTACGATAATTTTACAAGCGTTATTTACATATTTATTTATATTGCCCTCATGGAATTACGCATAGCCGACCTTGAATTTGAGCCGCTGTTTTCGCACCAGCAGATACAGGAGCGTATTGTTGAAGTAGCACAGGAGATAAATAAGGATTTTGAAGGCCGTTCGCCGGTTTTTGTGGGCGTGCTTAACGGCAGCTTTTTGTTTATTGCCGACCTGGTAAAAGAGATTGTTGTGCCCTGCGAGGTTACCTTTGTTAAGCTGGCCTCGTATTTCGGTGGGGTATCCAGCACCCGTAAAATACGCGATGATTTTGACCTGACCATTGATATTAAAGGCCGCGATATTATCCTGATAGAAGACATTATAGATACCGGCAACACCATCAAATTTTTAATAGAGAAACTAATGGTGCGCAACCCTGCATCCATCACTGTTTGCAGCCTGCTTTTAAAACCCGACTCGATTGAGCATAGTATAGAAGAACTGCGTTATGTAGCCTTCCAGATACCTAACCAGTTTGTTGTGGGCTACGGATTGGATTACCGCGAGTTGGGCAGAAATTTGAAAGGTATTTATAAAAAGAAGGGATAGTTACACCCCCACCCATGCGATCTCGCTTAATACTTCAACCGCGGCATCAATACTGGTTACATTTTCTACACTTAGGCGCAGGGTGTTTTTAACTTCTTTTAAATTGGTACGTCGCGGGTTGCGCTGCACAAAGCTCAGCACTTCTTTAAATGCATCCGTTTCAAAATAAGCCGACTGCTGGTTGGTGATAAAATAGCCGCGTAGTACATTCTTTTTAAGCGACACTTTCTCAAAGCCGACGGCTTTACCCAGCCACTGCAGGCGCATACTGTTCAACAGGTCGTTTACCTGTGGGGGTATTGGTCCAAACCTATCGTGTAACTGCTGCTGAAAAGCGGCCAGCTCAGTTTCGTTCTCCAGCTTGCTTAGTTCGGTGTAAAGGTTGTAACGTTCTGCTATGCTGGTTACATACTCATCCGGTATTAATATCTCCTGGTCGGTATCAATTTGGGTGAACGAGATAAAAGGCCTCGGCTTGTCATCAGGGAAAACGCCCTTAAACTCATCTTCTTTCAACTCCTGTATGGCTTCGTCCAGTATCTTGTGGTACATTTCAAAACCTATCTCGGCTATAAAGCCGCTTTGTTCAGCACCTAACAGGTTACCGCTGCCGCGAATATCCAGATCGCGCATGGCTACGTTAAAGCCACTGCCCAGGTCGCTAAACTCTTCAATAGCGCTCAATCGTTTACGCGCCTCGTTGGTAAGGGTTGATAAAGGCGGACTTAGCAAATAACAAAAAGCCTTTTTATTACTACGGCCCACACGACCGCGCATCTGGTGCAGGTCGCTAAGGCCAAACATGTGGGCATGATTGATGATAATGGTATTGGCGTTTGGTATATCCAGGCCGGCCTCAATAATTGTAGTAGCCACCAGCACATCGTATTCGTGATTCACAAATTTCAACATCACGTCTTCCAGGGCATCGCCCTCTAACTGGCCGTGCGCGATACCTACGCGGGCTTTTGGTACCAGCTTGTGTATCATCGCGCCCAATTGTGGCAGGTCGGCTACGCGGTTGTGGATAAAGAATACCTGCCCGTCGCGCTCAATTTCGTGCTCAACGGCCTCTTTTATCAGCGTATCGTTAAACACATGCAATTCGGTAACAACGGGCTGCCGGTTTGGCGGCGGTGTTGATATAATAGACAGATCCCTTGCCCCCATCAGCGAAAAGTGCAGCGTGCGGGGTATAGGTGTAGCAGTAAGCGTAAGCGTATCTACATTGGCGCGCATTTGCTTCAGCTTTTCTTTAGTGCTCACGCCAAACTTTTGCTCTTCGTCTATTATCATCAGGCCAAGGTCCTTAAACTTAACATCCTTACTTACCAAACGGTGCGTGCCTATAATGATATCTACCTTGCCCTCTTTTAAATTGGTTAAGGTGTCTTTTATTTGCTTACTGCTTTTAAAGCGGTTTACGTAATCAATATTTACCGGGAAGCCCTTTAACCGGTCGCTAAAGGTTTTATAATGCTGGGCCGCTAAAATGGTGGTAGGCACCAAAATGGCTACCTGCTTGCTATCGGCAACCGCTTTAAATGCCGCACGAACGGCTATCTCTGTTTTACCAAAGCCCACATCGCCGCATATCAGCCTGTCCATAGGGTGCGGCGACTCCATGTCCTTTTTAAAATCAACAGTGGCTTTTTCCTGGTCGGGGGTATCTTCGTATAAAAAGGATGCTTCCAGCTCGGTTTGTAAATAGCTATCGGGCGAGAAGGCATTGCCATCCTGCGCCTTGCGTACCGCGTAAAGTTTTATAAGGTCGCGGGCAATGTCTTTAACTTTTTTTTTTGTGGTTTTTTTTAGCCGTTCCCAGGTATCGGTGCCCAGCTTGTTCATGCGGGGTTGTGTCCCTTCTTTGCCGCTATATTTGCTAATGCGGTTAAGCGAGTTAATATTTACATACAGCAGGTCATTATCAGCATACACAAGGCGTATCATCTCTTGTGTTTTGCCATTCACCTCTACTTTTTCCAGTCCGGCGTATTTGCCAATGCCATGGTCTATATGGGTTATAAAATCGCCCGGCTTTAAGTCGCGCAGTTCTTTAAGAGTGATGGCTTGCGAGCGCTGATAGCCCTTTTTTAGTTTGTATTTGTAATAGCGGTCAAATATCTGGTGGTCGGTATAGCAAGCCAGCTTTTGTTCGCGGTCAATAAACCCCTCGCGTATAGATACGCTGATGGGGGTAAATTTTACGTTTTTGTCCAGGTCTTCTAAGATGGCGTAAAGCCGCTCAACCTGTCGCGCCGAATCGGTAAGTATGTAGTTCTCTATCTTTTCGGCTTCGTTATTTTTAAAGTTATGTATCAGCAGGCTAAAGTCTTTGTTAAAAGACGGCTGCGGGCGCATGTCAAAATTAATGGGGCTGGCTTCGCGGTAAAAAAACTGCTTGCCAAATTCTACCACCGGAAAGTCGTGCAGCTGGTCGGCTATTAATTTTTCGTCGGTAAAGCTAAATTTGGGGTCTATCCAGTCGGGATTTTGGTTTTTCTCGCCGGCAGATAGCGCTTTCCATAACTGAGTTGCTTTTTTGTGGCCGGTTTGTATAATATCAAGCGTAAACTGTACGTCCTTTATCCAAACCTGTGTGCCGGTATCCACATACTCTAAAAGCGATATGTTATTCTCGGTTAAAAACTTCGATTGCACGTTAGGTACAATAGTAATTTGCTTTACCTGTTCAACAGATAACTGGCTTTCTATCTCGAAGGTTCGTATCGACTCAATAAAATCACCAAAAAACTCCACCCGGTAAGGCAGGTCGTGCGAGAAAGAGAAGATATCAACAATACCCCCACGAACAGAGAATTGCCCCGGCTCGTACACAAAGTCTACCCGGTCAAAATCATACTCAACCAAAAACTCAGTAATAAAATCGATGCTCAATTTATTGTTTACCGATATTTCGAGCGTGTTTTTTTCAAGCGACGCACGATCTATTACCTTTTCGGCCAGCGCTTCGGGGTAGGTAACAATAAGCTGCCCATATTCGGTTGAGTGATTAAGCTCGTTCAAAACCTCTGCACGGGCTAAAACGTTGCTGCTATCTGGCTGGGTAAATTCAAATGGTTTGCGGTACGATGATGGGAAAAGCAATACATCCTTGCCGGTAAGATTTTCCAGATCGGCCATAAAGTAAGCGGCCTCTTCACGTTCGGGCAGTACAAATATGATAGGCTTGTGCTGCAAAAAATACAATGCTGCCGCCATGGCCGCATCACCCGATCCGACTAAACCACGCAGCTGTACTCTTGGGTTTTTACCGGCATTTAACGCTGCCGCTAATGCCTTTACCCGTTCGTCAGCTTTATATCGCTCTAATATATCACGGATGTTCAAAACAGTGCAAATATACGTAAAAACGCCTTTTTAATTGGCGCTTGTTAATTATCAAAAAATTATAGCAAACAATTTGCCCTATTGTTTACTTTTAAATGATATTTCGACGACTAAGCATTTACTAAACTTTATACAACATGAAGAACTCGGTAATCTTTGGCCTATTAATAGGCGTTTTAAGTATCATTTGGATATTTGTAATGCGTACCACCGGGTACAACCTTGCAGATAGCAAAACATCGCCTATTGAGTATATATCGGTTTTGATACCGCTTATAGGCCTGTATTTTGGCGTAAAAAACTTTAGGGATGGCGAGTTAAAGGGCCAGATGGGCTTTTTAGAGGCCCTTATACAGAGCTTTAAAATATTATTGGTTGGCGGTGCAATTACTGTATTTGCCGGTATTGTTTATATTAACTACACCTTATCCGGCAACGATACCAGCTTTCAAAGCTTTAGCGGGCGTATTTTTGGTGCATTATTGGTTGGGGTTATAATTGCTTTCGGTGTATCTTTATTGCTGACCACCAAAAGCAACAAGGTTGATTAAAAAACTTTTTAACCGGTACTTTGAATTAATATTCTGGATAGTGGCTTTAACTTGCCTGGCTTTTACCAACCCGGTAGGTAAAAGCCATTTTAGTTTATGCCCCTTAAAAGCCATGGGCATTTCCTGGTGCCCAGGTTGCGGCCTGGGGCATGCCATCGCCTATTTATTTCATGGCGATATTAAAAACTCTTTTCACGCGCATTGGTTGGGTATACCCGCCACCGGCATTATATTATACCGCATAGTCACCCTGCTTCGTAGCCGCCGCTACTTTCCGCCAATAAGTAATATCGGTGAATAAAAACCTGCTGTTTTCACCGTAATATTTCCCCGCTTTACCGATAGTTTATTACTGGCTGCCAGTTTTGTATAGGTTAATTTTTAATCGGATATTAGTTTTACATCATCATTAACAACTAACAATTAAAAAAATGGACACTTACAATCCTTATATGTCATTAGATGGTATCACTACCGAGGAAATGACTTTTTTGTATCAGGCCACCAATGACCTGACTGATGCTCAAAAACAAAACTTTTATATGGTTTATACCAGCAAAAGAAAAAGCCCTCAGGATGTTTTGATATTCTCGTTAGTAGGCATGTTTTTAGTGCCGGGATTACAACGTTTTATGACAGGCCAGGTAGGTATGGGCTTATTGTATCTGTTTACCATAGGCTTGTGTTTTATAGGATCGATAATGGACCTTATCAACCACAAATCACTGGCAATGGAGTACAACCAAAAAATGGCTTACGAAAGCTTCCATGTTGTTAAAATGGGCATTTACCAATAATAATACTTTACATATTTAAAATAAACGATGATGAAAACTTACCAAAAACCAACCACAATAAAATTAGTGTCGAACTTTGATAAACAGCTAATGAGCATTTTATTAAGCGACCTAAAAACCATGAAAGCAAGAAAAGTACATGCTGCATAGTACTGTGCTACACTTGTAACCAAGCAAAGATCAAAACCATTGTAAGCATTGGAAGGCCGTAACCACGGCCGGCGCCAAAGAAAATATTACAATAGTTTTGATCTTGTTGTTTTTAAGCCTTATCAAGTGATAGGGCTTTTGTGTTTATGAAAGCATAACCATTATATTTGTTTTCACTCGTTTAAAATGGAAAACCTAAAAATTGCTACTGCGCAGTTTGAAAATAAAAGCGGCGATAAAGACTACAATTTATCAGTAATTAAGCGGCTGGCAACAAAAGCAGCATCGCAAGGGGCGCATGTTGTTGCTTTTCACGAATGTTCGGTAACCGGCTATAGCTTTGCCCGGCATTTAAATAAACAACAAATGCTTGATTTAGCCGAAGTTATACCTGATGACCCGAGTATTAAAAAACTTACCGACTTTGCACGCGAGCTCGACATTACCATTTTAGCCGGGTTGTTTGAAAAGGATACCGAAGGCAATTTATTCAAGGCGCACGTTTGTGTTAATAAATATGGGCTGGTTGCCAAACACCGCAAATTGCACCCTTTTATAAATCCGCACCTTACACCCGGCGATAAGTATGTAGTTTTTGATATAAACGGCTGGCAGTGCAGCATATTAATATGTTACGATAATAATGTTATTGAAAACGTTCGCGCTGTAAAACTGCTTGGCGCTGATATTGTATTTATGCCACATGTTACCATGTGTACACCCTCGCCACGCCCCGGAGCCGGCTTTGTTGACCCGGCACTTTGGCAAAACCGCGAAACAGATCCAACAACACTTAGGCAAGAATTTGACGGGCTGAAGGGCAGGGCCTGGCTAATGAAATGGCTGCCCGCAAGAGCCTATGATAACGCACTATACGCGGTGTTTTCTAACCCGATAGGCATGGATGACGACCAGGTAAAAAACGGCTGCTCGATGATAATAGACCCCTTTGGCGACATTGTGGCCGAATGCCGTACTTTTGATGACGATATGGTTATAGCAACGGCCACTGCCGATAAATTAACAGATGCCGGTGGTTATAGATATATTAAAGCCCGCAGACCGGCCTTGTACGCAGATGTAATAGCACAGCCTCATCAGCCCGAACAAAAGGTAGTTTGGATGAAGGCGGAATAGATAGCTTACCTGTGCTGAATACAGGGGATAAAAAACTTAGATGAATTATGAAATTAGCACAGCTTACCGCTTACCTGGAAAGCCTGGCCCCGCTGGCCTACCAGGAAGAATACGATAACTCGGGCCTTATAGTAGGGCGGCCGGATATGGACATAGCCCAGGCGCTGGTATCGCTTGATTGCACCGAAGCCGTGGTTGATGAGGCTATTGCTACGGGTTGCCAGGTTATTGTATCGCACCACCCCATTGTATTTAAAGGGCTAAAAAAGTTTAATGGTAAAACTTATGTGGAGCGGGTGGTAGAAAAGGCCATTAAAAACGATATCGCTATTTATGCTATCCATACCAATTTAGATAGCATCCATACCGGGGTTAACGCCCGCATTTGCGAAACGCTGGGTATTGTTAATACACATATACTTGCACCAAAACATAATATCCTGAAAAAGCTGGTTACCTATGTGCCGCTTGCACAAGCCGACCAGGTGCGTAATGCGCTGTTCCATGCAGGGGCGGGTAATATTGGCAATTACAGCGAATGCAGTTTTAACGCCGAAGGCACAGGCACTTTTAAAGGAGACGAGAACAGCGACCCATACGTAGGCGAGCCCGGCATACGCCACCACGAAGAAGAGGTGCGGATAGAGACCGTTTACCCGGCTAATTTGGAGAGCAAAATCATCATGGCATTAGTACTGGCCCACCCCTATGAAGAGGTGGCCTATGACCTGTATGCCCTTACCAACCAGCACCAGCAGGTAGGAAGCGGCATGATAGGCGAACTTGAGCTGCCAATGGAGCAGGACGATTTTTTGGCTGAGGTAAAAGAAAAGATGCAGGCCGCCGTTATAAGGCACACAGCGTTTACTGGTAAGCAGGTTAAAAAAGTGGCTGTTTGCGGCGGTTCGGGTGGCTTTTTATTAAAGCATGCCATAGCAGCCGGTGCCGATGTTTTTATTACGGCAGATTACAAATACCACGAGTTTTTTGATGCCGAAGGAAAGATATTGATTGCCGACATTGGACATTTTGAAAGTGAGCAATTTACGCAACAATTATTGTATGAAATTATTCAGAAAAAATTTGTTAACTTTGCGGTCCGTTTAACAAAAGTGAATACAAACCCCGTCAAATATTTTATTTAATGGAACAAACCGTAGAACAAAAGCTTAAAGCTTTATACGACCTGCAACTCATCCACACCAAAATTGATAAGATTCGCCAGGTAAGAGGCGAGCTGCCTATGGAAGTAGCCGACTTGGAAGATGACGTTGCCGGATTAGAAACCCGCATACAAAAGATCAAAAACGAGCTTGATGACCTTGAGGACGAAATTGTAACCCGCAAGAACCTGATCAAAGATGCTCAATCGAACATAAAAAAATACGAAACGCAGCTTAACGAGGTTAAAAATAACCGCGAGTACGATGCCATTTCGAAAGAAATTGAGATACAAGGCTTAGATATACAAGTAAGCGAGAAAAAAATTCGCGAGTACGGTTTCGAGATCGCATCAAAAACCACCATTTACGAAAAAGCACTTGCCGACCTGGAAGCACGTCGCAGCGACCTTGATGCTAAGAAAGATGAGTTAGGCACCATTACGGCCGAAACTGAAAAAGAAGAAACGGAGTTAACAACACAAGCCGAGAAAGCTACCGCTACTATCGACGAGCGTTTGTTAATTGCTTACAACCGTTTACGCAGCAACGCTAAAAATGGCTTAGCTGTTGTAACCATTCAGCGCGATTCATGTTCTGGTTGCTTTAACCAGATACCTCCACAACGCCAGTCGGATATCCGTCAGCGTAAAAAAGTTATCGTTTGCGAGCATTGCGGCCGTATTTTGGTTGACGAGCAAATGGCTTTGGAAGAAGAAGCTGCTGTTTAATAGCAAACCACATATAAAACTAATACAAAAGCCCCGTTTACGGGGCTTTTTTTTATGCTGTAATTTATATAGGAACCAGCTTGCATAAGCATTCGGGTATAGTTACCTCCACTCGCTGCAAGCCGGTGTAACGCGCTTAAATAGCTACAGCCATATCGTTAAAACTGAAAATAAATAAATGATTTGCTTGACTCCTGGCTTAAGACGATCATGATAAACATTGCCGACCAAACCAAAGCCACGCCCCACCAAGGCAATTTGCCGGCGGTTTTTAAAACAGTTGTATTGCGCATTACCCAGTGAAAAAACAGCATTAGCGGTATAACTACGGCCACTTTTATAATGGCAATACTTGTTAATAGCGGCTTAATACCTGCGCTTTGTGTAAACATTGAGCTAAGAATGTTCCAGGCGCCGGAAAATGTGGCCGAGCGGAAGAAAACCCAGGTAATGCAAACCAGTAAAAAAGTAAATAAGGCCTTCAAAATGTTATCCTTCAACTTTAATTCCGGAACAATAGACGCTGTAGATAAAACAGTTTCGGTATTGCTTGTAGATAATACGGAGGCTTGTTTTCGTTTTTTATCAGCTATGGCTTTCTCTACCCATAAATATAAACCATGAAGGCCGCCCCACGCAACAAACGTCCAGTTGGCACCATGCCACAGGCCACCTATCAGCATCGTGATCATCAGGTTAATATATGTCCTGAATTTTCCTTTGCGGTTACCGCCCAGTGGGATGTATAAATAATCACGCAGCCATGATGATAAGGTAATATGCCACCTGCGCCAAAACTCAGAGAAGCCTGTAGCAGCATATGGATATAAGAAGTTTTGCGGCAACACAAAACCCAGGCATAAAGCCACCCCTATAGCGGCGGTAGAGTAGCCGGCAAAATCAAAGAATATTTGCCCTGAAAAGGCGAGCACACCAGCCCAGGCATCCAGCGAGCCTAACTTGCCTGCAAAGCCAAAAACGGTATCGGCGGTTGCGGCCAGCATATTATCAGCAAGTACCACCTTCATAAAAAGCCCCAGTGTTAATAGCAGCAGGCCATCTAACAGGTTTTGCTTTGTGGCTTTGCGCGGAGTTTCAAACTGCGGCACCAATTGCGGCGGGCGTACAATTGGCCCTGCAACCAAATGCGGAAAAAATGTAACAAAAAGCGAAAAGTCAAGCAGCGATTTTACAGGTTTGCTTTCGCGTTTATACATATCTACAGTATAGCACAGCGTGGTAAAGGTATAAAACGATATACCTGCCGGTAAAATAATGCTTGGCTGCGCGGGGTGATAGTTAAACCCAATGGCGTCGCTTAAAGCTACAAAGTTTTCCAGAAAAAAGTTACCATACTTAAAAAAGCACAACATACCCAGGTTGCCAATTAGGCTAACCACTAATAGCGCCCTGCGTTTAATTTTATTTTGTTGTGTATACAGTGCTCGACCAACAAAAAAGTCGACAACAGTAGAAGCCCATAATAACAGAATGAAGGGCGGGTTCCAGGCCGCATAAAATAAATAGCTGGCCAATAGCAAATTGGTTTTCTTCACCTTCCATGGCAGCGGAAGGTTGTGTAGCACCAGCATAACAGCGAAAAATGCTACAAACGTATACGAATTAAATATCATGATGAAATAAGGATAGATTTTAGGAGATAGATTATGAATTATAATTTCCAGTCGGTTTGTTGTTTAAGGGCATTTAGCATGCCTTTGGTATACAATACAGCATCGCTGGGTTTAAGGTGCGAAAACTCGGGGCATACCAAATTGGCCAGTGCAGGGTAATCTGTAAAGTAGATGCCTTTGCAGCCGGTTACAGCAATTAACCTGTCCCAATATTTAGCCCGAGGATAGCCCATATTTTCGCCCATAAAAAACGGGCCGCTTGATGGCGTGCGTAAAAAAACAACATCGCCGCCCCTTGCTTTTATTTTGTCTACATCATGTTTAACTGATGCAAAAATGGCATCCAATGCTTTACCGCTTACAGGCGGTTCCTTACTCATTTTAGCAACGCAGCCCCATATGCCCCGCACCTGGTTAATGCGATTGGTGTCGGCTAAAAAGGCGGGCGTCATTTTAGTTTGCCTGTTATATAGCGTTTGGCCAAAGCCTACCGGAAAATCCAGTCCTGCATAAACACCCGTGCGGTTGGGTACGCCGGTGTGGTTAAGTAAGCCATTTAACGAATAAAAGTCTTTATTCAGCATGGCCAGGTTGGCTTCAAGGTATTTATCAAATACAAAGTTTGCCTTTTGTGCTGGTGTGCGTTTCTTGTAATAGCTTATACCTTCGCCAGGTGATGCCAAAACGTAAGGAGCATCGTTAAAAAACAGCACCTCTGTTACGTCTACAACAAGTTTCCCTTTAAAGTTAGGGTCGTTTGCAAGGTCGCTAAGAATAGTACGTGGCGACGAACCCACCATGGCTAACTGAATAGCGTGAGTGTGGGCGGAGTTTTCCCAGGTAGGGATATCCAAATCATACTTAATTCGCGATGAGCCGATAAAAACGGTGGCTTTATCAGATGGTTCGTAAACCATGGCGCGCGAATTGGCCCATAATTCCGGGCTGTCGTCAAAGTCGGGCGCAATGCCCTGATTGCGCAGGTGTAGTTCCCAGCAAGCAAGTGCGCTTGCTACAATAACAACCGCAAGTATGAGCGATTTTAGAGATAAATGTATTTTCATTCTTATTGATTTAATTAAAAAATTTAACACAAGTAGTTGCTAACTAACCGCTTGTGTGTTAATTGTGATTATTTAATGGCCATTATAGGAGCACAAGACGGAGGATATAACCAAAATGTTACAATGCGTGTAAAAAAGGTGCCTAAGCACGTGAAAATGCCAGAGATAGCGATGAGGTATTTATAAAGGCAACGACTGGCTTTTTATAATTTTTTCAAATAAAAATGGCCTGTTGGCGTTTAGAGCTTACCTTTACAACAGGAGGATGAAGACTAATGGGACTGCCACTGCGAATAACATTTGATGATAAAGACTATGTTTACCAAATAGTTAATAGTAACTTAATTAACCAAAATACTACCGAACTCGACCTATTACTTAACGGCGAAAAGCTGCAATTAGTGAAGGATAAAACCAAATGGGTGCAAAAAGACGGCCTGCAAACCTTCGACCCTGAATTGATACAGGCACTGGGCAGGTCGGTTTCTTTAAGATTGAGGATGTGAGTTAAAACATACTCGTCTGTTTTCCGTCACGGGGCATAAATAAGCTAAGGTCATACGGCGGCATTTCGCGGCCCGCCAGGAAACGAACGCATGCCATGCGGTATAATTGGTGTATGGAGTTGGCCACATGACCATCGCCGCTCATTCGGCGGCCAAAGTCACTATCGTTAAGGTTGCCGTTGTGGCATGCCTTTATCATGTTCAACACTTTTTCGGCCCTGTCCGGATACGCTTTGTGTATCCAGTCGGTAAATATTTCGGCAATACTGCCGTTAAGCCGCACAATGGTAAACCCTGCCGATACAGCGCCCCTGTCGGCAGCCGCTTTAATAATGTCGGGTATCTCGTTACTATTTAACCCGGGAATAATGGGCGCTACCATTACCCTTACCGGTATACCCTTTTCTGTAAGTTTTTGAATAACCGCCAGGCGGCTCATGCCGGTAACGGTGCGCGGCTCCAGCTTTTGCCTTAACGACTCGTTTAACGAGGTGATAGAGATATTTACATGCGCCAACTTCATGGCTGCCATTTCGCTTAAAATATCCATATCGCGCAGCACCACATTGTTTTTTGTGATGATGCTTACCGGGTGGCGGTATTTTAAAAACACCTGCAGCAAGGCGCGTGTAATTTTTAATTTACGCTCTATAGGCTGGTAGCAATCCGTATTGCCCGATAGCACAATGGGTACAGGTTCGTATCCCTTTTTATTAAAATGTTTTTCGAGCAGTTGCGGCGCGTTGCGTTTAACAATTATCTTCCGTTCAAAATCAAGGCCGGCGCTAAAGCCGTAGTACTCGTGGCTGTTACGCGCGTAGCAGTAAATACAGCCATGCTCGCAACCCTGGTAAGGGTTAATAGAGTGCATGTGGCTAAGATCGGGGCTGTTAGATTCGCTGACTATCTTTTTTGGGTTCTCTTCAAAAAGCTGGGTATGGGTGTTTTCCAGTAGCTGCTCGTCAAGCCCTTCAATATGCTCAAGTACATATTTGCTTTTTAAAAACTTGTTATGGGTATTTACCTGGGCCCCTCTCCCCTTAAAAAATTCCGGGTTATCTGCATGCGACATAACACAAAATTGCTAATATTTTTAGCAAATAGCAATTGTATTGAAAAAATTTAACAAATAGTTATTTCGCCTGTTATCATACCTATGCGCCATTTTTTACAACGCTTATTATACAAACCGCTATCAAAACTGGCCGACAAGTATTCGTCGAGGCCAAACAAGGGGCGTGTAAACAGGGCGTTAAACGCGCTTTACAAAAGCATTAACACCAAGCTGGGTAAAAAGGGCATGGTTATCCCCTTTAACGCGGCCGATGGTAAGTTCATCATCCTGTCCGACCAGCATAAAGGTGCACGGGACGGTGCAGATATTTTTGCTAAATCGGCAGGCAACTATTTAGCCGCGCTCGATCATTATTATAAAGAGGGCTTTACATACATTAACCTTGGCGACAGCGAGGAGCTATGGGAAAACTTGTTTGTAACGGTTAAGCGCCATAATAAAAGCACTTTCGAAAAAGAGAAGCTGTTTATTGATGATGACCGTTTTGTGAAAATTTTTGGCAACCACGATCTGTACTGGGGCAACGACCCATTGGCGGCCGTAAGCCTGATGCAGATATATGGGCAGGCTATAAGGATATACGAAGGCGTAGTTTTGCAAACCCAGCTAAAGGATAAGCAACTGCAGATATTTATGACACATGGCCACCAGGGCGATATGCAAAGCGATGGCAATTGGTTTAGTAAGTGGTTTGTATCTGATATTTGGGGGCCGTTGCAGGGCTACTTGCGTATTAACCCTAATACACCGGCCTACAATAACCAGTTAAAAACAGAACATAACCGTATGATGTATGAGTGGAGCAGCCAGCGAAAAAATATGCTGCTGATAACCGGGCACACCCACCAGCCCGTCTTTCGGTCGTTAACGCAGTTGGAGATATTATACACCGGCCTTGAAAACGCTAAAAAAGCGAAAGACACGGCAAAGGCAGCCGATATAGAGAAAAAGATCACCGCGTTGCACTTAAAGGGCCATACCCAACCCGATTTTAATGGTTACCTGGACACCTATTTTAACAGCGGTTGCTGCTGTTTTGATGATGGTGATATTACAGGGATAGAAATTGAAGGTGGTTACATTCGCCTTATTAAATGGGCAGACCATAAAAAGCTAAGTCAGCGCCAGGTATTAGAAGAATGTGAGCTGGAAGATTTGAAGCTATTATAACAGCTTCTCAGATTAAGCTTGCCGCAGCAAATTATCCGTCCAGTAAGAAAACAAAAAGTTCTTTTGGGCCGTGTGCGCCTAATACCAGGGTTTTTTCGATATCGGCGGTGCGGCTTGGTCCGGTAACGTTGCTTATCATTGATGGCATACGTGGGCCATATTTATCCTTTAGCAGTTTAAAGCCGTCTTTAAGATCGGGCACCAACTGCGATGTATAAGCCAGCACAATGTGCACCGGCGGGTAAATGCTTAACCTACGGCCTGCCGCATTAGCGTTAGAAAGCAATATACTGCCATTACGCGCTATTAAGGCTTCGCAAAGGGTAAAGCCTACTTCGGCCTGGTCAAAGTCTTTATCGGTCTCAAAAAAGGGATATTCGTAGGTTTTGAGCAAGTCTTGCAGGGCGGGTTCCCAGCAATATATTTTATGCCATTTACGTTCTTCGGCAAGTTCAAGCAAGCTCTCAACAAACTGCACTTCGTCTTCGCAAAAAACAAACTGGCCGCTAACTGCTGTAAATTGTTCGGCAAAAACCACTTCCAGCATCTCATCCATCGGCGGATACATGGGCAGTTCTTCCAGGTTTGGATAGGGATTGTCGCGTTTCTCTAAAAGCGCCTTACGCACCTTTTTTAAAAGCTTTTCTTTTGATGTGGTAATATCCCTCATGGTATAGCTTAAAGCAAAAGCTTAAAGCTAAAAGACCCTTTTGATTGATCTTTCCGGCTTTAAGCTTTAGCTAAACATTAGTCTTTAGCAGCGGTATCTGTTGCGCTGTCAATCCTTGATAATTCGGGGTTGATCAGGTTGTCAGGTATCGCGTTATTATCAGGCACCAGCGCAGGCTCGCCGTTTACAAATTTATCGTAAGCGGTACGGTGCTCAAATGGACGTTTACCCAATATTTCTTCCAAATCCGACTGAAACAGCACTTCTTTCTCCAATAATTTGGCGGCTACGTTCTCAAGACCCTCACGGTGTTTGTTCAACAACTCCTTTGTGCGCGAATAAACCGAATCTATCAAATTACGCACCTCGGCATCAATAAGTTCTGCAGTAGCATCCGAGTATGGTTTTACAAACTGGTTTTCGCCCTGCGGGTCGTAGAATGATAGGTTACCCACCTTATCGTTCATACCGTATATCTTCACCATGCCATATGCAAGGCGTGTAATACGTTCCAGATCGCTTAATGCGCCGGTTGTAATTTTACCAAATACAATATCCTCGGCAACACGCCCGCCCATAGAAAGCGTCATATCGTCAATTAATTCCTCTTTGGCCACCAGGAACCTTTCGTTTGGCAGATACTGCGCATAACCCAACGCGGCAACGCCACGCGGCACTATTGATACCTTAACCAATGGGTCAGTATGCTCTAAAAACCAGCCTGCAATGGCATGCCCGGCTTCGTGATACGCAACCACACGTTTCTCTTCCGGAGAGATCAACGTGTTTTTCTTTTCAAGGCCACCAATAACACGGTCAATCGCGTCCTGGAAATCCTTCATATCAACAGCCTCTTTGTTTTGGCGGGCAGCTATCAAAGCAGCCTCATTACAAACGTTGGCTATTTCGGCACCGGCAAAACCAGGGGTTTGGGCCGATAGTTTTTTTGGGTCTACACCGTCGGCTAATTTTATCGGCTTTAAGTGTACTTTAAATATTTGCTCGCGGCCTATCAGGTCGGGTTTGTCAATAGATACTTGCCTGTCAAAACGCCCCGGGCGCATTAAGGCGCTGTCTAATACATCGGGGCGGTTGGTTGCAGCAAGTATAATAATGCCCGAATCGGTACCGAAACCATCCATCTCAACCAGTAATTGGTTAAGGGTGTTTTCGCGTTCGTCGTTACCGCCCATCATATTGTTTTTACCACGGGCGCGGCCAATAGCATCAATCTCATCAATAAAAATGATACATGGCGCTTTGTCTTTAGCCTGGCGGAACAAATCGCGCACACGCGATGCACCCACACCCACAAACATCTCCACAAAGTCGGAACCCGACAGTGAGAAGAAAGGCACCTGTGCCTCGCCGGCAACGGCTTTGGCCAATAAGGTTTTACCTGTACCCGGCGACCCTACAAGCAATGCGCCTTTAGGAATTTTGCCACCCAGGTTAGTATATTTTTTGGGGTTTTTAAGGAAATCTACAATCTCCATCACCTCTTGCTTGGCTTCTTCCAAACCGGCAACATCATTAAACGTAACCGATACCTGGGCTTCTTTATCAAACAAGGTAGCTTTTGATTTACCTATGTTAAATATCTGCCCGCCCGGGCCGCCGCCATTGCCACCGCTCATGCGGCGCATAATAAACATCCATACGCCAACCAGCAACACGGCCATAATTACACATTGTACCAGCCAGTTGCTCAGCAGGTTTTCTTTACCCTGCTCGTACTGTATAGGCGTTTTTTCGGCATCGGGCATATCTTTTTCTGCCGCCTGTACAGATTGCTTAAGGCTTTCGTACGAGGCATCGGTAAAAGTATATTGCGGGCCTTCTGCCTGCATGTTCAGCTTGTTTTGCTGTTTAGGCGCATCGGCATAAATTGGCTTAACCAGGCTATCTTTTTTAATATAAACATCGGCGCTCACCAGGTCGCCATTTTTGTATACCACTATTTTGGCTACATCATGTGCCTTTAGCATGTTATTGCTAAAATATTGGAAGGTAATAGGTTTGCCGCTATTGCCCGAAAAAAGGGTAGGAACTACCAATAAGCCAATTATAAGTATGGCATATAGCCACATTAAACCGTTTTTGGGTGCTTTTGGAGTAATTTTTTTATTCGGTATCTTCCGTAAAGGTTTTGGGCTTTCGGATCTATTCTCGTTATCTTTCATTTTTAAATAAGCTCACTAATCAATAAATAAATTTTAAAGGGGCTTTTTACGCTTAAGCGCTTTTATAGCTTTTTATTTCAGCATCACCCCACAGGTCTTCAACTCCATAAAACTCACGTTTGTCTGTTCTGAAGATGTGTATAACCACATCAATGTAATCCAGCAGTATCCATTCGCCATGCTCAAGCCCCTCTTTGCGCCATGGGTCTTGTTTTATGGCCTTATAAATTTCATCCTCAACACTATTAGCAATTGCTTTTACTTGTGTGGCTGAATCGGCGTGGCAAATTACAAAGTAATCAGCAACCGAACTATTAATATTACGAAGATCAAGCCTTACCAGATCATTACCTTTTTTCTCCTGCATACCATGTATGGCCAGTTCAGAAATGTAGGTAGATTCATTTAACACTTTGCTTTTTACCATCAAAAAGAATTAGTTTTGAAACGATTTCAGGTTAAATTATATTATACGTTGCAAAATAACATATTTTCAGGATTATTTGTTGGACAAAATTTAGTGACACTAAAAGAAGTGGACTCTACCAACAATTTCCTGAAAAATATACTGTCAAATTCCAAGCCAGTACCTGAAGGTACGGTCATTATGGCAGAAGAGCAGTTCGCGGGCCGGGGCCAGCACCAAAATGTTTGGTATGCCCAACCCGGAAAAAACTTAACTTTTAGCATATTATTAAACCCCGGCTTTGTAGACGCGCAGGGGCAGTTTGATGTTACAAGGATCGCAAGTATGGGCGTTTTTGATGCTTTACAGCCATTATTGGGCGATAAACTGAAGATAAAATGGCCCAACGATATTTATTACGGCGATAAAAAACTCGGGGGGATGCTGATAGAGAACATCTTAAAGGGCAGCCAGATAAAAAACTCGGTTATTGGCATCGGTATTAACGTAAACCAGGACGAGTTTCCGGAAAGCGCGGCAAATGCTACATCAATAAAGCAGATATTGCACAAGGATTATGATTTAAAAAATATATTATCAGAGATTTGCAATAATATTGAAGCGTACTACCTGCACCTTAAAGCTGGCAGGTTTTCGTTTGTAAGGAATATATATTTAAGCCGACTATACTGGTTAAACGAACGGCACAGATTTAAGTCGAACGGAGTAGAGTTTGATGGTACCATAATAAATGTACAGGATAATGGTTTGTTAGTAGTAGCAACAGCTGCTGGCCAACAACTATATAATTTAAAGGAAATAGAGTTTTTAAACAAATAAGATGAAGAAAGTATTTTTAGCGATAGTAGCTTTAGTAATAACAATGGGCGCAAAAGCCCAGGTCGAATCGCACGTGCGCTGGTCATACGCTGCCAAAAAGGTAAGCGCTACCGAAGCCGTTGTATTGATAAAAGCAACCATAGATAAAGACTGGCATATATACTCGCAAAATGTAAAGGATGGCGGGCCGGTTAAAACCAGCTTTACCTTTACCCCATCAAAAGACTATGCAATTGTTGGCAAGCCAACCGAGCCTACCCCTATAACTAAATACGAAAAAGTTTTTGGCATGAACGTAGGCTACTTTGAAAACTCGGTTGTTTTCCAGCAAAAGGTTAAAATAAAATCGTCCAATGCTACCGCGGTGAGCGGCAAGCTGGAGTTTATGACCTGTAACAATACCAAATGCCTGCCCCCGGACGAGGTTGAGTTTACTATCCCCTTAGGTAAATAATTGTAAATAAATGAAACCAGCCTCAATGCGCAGCCTATTACGCCGCGCACTATTTTTTGTTTTAGCCATTGCAGCGCTTGCCGCCGTTACACCACAACAGGTAAAGGCGCAAACTACCGATACCGTATCTACCGGCGATGTGCAATTTACGGATGTGCCGTCGGCCTCTCAGCAAATTGCCGCCAACAAAAAAAAGGCTGATTCGCTGGCTAAAGTAAAGGCAGATTCTGTTGCCAAAGCGGCTGCAAGTAAAACAAGTATTAATACAACCGATAGTCAAAAAAGCCTTTGGCAATTATTTATTATCGGTTTCTTAGGCGGTTTTGCGGCGTTTTTGTTACCCTGTGTTTACCCTATGCTGCCATTAACGGTGAGCTTTTTTACAAAACGGGGCGGCACCAGGGCCAATGCCATTTGGCAGTCGTGCCTTTACGGTTTTTCTATCATATTTATATATGTGGTTTTTGGCTTGCTTATTACCATCATATTTGGCCCCGCGGCTTTAAACGGTCTGGCTACCAACGGCTACTTCAACTTCTTTTTCTTTCTAATGCTGGTTGTGTTCGGGGCATCGTTTTTAGGCGCGTTCGAAATAACACTGCCCAGCTCTTTAGCAAACAAGCTTGATGCAAACTCAGATAAAGGCGGTTTTGCAGGTATATTTTTTATGGCAGCTACATTGGTGGTGGTGTCGTTTTCGTGTACCGGCCCTGCTATTGGTGGTGTGCTTTCAAGTGCCTTTACCAAAGGCGACAGGCTTGCCCCGGCAGTTGTAATGTTTGGCTTTTCGTTGGCTATTGCCTTGCCATTTACCATATTTGCTACGTTCCCCTCGGCGTTAAAAAGTCTGCCAAAATCGGGCGGGTGGTTAAACAGTGTTAAAGTGGTGTTAGGATTTATCGAAATAGCCTTCGCACTTAAATTTTTATCGAATGTTGACCTGGCCTACCATTGGAACCTGATTGACCGCGAGGTGGTATTATCTATATGGATAGCCATTGGTATACTAATGAGTTTGTACCTTATTGGCAAGATCAAATTTTCGCATGACAGCGATGTGCCGCATCTATCGGTAACGCGCACATTTATAGCAACGGGCGTAATTGCCTTTACCATCTACATGATACCTGGCCTTTGGGGCGCGCCATTAAAATCTATCAGCGCATTACTGCCACCATTAAGCACGCAGGATTTTGACATATCAGGAGGTAACGCACCAGCCGCACCTGCCCCGGTAAATACAACAACAATTAAAACTAAAAAATACGAAGAGCTTTTTAAAAGCTTACCCAAGGTTAAAGGCATTGACGATTGGTACGATTACGACCAGGCCATAGAAGTAGCCAAACAGCTTAACAAACCCATACTGATTGATTTTACCGGTTGGAATTGCGTTAACTGCCGCCAGATGGAGCAAAATGTTTTCCCCAATCCGGAGGTGTTTAAGCGGCTTCAAAATGATTTTGTAATGTTGCAGCTGGTGATAGACGATAAAACCGACCTGCCTGCAGCCGAGCAGTACACATCGGCAACTACCGGTAAAAAAATAACTACAATTGGCGATAATAACCTTGATAGGGAAATATCAAAATACAACTCCAACGCGCAGCCTTACTATGTTATTATTAACCAAAAAGGCGAAACGCTGGTTGAGCCAATAGGTGCTACAGACATAAAATCCTTTATTTCCTATCTGGATAGTGGGATATCAGCGTATAAAAAGTAGGCGGGGTAAAAAAAATAATGTAAATTCGCCGAACTTTACAGAATTGGGCACAATTAAGCATTTTCTGTAAACCGTCGATTATACATTTTACAAAGCGACAGCGCCTTTTTTTACAATGACGCAGATCAAAAACATAGGAATTTATACTTCAGGGGGCGATGCGCCGGGCATGAATGCCGCTATAAGGGCTGTTGTACGCACGGCTATTTACTATAATTTACAGGTTACCGGTATACGCAGGGGCTACGAGGGGATGATAAATGGTGAGTTTTTCAGCATGGATCAAAAATCGGTTGCCAACATTATTCAACGTGGCGGTACCATCTTAAAAACCGCCCGCAGCGAGCAGTTTAAAACTAAAGAGGGCCGCAGGCTGGCATACGACCAATTAACAAAGCATGGTGTTGATGCACTGGTTGCCATTGGCGGCGACGGTACTTTTACCGGCGCGCGAATTTTTGGTGGCGAATACGATATACCTGTAGTTGGCCTGCCCGGAACAATTGATAACGACCTTTTAGGTACCGATTTTACCATCGGTTACGATACGGCCATTAATACCGTAATTAACGCGGTTGATAAGATACGCGACACGGCCGAATCGCACGACAGGCTGTTTATTGTTGAAGTAATGGGCCGCGACTCGGGTTTAATTGCTTTACGTACCGGTATTGCATCAGGTGCCGAGGCCATATTGATACCCGAAACCAACCGTGATATTAACGCTTTGTTTGAGCGCCTTGAAAATGGTCGCCGCGATAAATCATCAAAAATTGTGATTGTTGCCGAGGGCGAAGAGGCTGGTAATGCTTTTGAGATAGGCCACCAGGTGAAAGAGAAATTCCCTAACTACGATACAAGGGTATCTATACTGGGCCACATACAACGCGGGGGCCGCCCAACCTGTATGGATAGGGTACTGGCCAGCCGTGTAGGTGTTGCCGCTGTTGAAGCGTTAAGAGACGGCCACCGTAACGAAATGATAGGCATCATACACAACGAGATATCTTACACCCCGTTTGAACACGCCTGCAAGCATAACGTAGAAATTAACCCGGGCTTTTTAAAGATAGTAGAGATACTATCGATATAAGGGCTACATGATAAAAAAGAAAAAGCCATCCGAAAGGGTGGCTTTTTCTTTTTAGTGGAATTGTCATTTCGAACGAAGCAATAGCGAGGAGAAATCTTGTTCGAAAGGCAGGTGACGAACTTTGCATTATGAACAGGATTTCTCCTCGTACCTCGTCGAAATGATAACTTTTAATTAATAGGCTCTTCGGGCTTTTTCTTAATGTCCACTTTTTTAGCCTCACCTTCGCGTTGCAGCTTTTTAAGCATTTCGTTGCCTATAAGGGCATCAATTATGCCGCTGCTGCCGCCATCTTTACCGCTAACCAAAATCTCGGGCACCAGTTTAATACCGTTGCTGGCAAGGGCCTCGGCTACACGCACAATGGCATATTGCTCGGTACCCATGGCTTCGGTTTTTTGTTTGGTAACCTCGGCTTCGGCCAAACCTATGGCCTTAATTTTACCCGCGTCGGCATTACCGTTAACTTCGGTTGCGTTGGCATCGGCCTTGGCATTAATGGTTTTTGCTTCGGCATCGGCACGTGCAATAATCGTTTTATTTTCGGCATCGGCCTTGGCATTGATCACCCTCGATTCGGCATCACCTTTAGCAGCAGCTACTTTTGAGGCCGCCATTTGGGTGTTTATCTCAACCTGGCGGGTTGATTTTACCACCTCGGGCTGCATATCGGCACCGGCTTTGGCACTTTCAAATTCCTTACGCTCAATTTGGGCGCTTTTCTGAATTTCGTAGGTAACGCGTTCCTGCTCGGCTATTTTACGGTCGGTAAGGGTCTTCATCAGCGCTTCGGGTGGCACAATGTCACCTATCAGCGTATCTACACCTTCAACGTTATACTCGGCCAATACCTTGCTTATTTGGGCACGGGCATCCTCCTGCCTTTGCGAACGGTTGGTTAAAAACTCGATAACGCCACTTTTTTGCGCCGAGTTACGGAAGTAGTTGGCAATAGTGGGCTCAAGCACCTGCGATACCAGGTTTTTGGTGTTACCAAATCGGGCTATCACTTTTGGCGCATCGTTACGCGGTATGTGGATGATCTGCGAAACGTCCAAATTGAACGTAAATCCATCAGACGAACGCACACTAATGGTACACAGGTTTTTATCCAACTCGTGCGACTCGGTACGGCTATTGGCCCAGTTAAGTACAATATTGGTGGTAGGCACAATCTCTACCGTGTGGGTATAAATGTTTACCGGGTGCTTACCAGGGTCAAGCGGCTCGTCCCAAACACCTTTATCGCCTTTTTTAACAATGTTACCATGTGTAAAGCCCACACCGCTGGTATCCTTACCCTCGGGGCCAACAAACGAGTTGACCACACCCACATAACCAATGTGTATGTGCACCATCTCTACCTGCTCTACAATGGCAAACCATGGGTTAAGGTAATAGGTACCGGCCAGTATCACATCTTCCTGCAAGCCTTTTTTACCGCCGGCCTTAATAAAGGCCATAGGGTCTTGATAGTTACGGTGGCCCGCAACCGAGCCTCCGGCTATCTCGCCTTTTTCCAAAGGCTCGCCGTCAAGCGTGGTAACAATACCCACCTTGTTTTCGTGTATGCTGGTAATGGGCACCATCACAATCTCGAACAGAAAAGTGTTGATACGGTAGCTACCCGGCGTTAAGAAAGCCGCTTGAGGACCTTTTTGGCCGTTGTTTTCTAAAAAAGCCTGCGAATCCTGGAACTTGTCGCAGTCGACAGGTTTACCCAGCACACGGCCGGTATCCATCGGCGCGCCGTCTTTAGCTTTTACCAGGCCAAGCTTATCCTGCTCAACAACGGTAAACTGGCCCATGGTTATGGCATATTGCCATGGCCACATACCCCAGTACAGGCCCGGTGCAAGCGGTTTGGCCTGCATACCGGCCTCGCCGTTTATGGCGATGATACGGCCATCGGGCAGGCGCTTATCCCCGTAAAGGGTAAACTTTTTTACTACTAAACCAATACGGTCATCCGGAACGATGATCATACCAAAAAATACGCGCAGTACAAATTTGTACAATAGCACGGCAGCAATCAGCGGGAATACCCACCAAAATTGGATCAAAATAGATTGAGACATTTTTTTTATGAATTTTTTTAATTAACCGGGGCCCTTAAGGTGCGGGCCCCTCACAAATCTTATAGCTTTATGAGACCTTGGCTATATAGCGTTATATATGATTATCGGCGATTATTGTTGTTACAAATTTTACCGGAAATATTTTTACAGATGGGTTCAGGGTCATTTTTTAACTGTGGGGGTTTAGGGTTTAATCAAGTATTAGGTGCCGCTTTTGTTAACCATTAGCGTTGCTTTAAATATAGGGGATAATTAGGAGGAAAAGAAATAAAGAATAACAATGGGCGGCGTTAACTCACCCCGAATGCGCTACGCTGTTCGACCCTCTCTCCGCTTCGCGGAAAGAGGGTTTAAAAAAGCTCCCCCTCTTTGTCCGTTAGCCAACGGAGAGAGGGGCAGGGGGTGAGTCAACTCGCCGCGGGCATTAGCGACCTGCTCCGCTCCGTTAACTCACCCCGCCGAGGCTACGCTGGGCGACCCTCTCTACGCTGTGCGTAAAGAGGGTTTAAGAAGAAAAAAAGAGCCCCCCTCTTTGCGCGTAGCGGAGAGAAGGGCAGGGGGTGAGTCAATTCGCCGCGCGGGCATTAGCGCCTTGCCTCCGCTCCGTTAACTCACCCCGAATACGCTATGCTGTTCGACCCTCTCTATGCTTCGCATAAAGAGGGTGAAAAAAAAACTCCCCCTCTTTCCGTTAGCCAACGGAGAAAGGGGACAGGGGGTGAGTCAACTCGCCTGGCGGACATTACCGATATACTCTCCACTCTACAAATACTCCTTAATTTTATTCAAAACGCCATTGATATCCTTTTCGATATTATCGTTTTCAAACCTTAAAATAGTTAAACCTAATTCTCTTAATACGTCGTCCCTGTTCTTGTCATACTCTTTTTTAAACAAATGTACAGGTCCATCAGCTTCAATAACCAACTTAGCTTCGGCACAATAAAAATCAGGAATATAATATTGATTTATGCCAAATGTAGATTTTACACAAATAGGGTGTTGCCTCAAAAATTTTTTACCGCTAAAGTTTCTGTTCCTTAAGGCCTGCCAAAGCAAATTTTTTGATGGGGTTTGTCTTCTTCTAAGTTCCCGGCATAATTCTGTAATGGATGGCATAAGTAAATTTACAAAATATGTCTTAAGCTGCAAATCGCTCCGTTAACTCACCCCGCCGACGCTACGCTGGGCGACCCTCTCTCCGCTACGCGGAAAGAGGGTTTAAGAAGAAAAAAGAACCTCCTCTTTGTCCGTTAGCCAACGGAGAGAGGGGGCAGGGGGTGAGTCAACTCGCCTGGCGGATTACCGCCTTGCCTCACCCCGCCCTCTCTCTCCAAAGGAGAGGGTGGTTTTCTCTTAAAGTCCTCTCCTTTGGAGAGGATTAGGTGAGGCATTTAGGGAAGGCACTTATATATATTTAATTATAAGCCTTTTAATTTATTAAATATTTATTTACCTTTGCATCCCCGCAGAAAGAACTCCGGGGATAATGTTGAATACATAAATTACAAAGAATGGCAACTAAGATCAGACTGCAAAGACACGGTAAAAAAGGAAAACCCTTTTATTACATCGTAGTAGCAGATGCCCGTGCTCCAAGAGACGGTCGTTTTATTGAGCGTATAGGTTCATACAACCCTAACACCAACCCAGCTACAATCGACATCAATTTTGATAAAACCCTTGATTGGGTAAACAGTGGCGCACAGCCAACCGATACCTGCCGTGCAATACTATCTTACAAAGGTGTATTATACAAAAAACACTTACAAGGTGGTGTTAAAAAAGGTGCCTTAACCGAAGAACAGGCAGATACTAAATTTGCAGAGTGGTTAGACCAAAAAGACAGCAAAATAACAGGCAAAAAATCAAACCTTAACGCTGCTAAAGATGAAGCTAAAAAATTAGCTTTAATTGCAGAAGCGAAAAAGAAAGAAGATAAAGCTGCAGCCATAGCTGCTAAAAATACGCCTGTTGCCGAAGAAGTTGAAGAAGAAGTAACCGAAGCGCCAGCCGAAGAAACTGCTGCTGATACCGAAACTGAAGCCGAAAGCGCAGAATAATTATTTAGATACAAGTAGCGGATATCAAGTATCAAAACACAAGATATCAGCTGTATCAAACACAACAATGGCGAAGCAACCCAACGGTTCTTCGCCATTGTTATTTAAACAGTTTTACAGATATGAAAACCGAAGATTGCTTTAGGATAGGCAGCGTGCTAAAAACCAAAGGGCTTAAAGGCGAAATGCAGCTGTATATTGATTTTGACGGCGCCGATAAAATAAAATTCAACTCGCTGTTTATTGATATGGCCGGCAAAATGGTGCCTTATTTTATCACATCCATAAAATACCTGCAAAAAAACCAGGCCTACCTTTTTTTAGAAGATGTAGATACCATTGAAAAGGCCGCTATGCTGGTAAAACGCGACCTGTACCTGCCCAATAAGCTAAAGCCAAAAAAGAAAAAGGAGGAGTTTACCCTTAAAGATGTAAAAGGCTTTATAGCGGTTGACGAAACCCACGGCGAGCTTGGTGAAATAACCGAAGTGCAGGAGTACCCGCAGCAACTGATAGCCACGGTTACCTACCAAAACAAAGAAGTACTTTTCCCGCTGAATGTGGATATCATAAAAGGCATTGACATTGAAGCCGAAGAAATATACATTGACCTGCCCGAAGGCTTGCTGGATGTTTATTTGAGCGAGTAAGGGTTGCTAAATCCAGGGAATTTTTCGATATTCAAGCATGAAATATTTGTTTACTGCCTTCCTCACTTTAATTATTTTTGGAGCTAAAGCCCAAACATCTTTAATTGCTTATACCGACGAACCTGGTACTGTTGTATTTGATAAGGTTACCAAAAAGGGACCACTAAATATAAAGGTAGGCGATACGGTTGTGCTTTATAAATTCAATGTAAATAGCAAAGTTTGGAATATAAAGTATAAAGGGATGCCGGCAACTATTAAAGATACGGTGGTATATCAGTCTGATAGGGTCACTCAATTCAAGAATGTATTTATTAATAAAGAGTATCTCAAAGACCTAAAAAGAAAGTACGGGCCGATATATGCATCATATATTTATAGCGGTAGCCCTGCAATAGGGATGACCAAAAAAATGTTTGAAGAATTTAAAGCTAAGCCTGATGAGATAAACCGGACTGTTGGAAGTTGGGGCGTGCACGAACAGTGGGTTTACAATGAAACTGCAAGCGGAAAGTCCGAATATTATTACTTCGAAAACGGTAAGCTAACGAGTTGGCAGGACTAAGGGAATAATTTGTTAATAACACTTTTGTGCGTAAGTGAGATCTTTTCCACTGTGCGTGCAGTGATGCTTTGCACTAAGGGTGATTGCTACTCCGTTAGTAATAAATAAAATTTATTTGTCAAAAATACTGGTAACTATATATTACTTGGGACAAGGATTTTATTTATCTTCTTCAAATAATCCCTCATGTATTAGATAGAAAGCATGTACTTTATATTTAGGGATAGGATTGCTTTTGTTGTAGAATTTATTGGCCTCCTCCATTGCTTTACGTTGCTTTTCAGCACACACATTTTCAGCCGAACTCTTTAACCTATATATTTCTGTAGATAGGTAATTATGTTCACCAAATACATTTATACCGTCTGTTATAAGATACACCTTTCTAAAACGCCTTGACATAAATCTAAGTTATGCTAAATATTTTAGCCTTTAAAAAGATTTTAAAAAATACGCTTATTGGTCATTGGCAATAAAAAACACATAAATAAACACGGTTAAGAAAAGTCAGTCAATTTTTTGTGTTTTCATTTGTGTTTTTTACAAAAATCATTTGGATTGTAATTTTTAATTTGTAATTTTATCCCCATAGAGTAGTAGCTATGAGTTTAGAAATAACAGACGAACAACTTGTTCAACATTTAAAACAAAAAGAAACGGGATTATTGATTCAACTTGAAAAAGTTAGAGCCGCCTTGGCTGTGTTTGATTTAGTCGGTTTAGATATTGATGAATCCACTCGTTTTCAACCGAATAAGTTACCTATAAATAACTATGACACTTTTATGTCTTATGACCAAAAAGTAATTTTTGCGTTAAGAGCGATTGAGGGTGGTTACATTAACCATATGGTTGATTACTTATTAAAAGCAGGTGACGACACAGAAGAAAAGAAATTATACAACGGACTTACAGGAGCAGCGAGTAGATTATACAGGGGTAATATACTTAAGGCTGA
The DNA here is from genome assembly GCA_005938025.2 of Inquilinus sp. KBS0705. Taxonomy (NCBI): domain Bacteria; kingdom Pseudomonadati; phylum Pseudomonadota; class Alphaproteobacteria; order Rhodospirillales; family Rhodospirillaceae; genus Inquilinus; species Inquilinus sp. KBS0705. The sequence goes on along the minus strand of VCCI02000002.1, from coordinate 224,912 downwards.
CACGCGAGGCAAAAAATATAAATACTATTTAAATCCTGATACAGAAAAAGAAAGGGCAGAAATTCTGCCCCTCTATTGAATTGTTGAATGTTGTGCGGGCGAAGACGGTCACATTTGCCGTAAGAATTGAGAGTAGTAGCTTTCAAACTTAGCAGTAGTGTAATGGACTACAACGCACGACTTTAACATTATGCATGGTTACATGTTGTTGAGAGAAACTCCCGCTGTAACTAAGCACTATGGTAGCCATTTGACGGATGATGGGAGTAAACTTTTGACGAAGCCTCCTGTCATCCCCATTGGCATGCTTAAAAGTATGTATAATAATTTAATTATGCAAATTTATTATTGTGTTTAATTATTTATTATGTTTTTAATGCAAAATAATTAAATAAAATTTGTCCCATTAAGTTATTAATATTATATTTGTATAAGCAAACAAAGAAACAATGACAACTCAATTCAAAAGCCTTATTCAAGTATTAGATTTCTTCAAAGAGGAAACTACCTGTATTAGCTACTTAGCGCAAAGCCGTTGGGGCAATGAGCCGTCATGTCCGCATTGTGGTAATGTTGGCGCATACGTCACCAATAGGGGCTACAAATGCAAAGCAAAAGAGTGCCACAAGAAATTTACCGTTACTACAGGTACTATATTTGAAAACACAAAAATCTCTTTACGTACATGGTTTGCTGCAATGTACTTGTGTACTGCTCACAAAAAAGGTGTTTCTTCATTACAGTTGTCAAGGGATTTAAACATTACTCAAAAAACAGCATGGTTTGTTTTGCACCGTATACGTGAAATGCTTAATGCTAACCAGCCTGAACAATTAGAGGGTACAGTAGAGATTGACGAAACTTACGTAGGTGGTGCAACCAAAAACAAAAGCAATAAAAAACGTGCGGAGTTACGTGCTACTGGCGCACAGTATTTCAGCAAAACAAGCGTTGTTGCTATAGTAGGTCGTGAGAGCGGCCAGGTACGCACACGTGTGTTACAAGCCAATAGTGTTAAATACTCTGATGTATTGCCATTGATACAAGCTAACGTTGCTGAAAACGCTTTAATCATTACCGATAGTTCAACTATGTATGGTAGCCTTAAGCACTCTTACAAACACGAGGTTGTTAACCACGTAAACAAAGAGTACGTAAGGGGTGCAATGCACACTAACACCATAGAGGGCTTTTTTAGCCAACTTAAGAGAGGCATTTACGGTATCTATCACCAAGTAAGCCCTAAACACTTAGGTCGCTACTGCAATGAGTTCCAGTACCGTTACAACACACGTAAAACAACTGATGTTAACCGTTTCGAGGATGCAGTAAAAAACATCAACAACGTGCGTTTGACTTATGCAGATTTAATTAAGTAATTTTGATTATGGCAAAGGAAGAAGAAGCTAAGAAACCATACGACCCGAAAGCGAAGCGCAAAGTAAGGGGAGAGAAGTACGAGGAGAAAGTGAAGTTTGAGGGCACTTTAGAGCAAATGATTAATATAGCTGCACACACCAAGCTACCCGATAAGAAAGAAGAAAAGTAATACCTATATTAAGGGGCTAAACCAATAGCCCCTTTTTTATGAAAGATTTAGAAGTCCTTCTAATACTCTTAAGTGCCGTTTTTTCTATAATTATTACTATTAAATGGAAGAAATCCACGTGGAAAAAGAAAATTTCCTTTATTGCGTGTATAGCGGCTTCATTAGTAATCGCTTATAATGCCCATGAAAAAAATAAAAAAGATGATTTGATTGATAGAATAAATTCCAGTTTTGGAGAAATCAACGATAATACGGATGTGGCGGTTGCTAAAATGGAGATTGGAAACGGCGGTACTTTTTTCAATCTAGGGACAGGTGTATTTAGTATCCCACCAAATTATAAAGACTTAATTAAATTATTTGTTCGATCAAATAAGTTATTTATGACTGCTATAATACGTGATAGAAAAGGCGATGTTATAGCAGCAATATATGAGAATGAATGGACTTGGTATAAGAAAGGGTATGAATATAATAATGATGAAAATTCGTTTGAAATAGTTACACAGGGAGATAGAAATGTGTTTTTCAATGTCAACCTAAAAAAGGGAATTGCACAAGTAACTGGTTTTTTTTATACAGCAGATGGTTATGGCTTGCAATTTTACCATGACGATGGAAAGGATTATTCTGTTATGTTTAAAATAACGCCCACTACCCTAGATACTGAAATTCCCCAAATCATTGAAAAGCCGATTTTTAAATACCCAAGAGAAAGGTATATGGGTATTCGAGCTTCAAAAAATTAATCCTCATTGCCAATAGCTTTTGCGCATAAGAGAATTATGATAATGCCTAAAAGAAATTCCATCATTTTAAAAATGTTTTAAATAAAATCCTTGTCCCAAGTAATATATAGTTACCAAAATACTTGACATTTGTAAACTTTGTTTTACATTTGGTAAATCAAACTTTACAAGTAAATGAAAACACGCTATTTATTCCCCCACTGGAGCAGGTATTTAGGCTGGTTCCTTATTTTTCTGCATATCCCTATTATGGCTTTAAGAAAGATGCAAGTGGGTAACGACCATTTTCAGGGCTATGGAACCGGCCTGGATAGCGATAGCCTGTTTACCGGCGAGCATCTGTTTTTTATAGGCACAGCCTTGTTTATGGCCATCGGGCTGTTCTTGGTAGCCTTTTCAAAAGAGAAGATAGAGGACGAGCAAATATCACAACTAAGGCTCGACTCGTTACAATGGGCCATTTATCTAAACTATATTTTATTGGTAGTATCGCTTATACTTTCAAACGATAAGGAGCACATTTTATACCTGAACCTGTGGATACCTCTTGCCTTCTTCATCTTCCGTTTCCGTTGGAAGATATGGCAGCTTAACCGCTCCTTTAGATCAGAAACAGAATAAACTAATTACCTGTAACACATAAAAAGCATGAAAACAAAACTTTTATTAGCAAACTGGTTTAGGCCACTGGGTTGGCTGCTAACCGTGCCAGGATTTATATTAGGCTACCTGGTTATACGTAACGACTATAAGATACCCGGCTTCGGGCTACTGCTACGCAACAAAGCATCGTTGTTTTTGCCCATGTTTGAAAACCTGACCAACGAATTAGCACTAACGTTGGTAGTTGTTGGCCTGGTATGTATTGCCTTTAGCAAGCAAAAGCACGAAGACGAGCTTACGGCCAAAATAAGGCTTAACGCGCTGTATTGGTCCATACTGATCAACTACGGCTGGTATATGCTGGTGTTTTTGGTTGCCACTATAAATGTTTGGCTGCGGCTGCCGGTGCTGCAAACGGTGATAGAGTTTGTGGCCGATGGTTTGAATTTTTTGGTGTATAACCTGATAACACCGCTGCTTATATTTATAGCCCGTTTTTATTACCTGCTATATAAAAGCCGCGACGAATATGCCATAACACCTGTAAGGTTTTTAGCCAATAAGCCTTACCGCATGATAGGCATTTTTAGCACCCTTGCATTGGTGGCGGCCATAGCTGTAGTACAAATTACAGCCACTAACGACGATGGCACCAACCTGATATATGTATTGCCGGCAGCCATGCTGCTGTGGGTTTTCTCTAAAGAAAAACAGGAAGACGAATACATTAATAGCATACGCCTGGATGCCATGCAAATAGCCGTGTATGCCAACTACGCCATACTGTTACTGGCAAACGTGCTGGTTTATGGCACCGGCTTTTTGTTTGTACTGATACTAAACCTAGTTACTATACCGGCTATATTTTTACTGGTATTTAACTATCGTTTATACAGGCTAAGGCAGCAGGGCAAAAGCGGCTTAAAACTGGGCTTTTTATAATTACAGCAAGCATGAAGAACACACTGCGTATAGAGCGCGCCATTTTAAATATTACACAAGCCGACCTGGCCGAAAAAATCGGCGTATCCCGCCAAACCATTAATACTATCGAAAGTAATAAATACGTACCTTCAACAGTGCTGGCGCTAAAAATAGCCCGGGTATTTGGCAAACCGCTTGAGGAGATTTTTATGCTGGAAGAGGGGGATTAGCCCCCTCCCTCTACGTCACTGCGCGGAGCGATAGCGACAAAGCAATCTCCGGACTGTGCATAAACGCCTTGCATTAAGGGAGATGGCTTCGTGCCTCGCCATGACGCGCGGGGAACCTGTCGACCCACTTAACGGATTACAATATGAACGTACAAATATTTACACCACCAGCAAGCCAGGGGCCGGCACCAAAAGCCACCTTTGCGCCCGAGCTTACCATACCCAATGGTATTAAGGATGTAAGCTTTTATACCCGTGCCTTCGGCGCTTTTGAACTAAGGCGTTTTGGTAACGACGATGGCAGTGTGCATGTAGCTGAATTTATTATTGGCGATACCCTTTTTCACCTCCACGAGCAAACTTCGGATAGGAATGTTAGTCCGGCGAAGGCAGGCGCTACCACGGTAACCATCGGTTTGTTTGTAGAAGACGTACACACGGTAATGCAGCAGGCAATTGCTGCCGGGGCAACAGAAACCTCGCCCGTGCGGGATTATGATTACGGTTATCGCCAGGGCCAAATTTTAGACCCCTTTGGCCACGCATGGCAAATACAAAAAAAGATATAAACGAGCAACTAATGGAAGAGCAACAACCAACATTTGGCCACGGCAAAATTTGCTATGTGGTAATACCAACGGCAGATATAGCTGCATCGGCCCGGTTTTTTAAAACTGTATTTAACTGGCGCATCCGCGAGGATAACCTGGGCAATGCATCCTTTGATGACGGTGTGGGCCAGGTAAGCGGCGGCTGGGTAAAAGGCCGTAAACCGGCAATGGGTGTTGGCTTATTTATATCACTAATGGTTGACGATGCCGAAGCTACTGTTAAATTAATAAAAACCAGCGGCGGCACCATAACCCAACCCATTGGTAACGAAGCGCCCGAGATAACCGCCCACTTTACCGACCCCGATGGCAACGAATGGGGCATATACCAGCATAGGGGGTAGTAGCCCCTATGCTGCCTGTTATGCTGAGCTTGCCGTAGCAATTGGCGAATTGGCCTTTACGCGCGTCCTTCGACAGGCTCAGGATGACCCGGTCGCACAGATGTCATGGTGAGCCCGTCGAACCATTGGTGCATAGGCCTTTGCGCACGTACTTCGATAGGCTCAGGATGAACTTGGCTGCTCTATTTCATCTTCACATTTGCACATCTGCATATTTGCACATCTATCCCTATCTTTGCCGCCATGCGTTTTGATATCATCTCTGTTTTGCCGGGCCTGCTCGAAAGCCCCTTTGCCCACTCAATTTTACAGCGCGCGCAAAAAAAGGGCGTGGCGCAAGTTGTGGTGCATAACCTGCGCGATTACGCTACCGGCAAACAAAAAAGTGTAGACGACTACCCTTATGGCGGCGGCAGCGGCATGGTAATGACCATACAGCCCTTTGCAGCCTGTATAGAAAAGCTAACGGCCGAGCGCGAGTATGACGAGGTGATATTTATGTCGCCCGATGGCGAAACGCTTAACCAGGGCATTGCCAACCAGCTATCTATAAAACAAAACATCATCATACTATGCGGGCACTATAAAGGGATAGATCAGCGCATCCGCGATTTGTTTGTTACCCGCGAGATATCCATTGGCGATTATGTGCTATCGGGCGGTGAGCTACCCGCCGCGGTACTGGTAGACGCCGTGGTAAGGCTGATACCCGGTGTACTGTCTGACGAAACCTCGGCCCTGTCCGATTCGTTCCAGAACGACCTGCTGGATGCGCCGGTTTACACCCGCCCTGCCGATTGGAACGGGCACAAGGTACCCGACATCCTATTAAGCGGCAACACCCCCGAAATAGAAAAGTGGCGTTTCGAACAATCTGTAGAACGGACAAAAGAAAGAAGACCCGACCTGTTGGAGTAGGCTGTTAATGAGTGGTTGATCGGGTTAATTAAACGGTTGATTTTTGAGCCGGGTTTAAAACCATCTCAACTTTATTTCCGCATTCGTAAAAATATATGGAATAATTTTTTATATTAGTTAGTGACAGGGGTGTAAAAAAGAAGAAAAAGTTCCTGTATAACCTGTAAAAAACTAAAAAATTCTATGCGTAAGCTGCAAAATAATACAAGGCAAACGGGCATCATTTGTTAACAAAAAACAAAATGTTGAAATTTTTTAAACAGAGTTTTTTATTTTAAAAATTATCCGTATTATTGCACTCCGATTTTTACGGGCTAAAAATCGCTTTAAGAGCTAATAATCATGGATTTAGTAAAATTTGTAGAAGAGCAATCAGTAGTAAAGAATCAATTCCCGTCTTTTAAAGCCGGTGATACTGTTAGCGTATATTATAAGATCAGAGAAGGTAACAAAGAACGTATCCAGCTTTACCAGGGTGTTGTTTTACAGCGCAATAGCGTTGGTAACAGCGAAACCTTTACAGTACGTAAGGTATCAAACGGTATCGGTGTTGAGCGTATCTTCCCTTACAATTCTCCAAATATTGATAAAATAGAAGTAAACAGCGTTGGTAAAGTACGTCGCGCTAAATTGTTCTATCTGCGTGCCCTTACCGGTAAAGCAGCTCGTATCAAATCAAAAAGAGTTTAATTACGATTTTCGTATATTTAGAGCCTTTCTGCATGCCAGAGAGGCTTTTTTTGTTTTCCAAATTTTGCTATGAGATACCTGTTGTTGGTGATGTTTTTAGTGGGAATAAGCCCCTGCATGGCACAAAAGCTATCAGGTAAATGGATAGGCGAGTTGCCGCAATCCGACAAAAAGATACACTTCACCATCGAGTTGGACCTTACCCAAAACGGGAAACAAATAAACGGCACATCCAGGTTTAGCACCTTAGATTATCATACTGTAAACTATCTGGTAAAGGGCAGTATAAACGGCACCGATATTATACTGGATGAGTACAGGGTAGTAAATTGCGATTGTAACAACCAGTACATATTTTGCCTTAAAAAAATGCGTGGCAAGCTAACGCTTGATTCCGCAGCATCGGCCTATACTATTAGCGGTATATGGACCAGCGACTCGTCATATAACGGCAAAACCTATGTAAAAAGCGATTGCTCACCGGGTACCTTCGTCATATCAAAATCTACCCGTTTGCGCCCACTGGATGGTTATTACGAAAAGACCGACATAAAAAACGCCCGCGAAACACCTTACGCCAGCTTGCGCGAAACTGACGTAGCCTTTGCCAAACGCATATGGCGAGACATTGATGTACGCGAAAAAATGAATCGCTATATGGCATCACCAAAGCAAAGGCTGATAGATGTGTTGATGAAAGCAGTTGCCTCTGGCGAGATAACCCCGTTTGACCCTACGCCGACCAAAGAAGACCCGGGAGGCGACTCCTTTACCCGCCGCTTTACAGCCGAGCAAGCCAAAAGCCGCATGGCTGATAGCGCTGTGGTTGACAAATTTGATAAGGATGGTAATAAAATAGGCTCGGAGTTTAGGGCTGGTGAATTTAACCCCGATAGTGTGGTGCGGTTTAGGATAAAAGAAGATTGGGTGTTTAATAAAGCCTTATCGGTTTTTGAACCCAGAATAATAGGTATAGCACCTATGATAAAGCCTAAAGCAGCCGGACTAAACTTACCGTTTCAGCCCGCTTTTTGGATATACTTCCCGCAGGCACGCCGGGTATTAGCTAATAAAGAAGTGCAAAACCGCAACAATGATGCAACGGCTTTAAGTTATGATGATACATTTATGAAGCGCCTGTTTACCAGCTACATCATTAAACAATCTAACGATAAGGACGAACGCATCAGCGATTACAAACAGGGCGCCGACCAGCTTAGGGAGGCTGAAAAAGCAAAAAAAGCATTAATGGACTGGGAGCTGGGCTTGTGGCATAATTAACCGATAACTATTAAAGATCGGTTTAATAAAAAAAAGCCTTTATGCATGCATAAAGGCTTTTTTTTTATTACTTGTAAGCTATTACTTTTTAGCCGCTCCTTTTGCAGCAGGCGATTTAGCCGCCGGGCGTTTTGCTGTCGGTTTGGGTTTTACAGATGCTTCTTCAACTGGTTTAGCCGGGGCTTTAGCAACGGGTGTTTTAGCAGCTTCCTTTTTGGGCTCATGCTCTATAACCAACGTCTCTTCGCCATGCTCGTCAGATAATGGGGTGGCTACATCTTCAATAACGGTGGCGTTTGTATCTGTTGTTTCGGCAGGTAATGCCCCGTTACTGTTTAGCTGCGCCAATACAGTACGGCCGCCTTTAACCACCTGGTTAAGCTCTACATTTATTTTAGTGCCGAGGGGTAAAAATATATCCACCCTGGATCCAAACTTAATAAACCCGAATTGCTGGCCCTGTACCACCTCATCGCCCTCTTTAACGTACCAAACAATACGGCGAGCCAAAGCACCCGCAATTTGGCGGAAAAGCACCTGTGTGCCTTCGCTGTTTTCGGTTACTACGGTGGTGCGTTCGTTCTCGGTAGATGATTTTGGGTGCCATGCCACCAGGTATTTACCCGGATGATATTTAAAGTATTTTATTATCCCGCTAATAGGGTTACGGTTTACGTGCACATTAACCGGAGACATAAACACCGATAGCTGTATGCGCCTATCCTTTAAAAACTCAGGTTCATCAGCTTCTTCAATTACTACCACTTTACCATCAGCAGGGCAAAGCACGTTGGTTTCGTCGATGTTGATGTCAAACACCGGGCTGCGAAAAAACTGTACAATGGTTACAAAAAGCAAAAACGACGCGATGTAAATGATCCATTTTACAACGTAAGCTTCAGGAAAATAAAACTGTATTAATGCATTCAGTACAAAAATGAATAGTATGCAAATAGCCAGGGAGGTATATCCTTCTTTATGAAATCTCATATCAGGTTAAAATTATGTTGTAAAATTAAGCATTTACAACGAAGTATAAATAAGTATAAACAATTGGCGCAGCCAGTATAAAACCGTCAAACCTATCTAACAAGCCGCCATGGCCGGGTAGTATGCCGCCGCTGTCTTTTATATTGATGCTACGTTTAAACATTGATTCTATCAGGTCGCCAATGGTGCCAAAAAAGCCAATTAATACAGCAACGGTTACCCAGTGCTGCCAATCAAGCTCGGTAAAATAAAGGCTAAGTATATAGCCTACACCCGCGCTTATTGCCACGCCTCCAAAAAAGCCTTCCCATGTTTTTTTAGGCGAGTGGCGCTCAAATAACTTATGGCGGCCAATGCTCATACCTACTAAATACGCCCCGGTATCATTAGCCCAAAGCATCAATAAAAAGCCTAAGGGCATATGAAAATTAAAACTTCCCTTTAAATAAGCCAAAGCATGAAAAAACGTAAAGGGCACAATAACAAACACTAAACCCAGCAGTGTGTAAGCAATATTGGTAAAAGGGGCTACGGTTATTTTAAAAAGTTCTTGCACAAAAACTGCGCTAAGTGTAAGCGTTAGTAAAAGCAATAGCTTGTGGTAAATAGGGCTGTCCTGGTAGGTAATTAATGCAAACAATACGTAAATAAAAACAGCGTTTATAAAGCCGGTTGCCCGGTTAGGCTGTATGCCGCTTTTTATATTAAGCCCATAAAACTCGTGCAGGCAAACTAAACTAAGCGCAAGGTAAAATATGCCGAAGGTGTAATGCCCTAAAAGCACCGAGGCAAGCATCACTATAATAAAAAAGAAGCCTGTTATGGCGCGTGTCTTCATAAATTAATTTGGTTCAGTATCATTATCTCAATTGCATGGCTAAAGTTTTCCTGGTGAATATACACCTCAACATCGCCAAAATTTTGGTGCGATGACGCCTGCTTATTTAGCAAAACAGCATCAATATGATGGCCGGTAAGCACTTGCTTAACAATTTCTGATTGATAGTAGTTGGTGGATGTAAAAATTTTAACCCAGTTCTTCTCCATTAAAAGCAGGACTTTGTTTTTTGCCCGTTGCAAGGTTTTTATAAACCAGCAGCAAAATTATAATAATTATCAGGCTAAATATATAGTACACGTAACTAAATAAATGCTGGTCTTCGGGGTTAAAGCTTATTTGTTTTTTATTGTAAAGGTAAGTTACCACTACTGCTGTGCCGTTATTTAAAAAATGCGCCCAAACTGCCGGCCATATGCTACCGCTCCAGGCTACCAGGTAACCAAAAACGCCGCCTAAAAACATCCGCGGTAAAAAACCGTAAAACTCCATGTGAAAGGCACTAAACAATGCCGCGCCTATCCAAACGGCAGCATGCGTGCTTTTAGTCCACCGCTGTAGTATGGTTTGCAAAACGCCCCGAAACATAAATTCCTCGGCAACGGCAGTTAAAAATCCAACCAAAAACAGGTTTTTTAGCATATCTGCTATATTGTCCATTTTTAATATGGCCATAGTGAGTTTTTCGGCACTTTCCTCGCTTTGTTTCATCCATTTTTCAACGCCGCTTAAATAGGGTGGTAAAACCATGCGCTGGTTAACGTTACTAAGCAGTTCCATAAACGGCGAGGAGATAAACATCAAAACAAATGTGATCAGTATTAATACCCATGGGAAAGCGGATGTGGCTTTTAAGTAAGGGGCAGGCTCTTTTACTATTACATAAGCAAAAAAAACAGGGGCTATAAAAATGGGCAGTGTGGTGCTAATTACCTGTAATAGGTATAACGCGCTGGCGGTTTTAGGGTTACTAAAGTTTAAATTGGCTATATCCATTATGGCATTAAGGCCGTATAACCCGCCTATAACTGCTACTGCCAAAATATACCCTATTATTATAACAGCCACTGATACAACAATGAATACAGGAAACTGTAGGCCGGGAGAGAGTTGATTTACAGGCTTTTTTACCATTTGCTTTAAAAATGCGTATTTTTGCAGGGCTTAAAGATAAGGCATGTCTGTACAAATAGGAAATATAGATTTAGGTGAGTTCCCGCTGTTACTTGCACCGATGGAGGACGTTAGCGACCCGCCGTTCCGTTATGTGTGTAAGCAAAACGGCGCGGATATGATGTATACAGAGTTTATTTCGAGCGAGGGACTAATACGCGACGCGGCTAAAAGTCGCCAGAAACTGGACATTTTCGAATACGAACGCCCCATTGGCATCCAGATATTTGGCAGCGATATAGACCACATGCGCGAAGCCACCGAGATAGCCTCATTAGCCGGCCCGGACCTGATGGATATAAACTATGGCTGCCCGGTTAAACAGGTGGCCTGCCGTGGTGCGGGTGCAAGCCTGTTGCAGGATATTGATAAAATGGTAGCCATGACAAAAGCTGTAGTAAATGCAACACATTTGCCGGTTACTGTTAAAACCCGCCTTGGCTGGGACGATAATACCAAAAACGTTTACGAAGTGGCCGAACGACTGCAAGATGTAGGCATTAAAGCTTTAACCATACATGGCCGCACGCGCGCGCAGATGTACAAAGGTGTTGCCGATTGGACATTAATAAGCGAAATAAAGAAGAATCCGCGGATAAAGATCCCGATTTTTGGTAATGGCGATATTGATTCGCCTGAAAAGGCAGCCAACTGGCGCATGGAATATGGCGTGGATGGGATGATGATTGGCCGTGCCGCTATCGGCTACCCATGGATATTCAGGGAGATAAAGCATTTCTTTAAAACGGGCGAGCACTTGGATAAACCCACTATTGCCGAACGTATTGAGGTTTGCAAAACACACCTGCAAAAATCAATGGAATGGAAAGGGCCGCGCACCGGTATTTTTGAAATGCGCCGCCATTACAGCAACTATTTTAAAGGTGTGCCAGATTTTAAAGAGCACAGAATGAAACTTGTTACCGCCGCTACTGTTGAAGAGATAATGGATATATTAGCCGAAGTGGATAAAAAATATAGCTTTGAAATGGCATAGTATTTATTAGGATTATTATATATTTGAAATAAAGAGAGATACAATAACAATGGCAACTACTATAACTGAAGGTGTTAAGGTTTCAGTTGAAACAATTTACCAGCCCGAATATTCAAACCCGGTGAACGACCATTTTATGTTTGCTTATAAAGTGAATATAGAGAATATGGGTAACTATGCCGTACGTTTAGTTAGCCGCCACTGGTATATATTCGACTCTAACGGAGCCAAGCGCGAAGTAGAGGGCGAAGGTGTAGTAGGTATGCAACCCATAATTGAGCCTGGCAACTCGCACGAGTATGTAAGTGGCTGTAACCTAAAAACAGATATGGGCAGCATGAAAGGCGAGTACCAAATGGAACGCCTTTTAGATAATTCGGTTTTTAACGTACAAATACCTGAATTTTATTTGATTGCGCCTTACCGGTTAAATTAATTTGCCCTTCCTTCGGGAGTAGAAGATATTGAAAGTTCTCTCGCACTGTGCGAGGGAACTTTTTTGTTTATTAAGCTTGTTAAATATCGAATTAATTATTTCTCTGCTGCAAGTATGGGCATTTCTGCAATGTTGTTGTAGGCCAGTTCGCTCAAAGCCACTTCATCTTTGTAGCCTATGTGGCTAAGTTTTACCCAGCCATAGTGCGCTTTGCCTTTAATATAAAATTTAATACCGAGGTACTTATCAATTTGGTTTGCCCATAAACCCGCATATTGCTTGTTTGCTCCAACACTTGTAGAGCCAACTATAACGCCCTTTTGACCGGGTGAATTCCAATCGGTTTTATAACCGGTGGTTGGCTGTACCTTGCTACCGCTTTTAAGTGGATACGTGTAAAAGCTATTAAATACATTTGGCTGCCCCTTTTGTATAAGCAATTTATTACCTGTACCCGATACCGGGTTAATAATTAAATAGAGATAGGGTTTATTGTTTTGCATAATTAACACCGTGGTAAAGCTGTAATCAGGTGTGCCATCAGCATTTACATCCAGGTTAAAATGTTTGTTATAACCGAGCTTTTTGTTTATCAATTTATAAATAAAGGTGGATGGTATAGCTGCAGTGTTCATAAGAGCTGTGGCAGAAGAGTCGGCAACTATACTATCATTTTTAACCGCAGATGCGTTAATATTGTCTTTTTTACAAGCCTGTAATGCAACCATGGCGACCAGGCAAACGAGGATGTATTTTTTCATAATACCCAGATGACGAAGCAGTCAACTAAAGCGTTACAGAAAGCTATCGTTTATTAAACAAAAAGGCCCTTGCTACGCAAGGGCCTTTAATAATTTATTATGAGTGCATTTAGTTACGCCTGTTAAATAAAAACGAAGCGTAATAAAGTAAGGTAGCCAACGCACTTAAGGCGGCAACCACATAAGTCATGGCGGCCCACCATAGGGCATCTTTAGCCTGCTCGTGCTCTTCGCGGGTTTGCATAATGGTATAGTTATTCGCCAACCATGCTAAGGCGCGGTTGCTGGCATCAAACTCTACAGGCAGCGTAACAAAGCTAAAAGCGGTTACCAAAGCTAAAGCGGCAACACCCACCGCCAATACAAAGGGGTTATGAGTAAAAAATAGCAGCATAATGCCTATCATCAGCGTCCATTGGGTTAGTGTTGATGCTACATTAACAATAGGCACCATGGCCGAGCGGAAACTTAACCAGGTATATGACCGCGCATGCTGTACAGCGTGCCCGCATTCGTGAGCGGCTACCGCTGCTGCAGCAACACTGCGGCTATGGTAAACATCGGGGCTTAGGTTTACAGTTTTATCTTCGGGGTTGTAATGGTCTGTTAACTGTCCCTCAACAGATATTACCTTTACGTCGTAAATACCATTATCTTTCAGCATTCGTTCGGCTACATCTTTACCGGATAAGCCGGATAAAAGCGGCATTTCCGAATATTGTTTAAATTTGCTTTTGAAACGCCATTGAACAATAAAGCTGACCAGGGCAACTACTATCATAAGCAGCCAGGCCGAATTATAGGTAACAAATAACAAGTGATTCATATCTCAATAGTTTTATAAATTCACTATTTCAAAAAGTATTCCGTAAAACATAACAACGTATTGGACGAGAACAAATTTTCTTACTGGGAGCGCACCGCTTTTATTGATAATGCCGATGTGATCATCATAGGCAGCGGCATAGTAGGCCTAAGCGCTGCCCTGCATTTAAAAGCGCAGCAGCCAAAACTTAAAGTGTTGGTTTTAGAGCGTGGCTTTTTACCCAGTGGCGCCAGCACCAAAAATGCCGGTTTTGCCTGTTTTGGGACGGTTTCTGAACAATTAGAGGCATTAAAACGCTCATCCGAAGAAGAAGTAGTTACTTTGGCTAACTATAAGTGGCGCGGTTTACAACGACTGCGGCAAAACCTGGGCGATGCGAATATTGACTATTATCAGCATGGCGGCTACGAGTTGTTTATGCAAGGCGAGGAAGGCAAAGCCGAAGAAGCTATAGACCAATTGCAATACCTAAATAAATTATTAAAACCCGCGATAGACGGGCATGACATTTATGCAGTAGCAGATGCTAAAATTGCAGATTTTGGTTTTGCTAACGTAAGCCGGATGATATACAACCCCTTCGAGGGGCAGATACATACCGGCAAAATGATGCGGGCATTATTGAATAGGGTATACCAACAAGATGTGGTGGTACTGAACAATTGCGCGGTATCGACTATCGATAATCACGACACGCATATACATATAAGCACATCGCAGGGCGACTTTAAAGCAAAGCAGATTATATTGGCTACGAATGCATTTGCAAGCCAGCTATACCCAGAACTGAATGTAATGCCCGGCCGCGGGCAGGTGCTGGTTACTAAACCCATACAAGGCTTAAAGCTGCAGGGCACTTATCACTTTAACGACGGTTACTACTACTTCCGCAATATAGATGGTCGGGTGCTATTTGGCGGCGGCCGCAACCTGGATTTTAAAGCCGAGGAGACACACGATTTTGGACACACCGATAGCGTAAAGCAACAATTAACTGATTATCTGCACAAGGTAATACTCCCTGGCCAACAAGCCGAAATAGATTACTGGTGGAGCGGAATTATGGGTTTTGGCGAAACGATAAGCCCGATAGTAAAACAAATTAAACACAATATTTACTGTGCTGTAAGGTGCAATGGCATGGGTGTAGCCATGGGCAGCCTGGTAGGCGAAGAAGTGGCGGAATTGGTGTTGCAGGCTTAAAACAACTCTACCAGCCGTTCTAAAGCCATACCGCGAGAGCCTTTGATAAGTATAGTGGCGTTAGTAATAGGGTTATCTTTAAGGCCGATAATGGCATCCTCGGCAGTAAGGTAAAAAGTAGTGTTGATCAGGTTCGTATTTGTCACCTCAGATTGTTGGCTGCTAAAATCCTTGCCTATAAAAATGCGCTCAGTTACATTAGCATCTTCGGCTTTTTTGATAACCGCGGTGTGTTCTGTTGCCGATTCTTCTCCCATTTCAAACATGTCGCCCAATATCAGCACCTTTTTATCGGCATTTATCTTGTCCATATTTTCTATAGCCACAAACATGCTGCTTGGGTTTGCGTTGTAAAAATCGCATATAAGGGTATTGGTAGCCGTCTGCATCATTTGCGAGCGGTTGTTCTTAGGCTGGTAACCCTCAACGCCTGCGCTTATCTTATCAGCGCTTAACCCAAAATACACGCCGATGCTTATGGCCGCTAATATATTATGCAAGTTGTAAGCGCCCGTTAGTTGTGTTTTTAGGGCGTGCTTTTCGCCGGTTTTGTTATTGGTATATGCTAAGGTGAGTAAGGGTGAGTTCTCGAGCAATTCGCCGGTAACCAGGTTTTTTCCGGGCCCGGTGCCGTAATACACGCCATTGGTTAAAGAGCGGGCTTGTTGCATCTCCAGTAAGACTTTATCATCACTATTAATAAAAGCCACACGCTTAAAGCTCTCCTCTGCGTTGTTTGACGCCAGGTAATCATATAGCTCGCCTTTGCCTTTTTTAACGCCCTCAACTCCACCAAAACCCTCCAAATGAGCCTTGCCTACATTGGTTATCAGGCCATGGGTAGGTTGTGCAATACTGCTAAGAAAGGCTATTTCTTTTTGATGATTGGCCCCCATTTCAATAACCGCTATCTCGTGGGTATTGTTGATGGTTAGTATAGTAAGTGGCACACCAATATGGTTATTTAAATTACCTGCCGTAGCCAGTGTTTTAAACTGTTGTGATAATACCGCATTGATCAACTCTTTTGTAGTGGTTTTGCCGTTGGTACCCGTAAGGCCAATAACCGGGATGTTTAGCTGCCTGCGATGGTGCGCCGCTAGGTTTTGCAGACTGGTTAAAACATCATCAACCAAAATATATTGCTTACCCAATGCGTAGGCAGCGTTATCAACTATAGCATATGCCGCGCCTGCTTCTACAGCTTTTTGGGCGAAGGTGTTGGCATCAAACTTATCGCCCTTTAAGGCAAAAAACAAACTCCCCGGTACTATTTTACGTGTATCGGTGCTAATAACAGGGTGTTGCAGGTATAGCTGGTAAATATCTTCGGTAGTGGTCATTTGTTAACGCTTAGTTTGATACTTCGGCTTTGTTTGTATAATTCATCCAGGCAATAACCGCCTTAATTTCGGTATAAGTGTAGGCATCGCCCAATACTTCTTTTAATGGCGAAAGCCGCTCATTGCCATAGCTTTCAACGGCATCCTTAATGGCGGGTAGTTTTTGCTTTACAACAAAATCATACACATCCAGTTCGCCGGTTTCTACAAAATTAGTTAAATGATTTTCAATTGTCATAGGCGATAACCCGCGTTCGGCTGCAATGTCAGCGGGCGTTTTACCCTGTTTAAACAGCGTAAAGCTTAAACGTGCGGTATCGGCTATTTTACTTTTTTTAGGTTTGCGCTCGCGCTTAGCGGCTTTTTGCGACATTTTTGAGGATAAGCCCTTTTCTTTACTGTAAGCTGTAACTACGGCCAAAAACTCACGCCCGTACTTAGCCAGTTTTACATCCCCAAAGCCGGATATCAGCCTCAATTCATCCATTAGCTGGGGTAAATAGGTGGCTATTTCTATAAGCGATGCATCCGATAAAATGATGTAGGCGGGCACGTTTTCACTGATAGCGATATCCTGGCGTTGTTTGCGCAGATCGGCCAATAGGTCGGTTTCATAAGCCAGCTCTTCGTGTTGCTGCTCATCAATGGTTTGCGATGATATCAGTTCAACCTTTTCCAAGCCTTTTAAAACACCCTCGCTTTTTGGCGTAAGCTTTAGGGCCGAATAGCCATCGTCTGACACTTGCAGGTACCCTAACGCTATCAATTCGCGCAGGTAGCGTTGCCAGTCGGCTTTGCTGATATCTGCGCCTGCGCCATAAGTTTTAAGGGCTTTATGGTCGGCCCATATCTTCTCGCTTTTCGATCCGCGTAAAAAGTCGATCACATATGTAGCGCCAAACCGTTCCTTTATCCTTGCTACTGCCGATAGCGCTTTTTGTGCGATAAGCGTACCGTCAAATTTGGTGAACTCGCTTAGGCAATAATCGCAAGAGCCGCAATTATCCGGGAATGGTTCGTCAAAATAGTGCATCAGGTACTGGCGGCGACAGGCATGCAGCTGGCAATAAGCTACCATATCGTCCAGCTTTTTAAGCATAATGCGGCTTTGCTCCTCATTGTTTTCTACCGTGGCAAAGCCCTTAAGCTTAATAGCGTCGCCGGGAGAGTAAAGCAGCAAAGCGTCTGATGCCAGGCCGTCCCGGCCGGCGCGACCGGTTTCCTGGTAATAACCTTCGATATTTTTGGGCAGATCGATATGCACCACATAGCGCACATTAGACTTATTGATACCCATACCAAAGGCTATAGTGGCTACAATTATCTTTATCTCGTCTTTTAAAAAGGCTTCCTGGTTGCGGGCCTTAATATCGTGGATTAAGCCTGCGTGATAGGCTGCTGCGGCGTAACCTTCATCTTTCAGGTTTTCGGCCAAAGCCTCGGTTGATTTGCGCGACAGGCAGTAAATTATACCCGATTCATCTTTCCGGCTATCTAAGAAGTTAAGCAGCTGGCTAAAGCTGTTCTTTTTGGGGATAACCCTATAAGTGATGTTTTCGCGGTTAAAGGATGATGTAAACACCTTGGGCTGGTGCAGGTTAAGCTTTTCCAGTATATCTTTTTGGGTAAGCTTATCGGCTGTTGCGGTAAGCGCAATAACCGGCACATTGGGGAATTCGGCTTTTAAGCCGGCAAGCATCAGGTACTCCGGCCTAAAATCGTGGCCCCATTGCGATATGCAATGTGCCTCATCTATAGCTATTTGCACCACATTGAGGGTGCGCAAAAAGGCCATCATCTTATTATCGGCACCAAATAAACGCTCGGGGGCTATATATAGCAGCCTTATCTGGTTGTTTCGCAGTTGTATGGCTATGTCCTTTTGTTCCTCCGGGCTTTGGCTGGAGTTGAGGTAAGCCGCCGGTATGCCGGTAAGGTTAAGGCTGTCTACCTGGTCCTTCATCAGGGCTATTAAGGGCGATATTACAATGGTTAAGCCGTTAAGCAGTACCGCGGGCAACTGGTAGCATAACGATTTACCGCCGCCGGTAGGCATCAATACCAACACATCCTGCTTGTTTAAAACATGCTCAATAATGGCTTCCTGCGAGTGCCTGAACTGGTTATATCCGAAATATTTTTGAAGTGCCTGTAAGGGTGTCATCTGCTTTTACAAATGTGCGTTTTTTTGTTTAACCGTGGTTGGCGCCGACCAAATTTGGATGGTGTTTTCTTTATCAAGGCTTTTTTGATAAAAAAGTAGCTTTACAGCACGTATGGGCCTAAACCATTCTACTTTTGGCTATAAATTATTCCATTTTTTTCGTGGTCTATAGCTAAAATTTTCGTTTATTTTCGCTACCCCTCTCTTGCTAATATAATATTTAATTGCAATAAAACAAGTTTTACAGGCATTTTCTACTCGCCCAATTATCGCCGGCGTTATTAAACGTCAAAAAAATATTTTAGATTAGCCTTTGCTACCTCTTATTATTTATTATGATAAAAAAACTACGCCTCCTGTTTTTTACGGTTGTGTTTTCGCAATCAATTTTCGCTCAAAAAATTCAATCGCCCGAAGAATTTTTAGGATACAAGCTGGGCACACAATTTACCCCCCATTACCGTATTGTTGAATACTTTAAATATGTTGCCGGGGCATCTAAAAATGTAAAGCTGCAGCAATTCGGCAGTACAAACGAAGGGCGGCCTTTATTGGCCATGTTCATCGCATCTGACGAGAACATTGGCAGGCTTGAAGAAATACGCCACAACAACCTGCGTTTAGCCGGTTTAGAAAGCGGCACGCCAATAGCCAATGCGCCGGTGATTACCTGGCTAAGTTTTAACGTGCATGGTAACGAGCCGGCATCAAGCGAGGCAGCAATGTGGACCTTGTTTGATATGGTTGACCCCGCTAACGCCCGCACCAAGGAGTGGTTAAAAAACTCGCTGGTGGTTATTGACCCCTGCTTAAACCCCGATGGGCGCGACAGGTATGTAAACTTTTATAACTCGGTTAAGGGCTTAGCGCCCGACCCAATGCCAACATCGCGCGAGCATGCCGAGCCATGGCCGGGAGGCAGGGTAAACCATTATTACTTTGATTTGAACCGCGACTGGGCATGGCAGGCACAAAAAGAAACGCAGGCCCGTGTTGGCCTATACAACCAATGGCTGCCCGAAGTGCATGTAGATTACCACGAACAAGGCTACAATGCCCCTTACTACTTTGCGCCCGCTGCCGAACCATACCATAAAGATATTACCCAATGGCAGCGCGATTTTCAGGTGACCATAGGTAAAAACAATGCCAAGTACTTCGATCAAAATGGCTGGATGTATTTTACCAAGCAGGAGTTTGACCTGCTTTATCCATCATACGGCGATACTTATCCACTGTATAATGGCTCAATAGGTATGACTTACGAGCAGGGGGGCATCAGCGCCGGTTTGGCTGTAGTTACCCGCAGCGGCGATACGCTTACCTTGGTACAGCGTGTGGCACACCACCATTCGACAGCCTTAAGCACAGTGGAGATCGTGTCGGCAAACGCGCAGAAAGTATTAGATGAGTACAAGAAGTTTTTTGACAATAGTAAAGCTAACCCGCCGGGGCAGTATAAAACCTATGTGATAAAAAACGACAATAACGAAAAAGTGAGCACGCTGGCCAAAATGCTTACCCGCAACGGTATACAATACGGTTTTGGGCTGGCCAATAAAACGGTGACGGGCTTTGATTATATGACCGGTAAAACCGAGCAATACAACGTAGGGGCCAATGATCTGGTGGTGAATGCCTATCAGCCAAAATCGGTATTGCTGCATGTATTGCTGGAGCCTAAAACCATCATACCCGATTCGGCTACTTACGATATTACGGCATGGGCATTGCCTTATGCTTATGGCTTAACGGCCTATGGTGTAAAAGAATCGTACAAACCGGCCACCGCCACCTGGAACGTTATAAAGCCACAGCCGCTAACCAGTACACATGCTTATGCCTATGTATCGGCATGGCAGTCGGTCGCCGATGCGCGCTTTTTAGCCGCCCTGCTTAAAAAGGGTATAAAGGTTAGGTATTCCGAAAAACCATTCGAATCGGCAGGTAAAAAATTCTCGGCCGGGTCCTTACTTATCACCAAAGCCGGAAATGACCGTCCTGATTTTGACCAGGTAGTTACCCAAACAGCGGCCTCGCTCGATCATGAACTGGTGCCTTTATCGTCGGGCTTTGTTGATAAGGGTAACGATGTTGGTTCGGATGTGGTGCGTTATATTAAAACACCAAGGGTTGCTTTAATAGCCGGTGATGGCGTAAACTCAGAAGCGATGGGCGAGGTATGGCATTTATTTGAACAGCAATTAGGCTACCCTATAACGCTGGTAAGGTACCAGGACCTTAGCCGTACCAAGCTTGGCGATTATGATATCGCTATTTTTCCTGATGGCCGTTATGCGGATTTCCCGTCGGAAAAAATTTCGAGCTGGGTACGCGACGGCGGTAAACTCATCGCATTAGAAAGCGCGGTAGAGCAATTAGCCGATAAAAAGGGATTTGCCATCAAAAAGAAAGAAGATAAAAAGGACGATAAGGACAAAGACAAACAAAAGGCGCCAGATGTTAAAATATACGCCAACCGCGATCGTGATGCTATATCATCATCTATACCAGGCGCTATATTTAAATTGAACCTGGATAATACCCATCCGCTTGGCTTTGGTATGCCTAATTACTACTACTCGTTAAAGTTAAACGATGATATTTACGAGCTGTTAGGCGAGGATGATGGCTGGAATGTAGGTACAGTTAAAAAGGATAGCTATACATCGGGCTTTGCAGGTGTGGTGTCCAAACAAAAAATTAACAACGGACTATTACTTGGCGTGCAGGAAATGGGCCGCGGATCGGTAGTGTACATGGTGGACGACCCATTGTTCCGCAGCTTTTGGGAAAATGGCAAACTGCTGTTTAGCAACGCGGTGTTTATGGTGCAGTAGGTAACCCCCTACCCCCCTGAAGGGGGAATTTTTGAATGCTAAAAGGGCATCCAGCAATTGCTGGATGCCCTTTTAGTTTAAAAAGAACAGTAGTTCCCCCTTCAGGGGGGTAGGGGGTATTATCCTCCGCTTTTTACCCTGCCTTTTTCGTCGTCGGCGCCGCTGCGGTGCTCGCGAGATTTGATAGAACTGTTACCAAAATTGTAGGTAACCGTAAAGCGGCCAACTCTTGTATCGTTGCGTTGTTTTATATCAAAGTTATTGTTTAGCGCGTGGCTGCTTAGGTCGTTACGGCGTATCTTAAATACATCGTCACAAGCCAGCTTAAGGTTAAGCTTTTTGTTCATGAACGATTTGCTTATACCCATATCTACCGCATAACGTGGTTTAATATTATATATACCATATGTTAAAGGCGACTGGTAATCGCCCATTACCTCTAAGCGGTAACCCGAAAACTTAAACGTTTGCGTTAAACGGCCCTGGAAAGCCGCCTTGCCTGTGTTAAAATTGAAACCGGCCAGTGTATCAGCTTTAAAGCCCAGGTAAAACCCGGTAAGGTTTACATTACCTTCCCACCATTTGGTAATAGTAAAGGGGCTGTTCACATTAATATTGTAACCGGTTTGGGTTTGTAAGTTTTGGTGTGTTTCGAAGGTTTTATTACCCTCTGATAATATCAGTTCGGTTATGGCATCGGTAGTGCGGCTGTAACCCAGGCTTACGTTTAACGAGTGGTTGTAAGTATAATTAAACTCGAAATTTTGGGTGTATTGCGGGTTAAGGAACGCATTACCCTGCGAGTAGGTGTAAGGGTCAAGGTAATAAACAAAAGGGTTCAGGTCATCATACCCCGGCCTGTCTATACGGCGGCTATACGAAAAGCTTATCTCGTTTTTATCATTTAGCGTGCGGTTAACAAACACACTCGGGAAAAGGTTAAGGTAGCTGCGTTTTACCGGTGTGCTGCCCATTAGGTTACCGTTAGATCGGGTTTGCTCAGCACGTAAGCCTAATTGTATAGATGCTTTTTTAAACTGCTTGTTTAAATTGATATAACCCGCGGCTATTTTTTCGTCATAAATAAAGCGGTTGGTACGGTTAATATCGTTTATATAATCAACATTGTTGTTCGCATCTATGGTGCCTATTTGCGCCTGCAAATCATTATCGGTTTTAACACTGCTAAACTTAGCGCCTGTTTCCAGTTTTATGGTTTTGCTTAGCGGTTTGGCATAATCAACCTTGCCGGTGTATATACTAATAACCGATGGTGTTTGATTGCGTAATAACTGCGGAGCATGCTGCGGGCTGCCATCCTGTAAAAAATAGTTGGTGGTGTATTGGGCGTTTGAGTTGTTTTTAAATTTAGAGTAATCAAGGTCAAAGCTCAACTCTTGGCCGTTGGTATCAATTTTTAGCCTGTCGTTAAGGTTAACGGCAAAATTTTTATAGGCCTGGTTAACGGTTGATATGGTATTTAACGATGAATCGGCGACACCAAACTGTTTACCTATTATGGTAGCTGTATTGTTATCGTCGTAACCGGTATTATTATAGCCACTTACCACAAAGCCAATGGTATGCTTAGCTGTAAGGTCATAATCGGCACCAAGGCGGTAATTATTATAGTGGTTTGCGCTTGGCATGTGCGATAGCTGGTTAAAATAGTTTTTGTTACCCAAACTATCAGATACTACCCGGTTTAGGCCCAGGTCATGAAAGCGTTTGTTATCACCACGGCTTAGGGTGGTAAATACGTTTAAGTTACCCTCTTTATGGTTAAGGTTTAAGCTGGTATTATCCCTCCAGTAACGGCCTTTAGCCACACCGGCGGTAATGCTGCCATTTGTACCCGATTGCGTGTTCTTTTTTAGCTTGATATTGATGATACCCGAATTGCCCGCCGCATCGTACTTAGCCGATGGGTTGGTAATTATCTCGATAGATTTAATGGTATTGCCATCGGTAGATCGTAACAGGGTTGCCAATTGGGCGGCGGTAAGATAGGTAAGCTTGTCGTTTATCATAACCGTTACCCCTTGCTTACCTTTAAGGCTAATGTTATCATCCTTATCTACCGTAACGCCGGGCGCCCTGGCTAATATTTCCATGGCTGTATTACCTGCCGCCAGTACGCTGTTTTCAACGTTCATTACAGTGCGGTCTATCTTGCGCTCAATTAATGGCTTGGCGGCTACAATGCTTACGCCTTGCAAATTGCGGCTGCTAACCAGCATGGTAATGGCGGGTGCAGTAACAGCGCTTTGCGCCGCTATTATTTCAAAGGCGGGGCTATAGCTGGTTTGATAACCCACGTTGGTAGCCTTTACAATGTATTTGCCCTCGGCAATATGGTCGATAGTGTATATACCGGCATCGTTAGTTAAGGTGCTTTTAACCGCTGTAGAGTCGGCCGCGCGCAATAAGGTTACGGTGGCATAGTCTACAGGTTTGCCCTGCTCGTTTTTTAATGATCCCGAAACGGTTAGGTTTGGCGGGTTGCTGCCCATTGCATACATGGTGGCCGATGCAAGGGTAAATAATATGATGTATAATAATTTAAGCGTTTTCATGGTGTAAAAATTTGGCAATAGATATCCCTGGAAGGTTTCCCTTCATTTTTTAAAAAGTAAATAGTTTGTTTGTGTTATTGCGGGTTTATATCCCTATGGTTAGATGGTAGTGCTTTGTGAGGTTTTATTCATAACATATATAATTTATGCGTTAAGGCGATGTTGCGTTTTTATATAAGATGATAAAATACCCCCTAAGGTTACACTTAAAATAAACTTTTTAATACCGGGAAGGCTATTTTAGCAACTTCGCTATAAATAGAAAAGCCATTTTCTACAGGTTTTTCAACCACTGTTTGTTTATCAAGTGCATTAACACGCTGCTGATGAGCAGCATGGCTAATGCTGACATAATAATAGAAAGGTAATATAAGCCCGCTGAAGATCAGCAGGCCTATATGCTTAATAATTAGTTTCATTATTCTCCAATTTTTTTCAAGCTGTCAGCAGTTGCTTTTTGGGCCGGTGTTAATGGTATCACCACAGTATCAACCTTGCATTGTATGCCGTTCTCGGTCATTATAAACTTGGCCGATGTCGCGTTTTCCTGCTTGTTTACGTTTTTGCAATCCCATACGCTTAAATCGCGCACAAACCTGTCCATATCCTGGTCTATCACCACTTTATAATTCAATGGTACTTTAAGTATAAGGTGCAATTCCTGTGCGCGCCATAACCTGTCGTCTTGTTTTTCAAGTCGGCGGTTAAACTTTAAGGTAGCGCCATCCTGCACAAATTGGTAAGTAGTACCACGGGCGTTAAATAACGCATCTTCGTAATCGCTGCCGCGCGCGCTAAACGATTCTACCAATACCGGCTGCGCAACGTCGCTTTTTTCGATATACAGATCGATATTCCTATCCGGCATATCCATATTGCTATCATCGTCGTTGTCAAGAATTATCTTGCCCCTAAAATCTTCTTTAATTTTAAGGCGTATACTATCTTCTTTGGTTAGGTATTTAATATCGTTCAGCTTTAAAACATAAGTGCTATCGGCAACAGGTTTTAAGTTGATGGTTTGGCTAAAGCTTGCACCGGCTTTAAATTCGGCGCTGGTTTTTGCTGTGTAGTAAATAACTACACTTAAGGCAACCACCCATACCATTAACAATGCCGACCCGGCTGTGCGGTTAATTACATTGCCCTTAAATACAAAATTAATAATAGCTAATATGATAGACAGCAATGGAATAATACACATTATTAATAGCGCCACTATAAATATGTTGTTTACCTGGTGGTTTACAATGTTAAAAGGGAATATATGGTAAATGCCCATATTGCTGTTGCCGTAAGCAAAAGCAGTTACTACGGCAATAACCAAAGCTACTATGGCAGCAAATGCCGATAGTAAAATGGTAATAGCAATTAACTTTAATAAAACCTTGCCCGCACCGCCTATAAAATTACCCAGGTGGCCAAAAAAGTCGCCGGCAAAATCGCGGGTTTTATAAATAAGGGGGCGAGCTTCCTGGCCCATATTGTTAAGGCTGTTGCGCACACCGCTCAGCTCTTCTTCAAAGTTGTTTTTAAAACCTTGCAGGTCCAGCTTTTGGCCTTTCATGGCCATGCGGTCGGCACGGGTAACTGCTTTAGGCACAACAATCCATAGTATTATATATAGTATAAAGCCTACACCGCCCATTGGTGTTAAAAAAGCGAACAGCAGGCGTATCCATACCGGGTTAAAATCAAAGTAGCTGGCAATGCCCGAGCATACACCTGCAATCAGGTGGTCGTCAGGGTCGCGAAACAGGCGGCGGCTTTCGGTATTATAAGCATAGTGGGGGTGAGCGCCCTTAGGGCTTTCGTCTTCGGCCGATTCAAAATCCTGTACCGAGCCCATTTGCTCAACCACTTTGGTTACGTCAAATTCAACAATAACCTGTTTGCCCTCTTTAAGCAAAATCTCGTTAAACATTTCGGCAATGCGGTTCTCAATATCGGTAGTGATCTCGAGGCTGTCGGCCGAATTCATAAAATGACGCTTAACCTCGGTCATATAGGTTTTAAGTATATCATAGGCATCCTCTTCTATATGAAAAACGGTGCCGTTTATGTTGATGATAATAGTTTTATTCATGATGGTGATAGTTTAATAGGGTGATTTAATTGTTTCTGTCGCCTATGGCAGTTTGTACAGCATATAAAAGTTCCTGCCATGTGCCATCAAGCTGCTCCAGCACCTTTCGGCCCTCGTCAGACAGGATGTAGTATTTGCGTGGCGGCCCCGATGTAGACTCGACCCAGTTGTACGACAGCAGGCCATTATTCTTTAACCGGGTTAATAAAGGGTATAGAGTACCCTCAACAACAAGCAGCCGGGCTTTGCGCAATTCGGATATGATATCCGATGCATATATCTCGCCCTTTGCTATAATGGAAAGTATGCAATACTCCAGTATGCCTTTCCTCATTTGGGTTTGGGTGTTTTCAACAATCATAATGCAAAGATATATGTTTTAGAATGTATTATGCAATACATAGTACTATATTTTTTAATTATTTATTCTTTTTGGGACTATTAGCGAATTATTTTTTATAAAAAGCATGTTTTTTTAACAATTAATTTGATTTATTGATAACGTAACACTACTTTTATGATTAATTAACTATTAACTGATCTTATTATTAACAAACATGAAAAAACTTCTACTAGTAAGTTTGTGTTTCCTGATGTTAGGCATAGCACAGGTTTATGCACAAAATCGTACGATTACTGGTACAGTTACTTCAAAGGATGACGGTTTGCCGTTACCAGGAGTAAGTGTTACAGTAACAGGAACAACAATTGGTACACAATCCAATGTTTCGGGTAAGTATACCCTTTCCGTGCCAGCAACGGCAAAATCATTAACCTTTTCTTTCATCGGTTTTTCAAGGCAACAAGTTGCTATTGGCTCAACTGATGTAGTAAGCGTTTCACTTGCTTCAAGTGCAAGCCAACTAAGCGAAGTAGTTGTAACGGGTGTATTTGGTATCAAATCAAACTCACGTTCATCTTCAAACTCTGCGCAGGTTGTTGGTGCTACAGCTTTGAACACAGTGCGTCAAACCAACCTTAACAACGCCCTTGCGGGTAAAGTTGCAGGTTTACAGGTACGTAGCCAATCATCAGCAGCTTTAGGCCGTAACACCGAGGTTCGTCTTCGTGGTGCCGGTGGCTTTGGTGCTGGTAGCGGTGCTTTGTACGTTGTTGATGGTACTGTATTGCCAAACGCCGATGACCTTAGCCCTGATGATATCGAAGACGTTTCGGTATTACAAGGCCCTGCTGCATCTGCACAGTTTGGTTCGCAAGGTGCTAACGGTGCTATCGTAATCACTACTAAAAAAGCCAAAAAGAATGGCGGTGTTGGTATTGATGTAAATTTAGGTGCGCAGTTTGACAAGGCTTACATTTTGCCTAACTACCAAAACTCTTATGGTGGTGGTGCAAATGCCGACTTTACCGAGTATACCTGGAAAGCTGGTGACCCTGATGGCTGGAAAGCTTTAAGCGGCAAATACTACCCTGACTATAGCGATGACTCGAGTTGGGGCCCTAAATTGGTTGGTCAAGAATATATACCTTGGTATGCATGGGCAGCAGGTACTAAATATTCTTTCAAAACAGCAACCTGGGATCCGCAGCCAAGCAGTGCTTCAGATTTCTTCCAAACAGGTGTGAATTTGAACAACTCTATTGCGTTTAACAAAGCAGCAGACGATTATAGCTTCAAACTATCTTACAACAATCAATATGTGAAAGGCTTAATCCCTACACAGGATTTGAAAAAGAACGTTTTAAACTTAAATGCAAGCTACGATATTAGCAAAAAATTAAACTTTTCTGCTAACATCAACTACGTAAACCAAAAGGTTAATGGTGAGGTAAATGATAGCTACGCTAACCAAACCTCAGGTTCATTCAGTTCATGGTATCACCGTGATATCGACATGAACATCATGAAAGAATTAAGAGCGTTACAATCTCCGGATGGTACCTATGTAAGCTGGAACCACTTAAACCCAACTGCATACGACCCGGCTAATCCTTCTAAATTTTATGCTGGTAACTACTGGTACAACTTTTATACCTACCAGGATTTTTACAAACAATACCAAAACCGCGACCGTTTATACGGAAACGTAGCTTTAACTTACAAAATCACTAAAGATTTAAACTTAAGGGCTACTTACCGTAAAAACCAGGAGTTTGGTTATTACGAAGGCAGAGAGTATTCCGAGTTAAAATACAGCCAAACACAAACTGGTCGTAAAGGTTACTACTCAACAAGCGAGTACAACTCAAACCGCGAAAACTATGAGTTTTTAGCATCCTATAAAAAGACCATCAGTGACTTTAGCATTGATGCAAGTGTTGGTACAGACTCTTATAACCTGACATATAAAGACCTATCTGCAAGTACTGTAGACGGTTTAGGTATTGATAACTTGTTTACCATTGGTAACTCGGTATCTAACCCGGCATTTGGTAACGGTAGGGTTAAAGAAAAATATAATGCAATAGTTGGTTTATTGAACGTAGGCTATAAAAACGTGTTGTTCATCAACGGTAGCTTACGTAACGATTGGTATTCAACCTTACCATCAGATCACAATAGCGTTTTATCAAAATCATTAGGTGGTTCATTCGTTTTCAGCGAATTACTTAAAGGACAAGATAGCTGGTTAAGCTTTGGTAAAGCAAGAGTACCATGGGGAGAGATTCCTAATGCATTGGGAACAAATAACGAAAATTTCGGTGCTTACAGATACCCGGGCTCTGCTTATGGAGTGGGTTCAAACAAGTTTAACGGAAACATTCTGATGGCTACCCCAGATCAATTTGTTGACCCGGCTATTAAAGGCGCGGTGGCTAGTTCAACAGAGTTTGGTTTAGATCTACGCTTCCTGAATGACCGTTTAGGCTTTAGCTCTACTTATTTTACTGCTACACAAAAAGGATTACCATATACCCTCTCTGTTAATGGAGCCTCTGGCTTTTCATCTATATTAACCAACATTGGTTTAATCTCCAGAGCAGGCTTAGAGTTTAAATTAGATGCTGCTCCTGTTAAGTCGCCAAACTTTAACTGGAATATTACTGCAACTTATTCAAACTTAATTAGAAATACCATTGTAGAAATAAGCAACAAATACAAAGTTGATCGTATCAACGTTAGTGGCCAACAAGTTTGGGGTTCAACCATGCCTTACCTAATTCAACAAAAAGGTAAAGAGTGGGGTCAAATTTTTGGTAATGGTATCCTTCGTAACTCTGCAGGTGTGCCTGTACTTGATGCAAATGGTTTCTACAAAAATGATCCTAACGTATACTTTGGTAGCGTATTACCTAAACACCAGGGTGGTTTACAAAACAGTTTCAACCTGTTCCACGATTTTGATGTGAGAGTAAATATTGACTACCAATTTGGTGGTAAATTCGTTTCGTTATCAAACCAGTGGGGTTCATACAGCGGTTTAACTGCACGTACTGCAGGTGTTAACGATAAAGGTAACCCAATACGTGATGCTGTTGCCGATGGTGGTGGTGTACATACCACAGGTGTTGATGTTGATGGTAACCCTGTTAGCTTTTATGTTAATGCTAAGGATTATTTCCAAAACTTATACAACAACAAAACTTTTGATGATTACATATACGATCTTACTTTCGTAAAATTACGTGAGCTTTCTATTGGTTACCGTATCCCTACTGCTAAATTAGGTATCTCTAAATACATCAAGAGCGCTAAATTTGCAGTTGTTGGTCGCGACCTTTGGTTATTATATGCCAAAACAAAAGATTTTGATCCATCACAGATCAGTGCAGTTACTGGTGAACAAAGCCAATTGCCAGGTACAAGAGGCATAGGCTTTAACCTTAGCTTAAGTTTTTAATAATTGCTTAACTAAAAACATTATTTAAACAATAAAAAGATGAAAAAAATATATTTATATACACTTACAACCGCATTGATTTGGGGAGCTGCCGGTTGTAAAAAGCCTAGCGACTTTGGGGATACAAACGTAAACCCTGCGGCCACTACAACGCCTATCATTTCGGCTCTGTTAACTAATGCAGAAGTGGGTGTAGCCGGTTATGCCTCAAATTTTACAGAGGCTATTTCTGGCGGCCAGTACGCACAGTATTTTACAGAAACCCAATATTCTGGTACGTCGTTATATTCAACACCGCAAAACTCTTTTACAGGTACTTACAGCGGTATATTGTACGATTTGCAGAATATCATTAACTTAAACCAAAGCAAAAATACATCAGTAGCTGCATCTATATTACAGCAGTACCTGTTTTGGGTAATTACCGATGATTGGGGAGATGTGCCTTACAGCGAAGCCCTTAAAGGCTTAGATGCGATAACCCCTGTTTACGATAAGCAACAAGATATCTACAAAGGTATCCTTACCAACTTGACATCAGCTGTAGCAGCTTTTGATGGTTCGTCATCATTAGCCGGTGATGTTATTTATGGTGGTGATGTTGCTAAGTGGAAAAAGGCAGCAAACTCTTTAAGAATGTTGGTTGC
Organism: Inquilinus sp. KBS0705; assembly: GCA_005938025.2. Classification (NCBI taxonomy): domain Bacteria; kingdom Pseudomonadati; phylum Pseudomonadota; class Alphaproteobacteria; order Rhodospirillales; family Rhodospirillaceae; genus Inquilinus; species Inquilinus sp. KBS0705. The sequence continues at coordinate 194,330 of VCCI02000002.1, read as the reverse complement.
TGTACAAATGTCAAAAAGGTTCCCAGGCGCAAGCGATTATGCTGCAACACAATTTAAAGCGGCTTTAGCTGCAGGTGGCATTACTTCAAACGCAGATAACTTCCAGGTTAAATTCCCTGGCGGTAGCTACAAAAGCAACTGGTACAGCTTGTACGATGGTCGTAAAGATTATGCAGAAGCGCAAACCTTGACTGATATTATGAAAGGTTTTAACGATACACGTACCAATGCATACGGTGGCGATTCTGAAGCTGCAGGTAGCACAGGTTCATCAAGTAATGGTAACCCTTACGGTTTAGAACGTAGTAAGGCAATTGCATTTACCGATGCTAACAATGATTGGGCACGTGTTTTACGTGGCGATTTACGTGCTGCTGATGGTATTGTTTATGTTATCACATCTGCCGAAACATGGTTGGCCAGGGCAGAAGCTGCTAACTTGGGTTGGACAGGTGAATCGGTTCGATCTACTTACAAAAGTGGTATTGATCAATCATATGAGCAATGGGGTGTTGGTGCACCAGCAGCAGGTTATTATACCCAAGCGGGTGTAGTGGTTACTGATGCTCCTCAGCCTGGTTTAACAAGTGCTAATACTAAGGCAATTGCAATCCAAAGGTGGATAACAAGCTATCCGGATGGTCATCAGGGATGGAATGTATGGCGCAAGTCGGGTTATCCTGAGTTAACCCCTGCTCCTGATGCTGTAAACACATCTAAACAAATTGTTAGAAGGTTTACCTATGCATCAACCGAGTACGGTAGTAACACCGATAACGTAAATGCTGCTGTTGCAAGGTTAACGGGTGGCGATAGCCAAGACTCACGTGTTTGGTGGGATGTACAATAATTTTTAACAGACTTTTAAAATAAAAGATATGAAAAATACTTTAATAAAATATCTGGCTGTTGCGGCTTCGGTAGTTGTTCTTTTCGGCTCTTGCCGTAAAGATTCATTCCAGGGCGAGCAATCAGAAGGTAAGGGTACATCCTTTGTACGACTTTACGAAGCCCCTTTACGAAACTTATACTTTGATAAGTTTTCTGATATAAAGGAAGTTACCTTGTTTAACATCAGGAGAGACGCAGCAAGTAGTGCTGATCTAAAAAAGGCAATCACCGTCACTCTAAAGCCTCTTGCTTTAGTTGCAGTTGATTCGGCATACCTTGATTACACCTTTTTACCAACAACTATTGCGTCTTTAAACAACGCAGCACTTAGCGGTTCTATAGGTGGCGACATCACAGTTAACTTTGGTGCAGGACAGGATATCCAAAAATTTGCTGTAAAACTGGACGGATCGAAATTCGATTTGACCAAAAAATATGCAATTGCTTACGAAATATCCGATGCAAGCGGCCTGACTTCAAAAGTAGGAAAAGATACTATTCTTGTAACAGTTGGTATCAAAAACTACTTAGAAGGTAACTACCATGCAACAGGTGTATTTACACACCCTACAGGTGGTCCAAGACCGATAGATGAGGCTAAATATTTAGGTACCAATGGTCCAAACACAGTTTCAACTACTGTAGGTGACCTTGGTGGTTATGATTTAGAACTTACTGTTGACCCTGCTACTAACAAAGTAACGGTTGGTGGCTCAGTTAGTCCTGCTCAACCTATCGAGCCGGTACCTGGGTTAACTAATACTTACGATCCTGCTACTAAAACGTTCCACGTTAACTACCAATACATTGGTGGTGGTGGCTACCGTGTGGTACAAGAAGATCTTGAATTCACTTCAAGATAATACTGAGTATATAACATTAAAAAGCCCGCTTCGGTATTTACCGAAGCGGGCTTTTTATTTGACAGTAATCTTTGGGCTAAAACTTACCGCAGCAGGTGCATCTTTTATACAGGGTTACTATATTGCGTAAAAAAGGTATACGGAAGAGCCATTAATTAAATAGCCTATTTTTTATCAACGCTATACTTACCCGGCCCTACAAAAAGTAAGCCTGCAAATACAAAGGCTAATTCAACAGCATGTGCCGCGCCTTGCAGGCCATCGCCTTTGCCAAAATGGGTAGCTGCGGCTACTATAAGGTTAATAAGCAGCAGCAAACAAACCGGCCTAAAGGCAAGGCCTATTAAAAACAAAAAGCCGCCTAAGGTTTCTACTACTGCAGCCAAAAAGCCCCATACTACAGGTAAAAAGGTAATGCCCACATATTTTGTTGAAGTGCCCAAACCGGCCCAGCCCTCGGGGCCTCCTAATAATTTGGGATAGCCGTGGTACACCATCATTGCGCCCAGGCCCACCCTGATAATTAATAAACCGGTATTGCGGTAATTGTTTAAACTGCCAAATAATGCCATAATGTAAATGTTTAAGATGTGTTTATAGGTAATTAATATCAACCAGGTTGTTGTTAACGGAAAGATTTACTTTTTTGCCCAGCACCAGGCTGCAATTATTAGGCACGTGGCCCGCCGGGAAATCAAAGCAAACAGGGTAATCGTATTCTTGCACTACATCCATCACAATTTGCGGGATGGTTTGACCAAAAGGGATATCGTTATCCTTCATATCGGTAAAGCCGCCTACAATAAGGCCGGCCAAATGCTTAAGCTTACCTGCACGTTTTAGGTTGCGCAACATGCGGTCTATCGAGTACAGGTACTCGCCCACATCCTCAATAAAAAGCACTTTGCCAGTATAATCCATATCACTTACCGAGCCGGATGCGGCTATCAGTAACGATAGGTTGCCGCCAATTAATAGGCCACTACCTTCGCCAACGCGGTTTAATGGATTAGGTGCCAACTGATAACTTAATTCCTCGCCAAACAATGCCTTACGCAAGGTTTCGAGCGAATAGGCCGATGCATCCGGGATGTTTAACGGCATTTGCCCGTGTATACAAGGCAAGCCGTAATTGCTGATGATATGCGAATGCAGCAGGGTAATATCGCTAAAGCCAACCATCCATTTTGGTTGCGTAGCCAGGCGGCTAAAATCAACCATATCTATCATCCTGATAGTACCGTAACCGCCGCGAGCGGCTATAATGGCCTTAATGCTATCGTCATCAATAAAGCGCTGCATATCTTTAGCCCTAAAGGCATCATCGCCCGCAAATTGATGGTATGATGCGTTTACAGTATCGCCCAAAACAACCTCCAGGCCCCAGCTGCTTAACAATTTTACAGCATCTGTCATGGGTATGGACAGCTTTTTGGCGGGGCAGGTTATGGCAACTTTGTCGCCTTTTTTAAGGGAAGGTGGTTGCGCGCCCCAAAATTGGTTAGTAGGCATTAAGCTGAATGTTTATGTAAATGTATCAAAGCAGGCCCACACTAAGCCATACGTACTTTGCGTTGTCCGCCCACTTTCTGATTTAAAAAAATTATCTTTGCAAATTAATAAACATACCTGTTTTAATGTCGCAACTTAACAAATATAAAAGATACACCATTACATCGGCGCTGCCTTATGCAAACGGGCCGCTGCACATTGGCCATTTAGCGGGGGCATACTTGCCTGCAGATATTTTTGTACGCTACCTAAGGCTGATGAAAAAGGATGTAGTTTACATTTGCGGTTCCGACGAACATGGCGCGGCCATCACCATTAAGGCTAAAAAAGAAGGCACAACACCACAGGCAATAATTGATAAATACCACAACCAGATAAAAGATAGCTTTGCCGAATTTGGGATATCATTTGATATTTATCACCGTACTTCATCGGCTATTCATCACGATCTGTCGCAGGAATTTTTCCTGAACTTGTACGAAAAGGGAGAGTTTATCGAAAAATTCTCTGAGCAGTATTACGACGAAGAATTTGACCAGTTTTTGGCCGACAGGTACATAACTGGTACCTGCCCGGTATGCAGCTACGATAAAGCCTACGGCGACCAGTGCGAAAATTGCGGCACATCGTTAAACCCTACCGACCTGATAGACCCGATATCCACCCTGAGCAATAAAAGGCCCATATTAAAACCAACCAAGCATTGGTATTTGCCATTAGATAAATACCAGCCATGGCTTGAAAAATGGATAGACGAAAAGGAAGGCGAGTGGAAGGTAAACGTGTTTGGCCAATGCCGGTCGTGGTTAAAATCGGGCTTGCAGCCCCGATCGATGACGCGCGATTTGGATTGGGGTATTGATGTACCCTTGGCCGAGGCAAAAGGCAAAAAGCTATACGTTTGGATGGATGCCCCTATAGGCTATATATCGGCCACCAAGCAGTGGGCAATTGATAATGGTAAAGATTGGCAGCAGTACTGGAAACAACAGCCCAACGAGGCCGATAACGCCTGCCTGATGCACTTTATAGGCAAGGATAACATTGTGTTCCATTGCATCATCTTCCCTGCTATATTAAAGGCCCATGGCGATTACATTTTACCGCAAAACGTACCTGCCAACGAGTTTTTAAACCTTGAGGGTGATAAGCTATCTACATCGCGCAACCACGCGGTTTGGCTGCACGAATATTTAGAAGAGTTCCCCGGTAAGCAGGATGAGTTGCGCTATGTGCTCACCTCGATACTACCCGAAACCAGCGACAGCGAGTTTACCTGGAAAGATTACCAGGCGCGCGTAAATAACGAATTAGTAGCCATACTGGGTAACTACGTTAACCGGGTAATGATACTGATGCATAAGTATTACGATGGCAAGGTAGAAAGCGATAATAGCCTGGTTAAGCTAAGCAGCGAAGCCCTTAACAGCGAACTGGGCGGCTATTACGACGATTTGGGCAAAAACCTGGAGAGCTACCGCTTTAGGGCAGCATTGCAAAACGTAATGGATATTGCCCGCATGGGTAACCGTTACCTAACCGAGCAGGAACCCTGGAAAACCATAAAAACAGACCCTGCCGCGGCTAAAACCGCCTTGCATAACAACCTGGTATTAATAGGCCACCTGGCTACCTGCCTGCAGCCGTTTTTACCCGGTACAGCCGCCAAAATTTTTGGCATGCTAAATGTTGATGCCGTAGCCTTTGACCAGGAAATGATTTTTAACAATGGCCACCAGTTAAACGCCGCAGCTTTACTGTTCGAAAAGGTAGAGGATGAAGCCATTGCCATACAGGTACAAAAACTGGCCGATAAAAAGCAAGCGTCGGCAGTGGTGGTGCAACCTGTTGTGGCCCCAGCTAAAGAAAACATCAGCTTTGATACTTTTGCCGCGATGGATATACGCACCGGCACCATTTTAACCGCCGAAAAGGTGGCTAAGACCAAGAAACTGCTAAAGCTGACCATAGATACAGGCATAGATCAACGCACCGTAGTATCGGGCATTGCAGAGCAGTTTGAGCCCGAAAACATTATAGGCAAACAGGTAAGCATTTTGGTAAACCTGGAGCCAAGAGAAATAAAGGGCATCATGAGCCAGGGGATGATATTAATGGCCGAGAACGCCGAAGGCAAGCTTAGCTTTGTAGCCCCTGCCGACCAAATGCCAAACGGCGCGGTAACCAGATAGATCTTAGATGTGCAACTATGCGGATGTGCAAATGTGCAGATGGATTTTATCGATTTTAAATTAAGCCTTAAAAATTGAGCTATAATTTGCACATTTGCACATTAATTATCTGCACATCTGCATGGTCCCGTAGTTCAACGGATAGAATAGGAGTTTCCTAAACTCTAGATATGAGTTCGATTCTCGTCGGGACCACATTTTAAAGTTAAAATTAAAAAGTAAAAAGCCCTTTAGATGAAAATCTGAGGGCTTTTTTGTGGGTATTCTTTCTTATTTTAGTACTATGCGTACAATCTTAATAATCCTGTTGCTCTCAGCGGTTTATTGTATTTCTCAACTTGGATGTAAATTCGAAAACAAATCTAAAAAGGAAAGAGGTATAAAAGAGTTTGAAGGAATAATCACTTATCATGAAATTTTTAAAAACAGCGATAGCAGCTTTAATGTAGACGACACGGTCCAAGTTTTTTACTCTAAAGGAAATTACGTTGGCGTACATTCTGATAAATCACAACAAATCCATGTGGTTAAAGATTACTATTTTGAAAGCAAACCGCTACGATTATTGCTTTTTAATAATTCAGATACTTTATATCAATTGAATTTGAACTTTCCAATTGAAAAATTAGATTATTTTAAAGTGAAAAAAGTAAGTAATCGAATCCTTTCAAGAAAATGCGAAAGCATTGATTTAAATACCAGCTATTCTGAAAATGATGCGACGACCTATACAGATTTTAATTTTATTTTCTCGAGAGGCTATTTAAGTGTTAATAAAGATCATTTCAAGAATTGGCATTTGGGCTTTTTTGATAAAGTTGTAAATGAATCAGGGGCGTTCTATCTAAAGTTGAAAGCAGTTCATTTTGATAGTTCACACAAAAATGTTTTATCAAGTAAAACGTATGATGTTATATCAGTAAAAGAAGAAGCTGTTGATCCTAAAATATTTGAAATAGATGCTACATTGATAGATGATTACCCTAACTAAAATTGTAAATTGTCACTTCAACTATCTTAACCTCAATCATCAATTTACAAACAATCATCAATTCACCACTATAAATTTTCAATACCTGGTGCGTATATTAGCTTGATGTTTGCAGGTATCAAAACTAAAAACCACTATCTTTTTTTAATCACCGTTTCCTGTTTGGTGATTGTATTATGCGCATTTAAATTTAATAACAAGAGCCATACAACTGCTGTGGTTGAGGATTGGTGCGCAAAACCACCCCGGCCGGGGCTTGAAAAACTGAAGGAAATTAAAACCTCAAGGCCATGGTTTAAAGTTTATGATGTAGGGCAAAATACATACGCAATTGTAGAGCCGTATAATTGGGAAGAAACAATATCGTACCTTATACTGGGTAAGGATAGGGCACTATTATTTGACACCGGCATGGGGCTGGACTCCATTTCGTTAATAGTCAAAAAGCTTACTAAGTTACCGATCATTGTACTTAACTCACATACCCATCCGGATCATATTGGTGGCAACCACGAGTTCGGTAATATTTTGGCTATGAATACCGCCTATACCCACATAAATGCAGCTAACGGCTACCATCATAACGATGTAAAATGGGAAGTGTCCCCGGCCTCGTTTTGTATTGCCCGTTTACCCCATGAAGACACTGCTCATTATTATATAAAACCTTTTAAAGTAACACGGTTCATCAAAAACGACTACATGGTGGATCTGGGAGGAAGAAAAATAAAGGTAATAGCCACCCCCGGGCATACACCCGACGCTATTTGTCTGTACGACAACCAGGCCGGCTATATATGGTGCGGCGATAGCTTTTATGAGGGGCCAATACTGTTATCCTCAGCGGGCACCGATTTAAATGCCTATCAAAAAAGCATAAACACGATGGCTCAATTAGCCGCTAAAGCAACGCGTGTATTACCGGCACATAATTTACCTATTGCCCAACCTCACCTATTAATAAACGCAGCAAAAGAATTTAACTTAATAACATCGGGTACAAAGAAAGGTAAACGGGAAGACGATCATACTTTGGTGTTTGATTGCGGTAAATTTTCGTATCAAATAGGCGAAAGGTTTATGCAGCAATTATCGCGATAAGCGCTTTAGATAATTTAGGTGATCAAATAGCCTTAAGTAGCCGCACCTTTTTATAAAAAATCACGCTAAAGTATGACGGAAATAACAAGTTGTTAATTGACATTTGAGGGCGATTTAACCAATAACAAACAGCATTAAACTATAAATAAAACACATGAAAAAAGTAACAGGCCTGGGTGGCGTATTTTTTAAATGCAACGACCCCAAAAGCATGAACGACTGGTACGCCCAAAACCTTGGCTTAGAAACCAGCGCATACGGCACCACCTTTGATTGGCGGCAAGCCGATGACCCCTCAAAAAAAGGCTCTACATCATGGTGCGCGTTCCCACAGGATACGCCCTATTTTAAACCTTCGGAAAAGCCTTTTATGATAAATTACCGGGTTGATAACCTGGTTGCACTGCTTGAAGAACTAAAAAACGACAACGTAACTATTGTTGATGAAATAGCCGAGTACGATTACGGCAAGTTTGTGCACATACTGGATCCTGAAGGCAATATCATAGAGCTTTGGGAACCAAAGGATGACGAAGAATAGATAAGCCACACGTGGCTTTTGCGTTTTGCTTGGCAGATAACTGCGCTTGCCGTAAACTAATACATGCATATTGGGTTTAGTATATTTGCAGGTAAACAACGGGATATGGCAGCAGGCTTTTTTGCTATTTTGGATGATATAGGCGCATTGATGGACGATGTGGCAGTGGCCGCTAAAGTAGCTACGCGCAAAACCGCCGGCATACTGGGCGACGATTTAGCGGTAAATGCCGAAAAGGCTACAGGCTTTTTATCGTCGAGGGAGCTGCCGGTGCTTTGGGCCATCACCAAAGGGTCGTTGCTTAATAAGCTCATCATCGTCCCTATAGCGTTATTGCTAAATGCGTTTTTCCCGGCAGCTATAAAGGTTATTTTGGTTTTAGGCGGATTTTACCTGGCCTATGAAGGGGTGGAAAAGATTATAGAATACTTTTTTCATCGCTCAAAAGCGGCGCACCAGGTAATTACCGAAAGCGAACAAAGCGGCGCAGATGCCGAAAAGGTAAAGATCAAATCGGCCATCACTACCGATTTTATCCTGTCTATAGAAATTGTAATTATAGCACTGGGCACCGTGCTTAAGGAAAGCCTTTCCATACAGGTGTTAACAGTTTCGGTGGTGGCCATACTGGCTACTATTGGAGTTTATGGTATAGTTGCCCTAATTGTACGGATGGATGATGCCGGTTATAAGCTGATCAAGCGGTTTAATAACAAAGGGGCGTTTGCGGCGCTTGGTGCTTTATTGGTTAAAGCTTTACCGGTAATTATTAAAATTTTGGCCATTGCAGGTACGGTTGCCTTAATATTGGTAGCGGGTGGTATATTTGATCATAATATAGCATACCTGCACCATATGCTGCCCAACCTGTCGCCAATAATAAAAGAGCTAACCATAGGGCTGATTGCCGGCCTGGTGGTAGTGGCTATACTAACAGGCGGTAAAAAAGTATTTGCGTTGCTAAAATAACGCCCTTTAACTCACAAAATACATTTTCAACAGCCCCTTGTTTTTCGCCTCCAGTTCGCCGCGATAGGTGATGGTAAATTCATCCGTAAGCAAATCGCGGGTGGTTTGCGATATGTTGATCTTGCCGGGTTCGGAGTTTTGCTCCATGCGGGCGGCGGTATTAACGGTATCGCCCCAAATATCATAAGCGAATTTTTTTACCCCCACAATACCGGCCACCACACTGCCCGAGTGTATACCTATACGTATGCCAAAGGTTTTGTCGCCAAGCGCCAGTTTACGCTGCTGCATAAAGCTTTGTATAGCTATAGCAGCCTTTACGGTTTTAGCGGCATGGTCGGCATCGGCATTGGGCAAGCCGGTAACCGCCAAATAGGCATCGCCAATGGTTTTTATTTTTTCGATACCAAGGGCGGTTACAATATGGTCAAAGGCCTTAAAGCACTGGTTAAGCTCGTCCACCAATTCCTGCGGACTAAGCAATTCGCTAACAGTGGTAAACTTCACAAAATCGGTAAATAACACGGTAACCTGGTCAAACTGGCGGGCCTGGGCCTGGCCGGTTTGTTTCAATTCTTCGGCAACGTCGGCAGGTAATATATTGTGCAGCAAATCGTCAGACCGGCGCTTAAGCTTAAGCTGTGTATAGTAATTGCGCGATACAATAACCGTTAACAGCATAAATATGGCTATGCCTGTTATATAATAATTGCGCTGTTGCCGCGCCTTTATTGCGGCTAATTGCTGCTGATATTTAAGGGCGGTTTCGCGCTGGCGGGCCTCGGTTTGCATTACGTTTTTTTGCTGGGCCATGTTGGCAGAGCTATCGCGGTAAAGCACATAGTTTAAGTAGTTTTGGTACGCCTGCCGGTAATCGCCTAATTTAACATAGCTTTTGCTGATATCGAGCGAATTGGAAGCCATTGATACCAGGTAGTTGGTTTGTTTAGCCCCGGCCAACGATTTTTTAAAATACGATAACGCCTTTTTATCGCGCTGGGCGGGCGTAATATCCATCTTTAATAATAATGAATCAGGTGCATCGCGATAAATATTGCCCAGGGTACCAAGTACAGCTCCGGCATCAGGGTTGTCTTCGCCCTCTATGGCCAGGTCCATGCGGCAGTAGCGGTAAGCGGCCAAATAGTTTTTGGTTAAATAGTAATGCCAGCCAAGGTTGCTGTAAACAATTACCTTTAAGCTGTTGTCGTTCAGTTGTTCGGCCAGTAGCTCTGCTTTTTTATCATAAATAAAGGCCTGTTTAAAATTGTTCCATTCGGCATAGTTAACAGCTGTTAGGGCATATTCGCGCACTATGTCTTTTTTCCAGCCATATCGCGTGTAAATTTTTAAGGCTTGCAGGTGGTAATCAATGGCCTGGGGGTAATCATTAAGGCCACGATAAGCTTCGCCGATATTTGATAACATATCGGGCACAAACTTGGGTGCGCTGGTTTTGGCCAGTGCCAATCCGCGGCGACTAACAGCAAGTGCCTGCACGTAGTCGGCATGGTCCATATACCAATACAGCAACCGCACATCGGCCTGTACTACGCCATTGGCAAAGTTTAATTTTTTAGCCAGATTGCGGGCTGCGGCACAAATGGCCGGTGCTTTATCGCTGTAAAACAGTTCGGCATTTTGGTCGGCAAAATAAGCGTTTACTTTGTTGGTATCATCCTTCATTTGGGCAATACGCTGTAACAGGCTATCTGCATGGAGGACTATTGGCTTTTGGGCTACTACGGTTAAATTAAACTGGATAACCAGGTAAAGCGCGCCAAGCCATTTTAGAGTTGGCAAGCCGCAATGGCGATAATTAGGTTGCATAGCCTAATTTAAGTGTTAAAACGCATAATTGCCTCATTTTGAAAGATTTTTAGCATATTTAACTATGCCGATAACCTTAAGGGGGGTTACAATAGTTATCAGAATGTGAAGTAAGCACTGATATAAGTTGTAGTGGAAAGATAGGCGCTGATTAGTACTTTCAGGCGATTAGCCCGGCGTTATACAACGCTTCAAAAATAAGCTGGTCTGCGGGCGAACTTTGGTATCTGTCGGCGTATGATAAATACTTTATTTCTTCAACTTCGTTAGTTGGTTGTGGCTCACCTTCGTAATCGCAATAATAGCAGGTCATTTTTACAATTATACCGGGCTGGTGGTTATCGGCCTGCGCCTTGTAGACGCCCATATACCGCAAAGTTGACAGCGACAGGGTAATATTTAACTCTTCTTTTATTTCGCGCTGCAGGGCCTCAACATCGTTTTCACCTTTTTCTCTTTTCCCGCCGGGGATATACCAAACGCTCCTGCCCCTGGTTCTCGAACTTAGTATCTTTTTATTTTTGATAGCAATTAGCGCAAGTTTATCTATCTCTGTAAAGGTTGTTGGCGTGGTGTTATGCATAACAATGGTTAGTGTAAGTTATTAATTACAATTGGCTTTAAAAATTATATTGCACCAAGCCGCATGCCGTTACTAACCATTAGCAAGCGCGTAGGTAGTTTTCCTGAGTTCGTTTAACGCGTTAGGCGCTTTAGTATGGATAGTTGCCTCAACAGGCATTATGGCTTCGCCGATGCATACACGTAGCTCCATACCTTTTTTGTTGAACAGTTGTGCAGGCAGCATAGCGGTTTGCAACCCCGGATGTATATGCCGCAACAACCCAAACCCTAAGCCGTTATTACCATGAAAGTAAATGGGTATAACCGGTACACCCGCTTTGGCGATAAGTTTGCCTACTACCGGGTGCCAGGCGCGGTCGGTAACGCGGCGGCGGTTAAAATCATAGGCCGATACTTCGCCGGCGGGGAAAATAGCTACCGGCACACCCGATTTTAGTTTGGCTAATGTAGTTTTTAAGCCCGTGATGCTCGAGCTGTCGGTTATTTGTTCAAAAGGATTTACCGCGATGATGTATTTGGCCAGGTTGGGCACTTTTTTTAGCAGGAAGTTGCCCATAAACAGGGTGTCGGGCCTTTGAGTTACCAGCAAATTCAACAGCGCTAACGACTCGATACCGCCATAAGGATGGTTACTTACTACAATAAAGGCCCCGCTTGCCGGTATGTTGGCCAGCTGCTGCTTATCAATACCAATGTTTACACCCAAAAAAGCCAGCACAAAATTGGTGAACCCTACGCCTTCCAAATCACCGGCTTCGTTCATCATTTGGTTAAAAGCATCTATCTTCATCCGCTTCATTAACCATAAAGCCAGTTTTGGATGGGATGATGTTCCGGTTGCCCGGGCAAAGTCTTCCGCAGAGATAAGTGCCATTATACAAAGGTACAATGGGGGTGTAAACGCTATGGCTACTTATTGTTAAGCTTTATGCAAATGAATACGCGCCCCTGCTTTTTCAGTTCCCTTTCGGTCTAAAGTTTGGGACGCTTACCACCGACGCTACAAGACCACGCTAAACCAACCAATCAAAGTTCGTGATAAATTTTGCAAGCGTTCGTGACAGTGTTTTGTCACGAACTTTTTTTAAGCCTAAACAAAGATTTTATGTAAAATATTGGAATATTATTTTATATTAGTTAGAGGCCGGCGAACAAAAAAAAACGAAAAATTTATAGCGGGGCCTGCAAAAAAAACGAATACTTTACCTAAGGCAGAGCAAAAAAAAGTATAGCTTTAAACCCAGGTACAATTTTTAAAACATCAGCACAATAAAAACCCACATGCAAGAGCCAAACGCATTAACCCAGGTAGCCGAATTTCATAAAACCTTTAAGCACCCTATATTGGATAAACCACAGATACCATCGGCCGATAGATGCGCCTTACGGGTATCGCTTTTAGCTGAAGAAGTGAAGGAGTTACAGGAGGCCATTGCCGATAACAACCTGGTGGAAATAGCCGACGCTCTGTGTGATATACAATATGTTTTGGCCGGTGCCATCCTCGAATTTGGTATGGCCGACAAGTTTAAACAACTGTTTGATGAGGTACACCGCTCTAACATGAGCAAGGCCTGCAAAACCGAAGAAGAGGCCCATCAAACCATAGCCCATTACAAGCAAAAGGATGCCAGCGAATCTTACTTTAAGGAGGAGGATTCGCTGTATTTGGTGTACCGAACCAACGATAATAAAACCCTAAAATCTATCAATTACTCACCCGCCGACTTGCGGGGCATATTGTAATAATTTACTAATCAATAGTTTGTTGAAAGCGTATTGCCATAATAAAATAACAGCTCGCCGCCTAAAGTGTAATCAACTGCCGGTATGAAAACCATTACGCAGCTTGATGTAGGCAGGCACAACAACTTTGACGTGCTGCGGCTTATGGCAGCGCTGATGGTGATACTTTCTCATGCTTACCTTATCACGGGTAACTTCGCTTCCGAGCCGTATGTTAAGGTGCTGGGCTTTACAGATATGGGCGCTTTTGGTGTGGGTATATTCTTCATTATCAGTGGTTACCTGGTTTTAAAAAGCCTGTGCCGGCAAAAAACGCCGGGTAGCTTTGTAAAGGCAAGGGCCCTCCGGATCTTCCCCGGGCTAATAGCCTCGGCTTTGTTCTGCGCCTTTGTAATAGGGCCGTTATGTACCAATTTGCCGCTATCCGCCTATTTTAAAAGCCCCGAAACCTACGACTTCCTTTGGCGGTTCTCGGCGCTGCATAACATCAAAAATATGCTGCCCGGGGTGTTTGTATCAAACCCCTATCCCCGCCACGTTAACAGCCCGGTATGGACACTTCCTGCCGAAATCTTGCTGTACCTGGGTGTGTTTGTCATCGGCCTTGTAAGGCTGGTTTGGCAAAAGCAATACAAGCTATTATTGCAGGCCTTACCGCTTATATTGCTGCTTGCCGCATTTTTTTTCAAAAAGAATTATTCGTTAGAATACTACAATTACACCGTCTGCAGCTGGGGTATTTACTTTTTAACAGGGATGCTTTTTTACTGGTTTAACAAGCATATAAAAATAAGCATAAGGGTGTTTTTAGTGTTATTAGCCGCCTTTTTGGTGCTTTATTTTTTAAATATACCGTTGTATAGTTATGTGTTTATGGCGGTACTGGTATATGGTGTGTTTGTGTTCGCCTATCATCCCAAACTGCATATCAGCCTCGCCAAAAACTGGGGTGATTTTTCGTATGGGCGGTATATATACACGTTCCCGGTACAGCAAATGCTTATCGCAAAATTTGGGATACTTGGCCCCATAAATAATTTCCTGCTATCTGTTTTACTTACTTTACCTTTGGCAATGTTATCATGGTATTACATGGAAAAGCCGATACTTGCCTTAAAGCAAGGGTCTAAAAAGCTGCAACCAATAATCCTTTAAGTAAACACATGCCCGCCGATCAAAAAACCACTCTGCACCCCCTTAACGCGCACCGTAACCGCTACAACTTCGCCGAATTGATAAAGGCCATGCCGCAACTCGCAGGTTTTGTAGCGCTAAACGAGCATAAAGACCTATCTATAAACTTTGCAGATGCAAACGCAGTAAAAGTGCTTAATCAGGCTTTGTTAAAGCAGTTTTATGGTATAGATCATTGGGATATACCCGAAGGCTTTTTATGCCCGCCCATACCCGGCCGCGCCGATTATATACACTACGCTGCAGATATTTTAGCCGAGAGCAATGATGGCGCTGTGCCAACAGGCAGGCAGGTTAAAGTGTTAGATATAGGGGTAGGTGCTAACTGCATTTACCCGCTGATCGGCTATAAAACCTATGGTTGGAGCTTTGTTGGGTCGGAAATTGACCACATTGCGCTTAGATCGGCAAAAAATATTACCGAGGCAAACGGGCTTGCAAAAGCTATCGAAATTCGTAAACAAACCGGCACTGCAAACATATTTGAAGGCATCATAAAACCCGGCGAATTGTTTGATATCGCCATATGTAATCCGCCGTTTCATGCGTCTGAGAAAGAGGCGCTTGAGGGATCGCAACGCAAATGGAAGAACCTGGGCCATAACCAGGATAACGGCTTAAACTTTGGCGGCCGCAATGCCGAGCTTTGGGTAGAGGGTGGCGAAGTGCGGTTTATTAATAAAATGATGAGCGAAAGCGCCCGTTTTGCAAACGAATGTCTTTGGTTTACAACGCTTGTATCTAAAAAAACCACATTGCCCGGCTGCTACAAATCGCTTGATTACTTAGGCGCCAAACAGGTAAAAACCATAGATATGGTCCAGGGACAAAAAACCAGCCGCATACTCGCCTGGACCTTTGGATAAATAACAACATAGCCAATGGCGTTTAAAACATTGGAGCAAGTAATAGGACTGTTCCATCATTGGCAGAATAGCGGTTTAAAGGTGCTTTACTACGCCGCTACTTCCTTATTATACTTGTTTCTGTATTCTATTGGCGATAAGCCGGTTAGCTTTTTAAAAATAACACGGAAGGCCTTAGTATCGGTGTAGCCGACATTGTACATAACTTCGTTCACATTCTCTCGGATACTTTCCAGGCTCATTTTGGCAGCTTCGATGCGTACGCGCTGCATATACTCAACAACTGTGTTTGATGTTGCTTTTTTAAAGCGCCGTTCCAGGTGGCGGCGGCTAAGCGCAAGCATATTGGCCAGGTTATCTACCGTTATCTTTTCGCGATAGTTTTCTTCGATAAATTGCTGGGCCCGCTTAATGGTTTCGTCGTCGTGGTTTTTTTGGCCATGAAACATCATAAACAACGATTGGCTGTTGCGCTCAATATCTATCTCAAATATCTTCGACGATGTTATAGCCATTTCGCGCCCGGCAAACTTCTCTACCAGGTACAGTATCAGGTTAAGCGATGAGTATGCGCCTCCGCTGGTATAAATGCCCTTCTCGTCGGTAATTATCTTGTAAGGCATCAGGTTAACATCAGGGAACATTTTTCTGAACTCTTCAGCAGCCAGCCAATGCGTGGTGCAGCTTCGCCCTTTTAATAAACCTGTGGATGCCAGTATAAAAGCGCCTATACACAACGATACTACCTCGGCACCCGTTTTATATTGCTTAACTATCCAGGGTAAAAAATCGGCGTTGGCGGTTAATATTTTACTTACATCGCCATGTACCGCAGGTATAACAATAAGGTCGGTTTTAGCTACCTCGCTTACTACCATATCGGTTTTTATAGTGTACAAACCATTGCTTAAAGTGGTCTGGTTACTTAAGCCAACCAAATGGATCTTAAACAGCGGTGGTTTCTTCATCCTGTCTAAAGCCTCGTTTACTTTAGTAAACATTTTATGGGTCGCCTCTATATTACTCAGGCTGGTCTCACCTTCCGGAATAAGTATCGATATGTGTTTCATGTTTCAAAATTAAAGCTTGGTACCGTCGCAATCAACCCCTTAGATTGTCGTAATTACACCCTTTGTTATATATTTAAGCAACGCACATTTGTAATGCAAAACAAGTAATCGTAAAAATGGAAGTGGAAGTTTTTAAAACAAACGTGAACGAAGCCAATATTTCAAGAAGGCTTACAGAACAACTTTTAAAATGCTTTCCGGCAAGCAAGGTAAACTTCGACCTGGAAGATTGCGACAACGTGTTGCGCGTAGAGGGTACAGGTATATGCCCCAAACGTATAATTGAATTATTAAACCATAACGGGCATCATTGCGAAGTGCTCAAGTAATATTAAAAACTATAAACATGTCAAAGATCGTTTCCTACATTCATTTTAACCCGGGCACCTGCCGGCAAGCCATGCACTTTTACCAAGAGGTATTGGGCGGTGAACTATCCATCCAGATCGTGAAAGATTCGCCCATGGCGGCGATGTTTCCCCCACACCTGCAAGACGGCGTTTTGCATGCCGACCTGACTAACGGCAACTTGACCATATTGGCTTCGGAGCTTTCGCCTGCCGATGTTTCGGGGCAGTATATCACCATGATGCTAGTATGTGATACCAAAGCCGAATTAATAGAAAAGTTTGATAAGCTGGCCAAAGGCGGCAACGTAAACTATCCGGTAGAAACCTTCTTTGCAGGCAGCATGGGTAACCTAACTGATAAATTTGGCACCCAGTGGGGCGTTTTTTCTGACGAAAAATAATATTATCTTTATTAATCTATACCAATATGAAATCAAAAACAATAAAAGTAGCCTACTGGATACTCACCGTTATATTTGCGTTATTTATGCTGATGGATGGTAGCGCCGGGGTAGTAAAAGAAAAAACCGGGCAGGATGTAATGAACCACCTGGGTTATCCTGTATACATTATGGTGATAACCGGTATCGCCAAAATATTGGGTGCCCTGGCTATACTGCAAACTAAATTTAAAACCCTAAAGGAATGGGCATTTGCAGGCTTTGCCATCAATTTTATTGGGGCATCGGCATCAAGGGCTTTCGTTGGCGATGGTGCAGGCCTTGTTGTTTTCCCTTTAATAATACTGGCAGTAATGTTCGCGGTATATTACTTCTGGAAACGTTATGAAGCAACCAATGCAATAGCTTAACACGTATAAATATAGTAGAATGAACATTTTTATTATAATACTCATTGTTATAGCAGCTATTATCGCATTGGTTTTACTACTGGCGCTGATAGCCAAAAAAGACTATACTGTGGCGCGCCAAATTGTAATTAACAAACCGGCTGCAGCGGTATTTGAATACGTTAAATACCTTAAAAACCAGGATAACTATAGCAAATGGGTTATGCTAGATCCCACTATGCAAAAAACCTATAGTGGCACCGATGGCTCAGTGGGGTTTGCCTATGCTTGGGACAGCAAGGATAAAAAAGCCGGCAAAGGCGAGCAGGTGATACAAGCAATAACCGAAGGCGAGCGCATAGATATTAAGATCGTTTTTATACGCCCCTTTGAGGGCATTGCTGATAGTTATATAGAAACACAGCCCCAGGGCGATACCACTAATGTGAAATGGGGTTTTAAAAGCCGGATGGCTTATCCGATGAATGCTATACTTTTATTTATTGATATGGATAAGATGCTCGGAGCGGATTTAGATACAAGCCTGAACAATTTAAAAGGAACCTTAGAAAAGCAGTAAAAGCGATCAAGTATTACTAAGTAACTAAACTATAATCCAAATATTATGAAAATTGCATTTATCATTGTTCGTACCCTAATGGGTTTGCTGTTGCTGTTTGCATCGGTTACGTTTTTATTTCACTTGTTTCCCATTCCACCAATGGAGGGAGCGGTTAAAACCTATAACGAGGGCTTGGCCGTTGTAAATTTAATGACCATTATTAAGGTGATTGAATTGCTTTGCGGGCTTGCATTTGTAACCGGGAGGTTTGTGAAACTGGCAGCCGTAGTTTTGTTTCCAATAGCGCTTAACATTTTATTGTTCCATGCTGTTGTTGCCCCAAGTGGAGTAGGTGCCGGCTTATTTTTGGTACTAGGCGATCTGTTTATAGCCTATTACTATCGCGCAACATACGCGCCGTTATTTGCTTCAAAATAACAGGCATCAAATAACATAAATAGCCGTATTAATAACATTGGTGCGGCTATTGTTTTATATTAGCGCATGCAAAAACTGGCCTTTATTCTGTTGTTTATCCCGGCGAT
This sequence comes from Inquilinus sp. KBS0705, assembly GCA_005938025.2. NCBI lineage: Bacteria > Pseudomonadati > Pseudomonadota > Alphaproteobacteria > Rhodospirillales > Rhodospirillaceae > Inquilinus > Inquilinus sp. KBS0705. Next base: position 175,732 of record VCCI02000002.1, on the reverse strand, counting down.
GATGCTTTATTCGCCAAATAAAATAACACATCACCCTGAACCGGCTCCTGACTTTATAAAGGGCAATTTCATAGATGATTACGGGATAAGATACACTATAAACGATAGCCTTTGGGTGCAGCAACCGCGCAGTAAATTTCATATCATAAAATGGAATGCGCAGGAGCAATACCTTATTGCCCGTAACGATGAAATGAACCCCGGAGAAGGCGGCATGTATACCAGGATAGATTATATGCAGTTTGCCAATATGGCACCTTATACATGGGGCTTTTGCCTTACAGCGTATGATGCTAAAACCGATGCCTTAGCCGAAGCTACCGCTGCTGCCGATAGGAAGAACCCACGAAAGGGATGTAATGGCTTCCCCTTTTCGCGGATGAAGCCCGCCAAATAAGTATTTAACAAAAAGGGCCGTATATATGCGGCCCTTTTTTGTTAATAGGAAAGCTGTGGCTATTTGCCGGCTCTTTTATTAAGCTCGTCTATCGGCATGGTAACCATGCGGCCAATTGGTGTTTTGCCCTTGTAGGTAATCACCCTAAGTTGGGTAGCATCAACCGGCGCGCTAAGCGGGCCGGTGTATTTAGGATAAAACCTGTCCGGGTACGAGTTGTCAAAGCTGTAGTAAATATCAAGGCCGGGCACCTCGGTGGTCAGTTCGATATTTAATGTTTTATCAGCATTGCGGGTTGCTTTAAATATAGGGTCGTATACGCTTGGCGCGTATTTGATTTCGGCCTGGTCGAGCCTTGCAAAATGCTTCTCTACTTTAGGGAAGAAAGTTGCAAAGTTCTTTTTCTCCTTAGGCGACCATACAGACTCAGACACGGCAAAAGCACGTGGCCAGATCATATACTCCACCTGTCGGAAATTGTAAACCTGCTCTGTCCATAAGTTAGCTTGTCCGCCTTTTATCCATTTGGCGTCGGCACCATCAGGCACCGGCTCAAATTCGTAGGTTTTGTTTAGGCGCAGTGTGGCGTATACGTGCGGCTCCATCACCCTGTCGCTTTGCATGTAATCAAGGTAAACAAAGGTAGTTGGGCTCATCACTACTTCGTGCCCTTGTTTGGTTGCTTCTATACCGCCTTGTGTGCCTCTCCAGCTCATTAAAGCAGCGTTTGGTCCTATACCACCCTCTAATATCTCATCCCATCCCATGAATTTTTTGCCTTTCGACTCAACAATTTTTTCTAATCGTTTTTCAAAATAGCTTTGCACCTCTTCCATGGTTTTAAGGTTTTCTTTAGCCATCAGGGCCTTAACTTCGGCGCTCTGCTCCCAAAAGTTTTTGGCACACTCATCGCCGCCCATATGCACATAAGCAAACGGAAATAATTGTGCAACCTCGGTTAGCACCTTATCTAAAAACTCGTAGGTGTAATCACCAGCAGGGTTCAATGTATTATCTACCAAAGCAGGGTGCCCTGGTTTCGACCAATCCATTATCCGTTCACCCGAACGTACTACATATTTGTCGGCACCCGGCGTAGCCGACAATTGCGGATAAGCCACCACGGCTGCAAGGCTGTGACCCGGTACATCAATCTCAGGCATAATATCAACAAAGCGGTCTTTGGCATATTTTACCAGTTCGCGTATATCATCCTGGGTGTAAAATCCACCATAGTTACGTGGCGCATCTTCCGCAGGTGGGGTAAACGAGCCAAACTCACCTTCTTTTTTAACATTGTAAGCACCAACGGTTGTTAACCTTGGCAGGCTTTTTATTTCTACCCTCCAGCCCTCATCATCAGTTAAGTGCAGGTGTAATAAGTTAAATTTATAACGCACCATATCATCAATAAAGTGCATTACCTCGGCTTTAGTAAAAAAGTGGCGAGATACATCAAACATTAAGCCCCTCCACTCAAAGCGTGGGTAGTCGGTAATGTCTACAGCCGGTGCCGCCCATTTCACATTTTTAGCTACTTCAAGTCCTTCAATTTCTTTAGGCAGCAATTGCATTAAGGTTTGTACCCCGTAATATAAACCACCGGCAGTATTAGCCTTTATGGTGATACCTTTTGGTTTAACAGAAAGGTAATAACCCTCTTTTCCAATAACTGCATCGTTGTTTTTGTTTAAAACAAGCTTAATGGCAGCCATTGGTGCCACTGTTTTCACACGTACCATTTTACCTGCCGCGCCCGAAAGTTTGTTTTTTAACAAGTCTAAAACAGGGGTCATTTCTTGCTCCGAACTTGATTGTACAACTACAATTTTTGGCAATACATATTCGCCGGTATGTGTAGTAATTTTTACGGGTTCGGGAATAATGGCAATGCTTGTATTTGCCTGTTGACCAAAGGCCAACGAGCCAATGAGGCATGACCATACCATTAAGGATAATTTTTTCATTTAAAACGGTTTATTGGTTAATAATTGGGGTACTTCTGCAATTTATACTTTTTAAATAATATTAAAAAGTGTTTTGTTTTATAAATAATTAAAAGCTAAATGCTTGATTATTAATATCGGCAAAAGTGTTTTCATTTTGGTTTTTTTGTTAAATTGCCATCATAAATCTCACAATTGCGCCTGCAATTTTATAAACCTATAAACTCAAATTAAAATGTCAACTGATCGCAGAAAATTTTTGAAGCACCTGGGTACATCTGTTTTACTTACCTCGGCATCGCTTAGCAGCTTAGCAGCAAAAGAAGAGCACGAACAACGAATACTACGCGCCGAAAAACGTATCAGCCCTAATGATAAGATACGCATTGCCACCATTGGCATGGGTATAATGGGGTTTAATGATACTAACGCGGCCTTAACTGTACCGGGTGTAGAACTTGTTGGTGCTTGCGATTTGTACAAAGGCCGGTTAGACAGGGCCAAAGAAGTTTATGGAAGTAGCTTATTCACAACCGGAGACCACCGCGAGATACTGGAGCGTAAAGATATTGACGCGGTAATTATAGCAACCAGCGATAACTGGCACAGCCAAATTGCTATTGACGCCATGAACAAAGGCAAAGCTGTTTACAGCGAAAAGCCAATGGTACACAAGATAAGCCAGGGCCTTGCCGAAATAAAGGCCCAACAGGATACTAAAATGGTTTTCCAGGTGGGTAGCCAAAGGGTGAGCAGCATCGCCTTTAAAAAAGCAAAAGAAATGTACGAAGCCGGAGCAATAGGGAAGATAAATTCCATTGAGGCATCGTTTAACCGCCAAAGCGCACTTGGTGCATGGCAATATACCATTCCAACAGATGCATCGCCGCAAACGGTAGACTGGGCCAGGTTTCAATCGAATGCAAAAGTGAAATACGATTATGATAGCAACCGCTTTTTTAGATGGAGAAATTACCGTGAATATGGTACGGGCGTAGCAGGCGACCTATTTGTGCATTTGCTTACAGGCATACATTTTATCACAGGGTCAAAAGGCCCCGAGCGTATTTATTCAATAGGCGACCTTGCTTACTGGAAAGATGGCCGAAACGTGCCCGATGTGATGAGCGCGGTAATCCATTATGGCGAAACTCCCGAGCATCCGGCTTTCCAGGTTACCTTAAGGGTTAACTTTATAAGCGGCGAAGGCGAGCATAGCACTACAAAGATATACGGATCGGAAGGGGTGCTGGATATGGGCGACGGAGAAAGCTTTACTTTACGCAAAAACAAAATGTCGGTTGCGCCGGGCATAGGCGGATGGGATTCGTTCAACACCTATACTGTAGCGCAGCAAAAAGCGCTGATGGATGATTATAATAAGCGCTACAGCGAGGCAGATAAACGAAATACGGCATCGGCCGATGTAACTTACCGCGCCCCGGAAGGTTATAATGCCTCTAACGATCACTTTGCCAACTTTATGGATTCGATACGTACCGGGAAACCGGTTGTAGAGGATGCCGTTTTTGGCTTTAGGGCAGCAGCGCCATGCCTGGCTTGTAACGACAGCTATTTTGAAAACAAAGTGATACACTGGGATCCGGTTAACATGAAAATAGTATAACTATAGCACCAGTAACCATAGCGCATATACAAAAGAAAGCCCGTTAATAAATATAACGGGCTTTCTTTATCTGATAATACTTACCCAGCCCGAAAATGGGCTTACGCCTGTTTTAATATCGATAACATAGTAATAGGTGCCTGCAGGTAAAGCGGCACCGTTATAAGTGCCATCCCATGCTTTAGGGTAACCAACAGACTGGTAAACCAGGCGCCCATTACGGGTATAAATAAATACGGTACAAGTGGGGTAGTTTAACAAGGCAGGCATGTTCCAGGTATCGTTTATGCCATCGCCATTAGGGGTAAAGGTGTTGTTTTTAATGATCTCGCATTCGGCATCGCTGCGCACCACCATGGTAAGGGCATTTGATTGTATAACCGGGTTTAAAACGCATTTACCACCACTTATTACCGAACAGGTAACCACATCGCCGTTAACAAGTGTATTGCTGGTATAACTTGGCGAACTAATGCCCGAATTTACGCCGTTTATTTGCCATTGGTAATGGGTATTACTGTTAGCAGCATTGGTAGTTGCTGTAAACGTTATAGAACTACCGGGGCAAATAAGCCCGGTGAACGATGGGCTTATGCTGACGGTATTAGTAACCGACGATTGCGTTTGCAACGTTGCCTGGTTAGATACTGCAGATATAGGTGTACAGCCAGGTGTAACGCCATCGGTATTAGTTACTGTACACGTAATTTTATCACCATTTATTAGGGTTTTGCTGCTAAGCGTAGCACTGCTGCCATTAACCACTATCCCGTTAACCTTCCAAACATATTTAGGATTGGTACCGCCGTTGGTAACTGTGGCTTTGTAAGTGATAAGCGAACCATCGCAGGGCACTGCTACTGATGGTGCTATTACTACCAGAGGGTCGGGAGCTTTTGTTACTGTAACTTTAAATTTAATTTCAGCTTTATCATACGCCGGCAAAATATCATCAGTTACCGCTATCACTACATTAACCGGCTGTCCGGCAATTAATAACTGGCCTGGTAAAGGTGATTGTTTAAACTTAAAATTAGCAGAACATTGGCTCGCGGCAGTAAGCCCAGTGGTATAGTCGGCCAAAAACAGAGAACAATCACCGGATATGCTGATGTTAATATCATCATGGGCAGCAACTGTTATAGGGCTTGTTATTACAACAGGTACATCAACACTTTTAGCATTACTTACACTCGTATTATCCACATAGCCCGATACCGGGCCAAGGGTATTTCCTTCGGCTGCAATAATAGTTACTACCCCTGCGGGGGTAACTTTTCTAATGCTGTGGTTAAAGGAGTCGGCCACGTATATATTGCCATTGTTATCAATAGTGATACTTTGAGGGGTATTAAATTTAGCAGCGGTGCCTGTTCCGTTTACAAAGCCTACATCACTTCCTGCAAATACATTACGGTCCCAATTAGGTGTATTTGGCGTAAACTTATAAATAAGATGTGTGGTGGTTGATACAAAAACAGCGCCATGGCCGTCAACAACTATCCCGGCATAACGAGTTAAAAAATCGCGTGTACGGTATAGTGTAGTTACTACTCCTGCAGGCGTGATCTTGCGTAAACTCCTCACATCCTTATTGTCCGAACTGATCACATATAAATTACCATCTGGGCCGAAAGCAAGGCCGCTTATACCACTAAACCTGGCCCCTAACCCTGTACCATCATTACCGGGTAAATCATTGGCGAAACGGGTACCCGCAAATACTGTTGCAGTAATGCCGTCGGGGCTTATTTTTATAATGCGGGTATTATCTGCAGCGTAAACATATCCATTATCATCAACAGCTATAGCTGTGGCATCAAACGGATCGGTATTGTTAAGGTCGTCTATTGCATTAAAGGCAAAGGTAGTAACAACGCCATCGGGTGTAATTTTGCGGATATTAAAATTTAGTTTATCAATTACATAGGTATTGCCATTTCTCGGGTCGGCTGTAATGCCGAACAAGGCCGAACCAAACCTGGCATTTTTACCTTTGCCATCAACGTTACCCGCAGCCAGCCCACCTGCAACTGTGGTTACCCGGCCAGTAGCTCCATCAATTTTACGGATAGCCTTATTGCCAAGGTCAGATATATATAAATCGCCTGTTATATTATCGTAGGTGATACCGGTAGGCTGGTTAAATTCAGCATTCAGTGGGTCGGCAGGGTCGGGGCCATAGCCTGCCTTTACAGTAACCTTTTGCGGCCCTATATCAGCACAGGCAAATACATTATTAATTAGTTTAACCACTACCGGTTGAAAGCCTGGGGGTGCAGCAGATACGGTTGCAAGTTCGCCTAAGGTAGCCGTATGGGTTTGGTTGTTGCCTAAAGGCAGTAATATGGTTGGCGGCTTTGGTGTAATGGTGGGGTACTGATACACCACAGGGACCTCTGCAATGGTTAATGTTTGTGAAACATCAGGAGCATCGTCATAAAATGAATTACCATACAAGTGAGCGGTAATGGTTACCGTTCCAGGCCCCAGTATATGTATTTTACCATCGGCTATGCTGGCTATGTTTTCGTCGCTGCTGGTATAAGTAATATCTAAATTAGTAACAGATTTTGGCGGTGAAGCAGTTGCGTTGGGGCTAAAATCGACATCGGTTTCCTTTTTTGCAGGCAAGGGTGGAAAATTGATGGTTTGCGGAATGCGCGTATCATCATTTACCTGCATGTAAACAGTATAGCCCCTGCTGCCATATTCGTTATAGCCAATTACCGAAACCTGGTAAAGGCCCGGCGTTGTAGGGGTGCCGCTTATTTTACCTGTAGTATAGTCAAATGTAAGGCCTGGCGGTAATCCGGCATAATCTATTATTTGAAAGCCGGTCACCGAAATTTTTCTGATCAGGTTATTATTAGCATCCGCTATATAAACATTACCCTTATTGTCTACACATAAGCCGCCGGGGTCTCTCAACGAGGCTTGCCCTAATATACCGTTGCTGTTACCGGGGTTTTCGCTGGTAAGGTTCGTCACTACATAATCCGGTGTTATCCGTCTAACCATCTCTACATCGGTTACATACATAAATCCGTAGTCGTCGATTGTTATTCCGTTGGCATAGCTAAACCTCGCTGACCGGCCTGTGCCTTCCCAGTAACCAAAAAAAGGCTGACCTGCAACAGTAGTAACGGTTGGCCCGGCGCTTATTCCTCTTATATAACTATAATCGGTAACGTACATGTTGCCATCCGGCGATATGGCTAAACCATTAGGTGTAGAAAAAGCAGCATCGGCACCGGGGCCGTCTATATCTATTGGGGTTGCCGGTATTTTACCCCCCGCATAAAGCGTAACATATCCCTGGCTAACTTGCCTTATCAGGCTTTTAAAATTTGACCCATAATCTGTTACATACATGTTGCCAGCGCCATCAATATCTATACCCTGCGGCCCGGCAAAGGTATTATTGGTTTGGGCGGCAGTACCGGGTATCCCCGCATATACACTTACCGCGCCGGCAGGCGTTATCTTTTTTACCGTGTGGTCGCCCACATCGGTTACAAATATATTTCCGTTTTTATCAAACACCATTCGCCAGGGTCTTACCAAATTGGCCGATACAAAGGTGCTAACAACGCCGGTTGCTAAGTCTATCTTACGGATGGAGGCATTGCCAAACTCAACAACATACATAAACTTACCGTCGGGGCTAATTTTTACATCCTGGGGCTTATTAAAAGTTGCGGCAGCTTTTGGTCCGTTATTTTGGCCGGCTGCCCCGGTACCCGCGAAAGTGCTCACCTGGCCGTATACATTGGGCGGTACACGGGGGCTGTTAGGTTTGTATGATGGCAGCAAAGGAGTAATAGGCACATTAACCGTGTAATACTGCTTATCGGGCTGGTTAAATTTGGGGGGCTGTTTTAATGGATCTTCTGTACCGTACTGCGCATAAGCCGGCGTTATTGTTGCAAAGACAACAAAGCAAAATAAAATATAAAAAAGGCTTTTCACTTATGTTAAATCGCGGCTAATCAGCATGAAAGCGGATAATAAATGTAGGCATTTTTTATTAGCTATCAATTAAATAATCAATAGCTCTAATTAATTTGTATACTATAATGCAGCAGGTTGCCCTATTTTATTTTACTGGCTGTTACCCCTTCGAGGGTTATTTTTACAGGGTTAATTAAGCCGTTGGCATCAAAGGTAATTTTATCAATACAAGTTACCCGGTGGTTAGCGTCGGTTTCGGTAAGCGGGCGGCGGTGGTAAATTATATACCACTCGTCCTTGCCCGGTACTTGTATAACCGAGTGGTGCCCGGCGCCCGTAGCAACGGCAGGGTCCTGTTTTAAAACGGTGCCTATTTTTTTAAATGGCCCGTTAATGTTATCGCCTATGGCATAAGCCACGCGATAGTCGGGGCCTGTCCAGCCGCCTTCGCTCCACATAAAGTAATATTTGCCTTTACGGGTAAACATTACAGGGCCCTCTACATAACCTTCGGGTGTAATTTCTTTAAAAGTGCTTCCGTCGGCCATGGGTATAAAGCCGGTGAAATCGGCCTTTAGTTTAGCAATATTGCAATGCTGCCATCCACCATAAATAATGTAATACTGGCCGTCGGCATCTTTAAAAACAAACTGGTCTATAGGTTGCGCGCCATTGTAAAATTTATCAATCAATGGTTTACCTAAATAATCTTTAAAAGGCCCTTCGGGTTTATCGGCAACGGCAACGCCTATACCGCCATATTCCTTATCGCTTTGAATATCATTTGCGCCAAAAAATATGAAGTACTTGCCATCCTTTTTAACGATGGCCGGTGCCCATAATGCGCGCTTTACCCATTTTACATTTGATGAGTCGATGATATTGGCGTGCTTGGTCCAATTAATCAGATCGGGCGATGAAAACGCATCGAAATGCACTTGCTGGTTATACTTGGCCGAATAGGTGGGGTAAACCCAATACTCTTTACCAAAAATGGTAGCCTCCGGGTCGGCATACCAGCCATCAAAAATAGGGTTGCCCGAAGTTGTTTTTTTGGTAGTGTTTTGTGCTGATGCCATTTGCATTATTAATACAGGCAAAAAAATTAAGATAGATGCTTTTTTCATTTTTTTATTTGATCCAGGCTACTAAGTAGCCAACAATTTCTTTTAAATACAAATTCCAGGTAAGCAAAGCTTCGGCGCTTGGTACAATACTCATTAAAGTTACCTCCTGTTTGCCATACATATAATTGCTTGGGTAGGATATTGCGCTTATACCTGCCTTTTTAAATATTAATGCCGCCCTGCGCATATGGAAGGCCGATGTTACCAATAAATACGGCGGCTTTAAACCGGCCTTTTGCAATAGCGGTTTACTATAGGCGGCGTTCTCCAAGGTATTACGAGATCGTGTTTCCATGATTACAGTGCTATCGGCAAAGTTTAATTTTTTAAGCTCGGTTTTCACAAAGGCCGCCTCGGTAAAGCCATCGGGGTTAATATCGGCATTGCCCCCAGTAAATAATATTTTTTGAGCCTTTTTGTTCATGACAAGTTTAGTGGCCTGTATATACCGGTCGGCAGCCCAATTAAAATAACCCTTCCCCTCTTCGTCTTCCGATACAAATCCGCCCAACAAAATTACCGCGCTGTATTGTTTATTATCCGGCTTGTACTTGCCAATATCCCATAGGCGAGCAAATGAATCGGCAAGTAAAGGGTTCGAAAAAACAAACAATGTTATGGTAGCTACAAGAAGCAAGCGATTTTTTCTTTTTTGATTTTTGGTTTTTACTGCAAATATCAATAACACTACAACCCAGGTTAAAGGGTGCAGTAGCAGAGTAAACAACTTAGATAGTATAAAAACCATTGCTTATAAAAGGTGTACAAATTAATGCTTTTTAATTAATAAAGCTTTGTAACCAATATTTTATTACCGGCGTCAGATAGTAATAATGAACCTAAAAAATGAAATATAAATTATTTACCAGCTTTATTTTAAGCGCCCTTGCTGTTGGCGCGTTTGCCCAGCAACAAGGATCTGTAACAACCCCGGTGTCGCTAACCGCTAATCAAAAAAACGAAACAATAGACAGTATTATTACAACGATTAACAATAGGTATGTTTTTAAAGATGTGGCTAAAAAGATAGAAATATACCTGCGCGGCAGGCAATCTAAAAACGCATATGGAAAAATCACTAACGGCGCTGAGTTTGCTCAGACCCTTACTACCGACTTGCAAACCGCCGGTAATGATAAACACCTGCGGGCCGGGTATTTTGCCGAAGAGTTACCGGTTGAAAAAGAACGCGAATTAATGAGCATACCGGCCGAGGAACGCGATGGGCTAAGTAATATGCTGCAACATACCAATTACGGCATCAACAAAATTGATGTACTAAAAGGCAATATTGGCTACATTGATATCGGTGTATTCGTATCGCCGGAATTTGCGGGCGACACCTACGCTGCTATGATGAATTACGTGGCCCACACCGATGCCCTTATCATCGATCTTCGTAAGTGCGGGGGCAGCATGTCGCCTGATGCGATACCTTTTATTTGCAGCTATTTTTTTGAATCGCCGGTGCACTTAAATGATATTTATTACCGTAAAGGCGATAAACTAACCCAATCATGGACATACGCTTATGTGCCCGGCAAAAAATATTTAAATAAACCAATTTATGTATTAACCAGTGGCGCTACATTTTCGGGGGCTGAAGAATTGGCCTACGACCTGCAGAATTTGAAACGCGCCACTATAATAGGCCAGACCACCGGCGGCGGTGCAAATCCTGGCGGCGATATAAGGATAAACAGCCATTTTAGGCTATTTGTACCCGTAGGCCGGGCCATTAACCCTATTACCAAAACAAATTGGGAGCGTGTAGGTGTAAAACCCGACATCATTATGAATACAAAACTGGCCTTATTTAGAGCGCAGCAATTGGCGATGGAAAGCACTATAAAAACCACCAACGAGCAGCAATGGAAAGACGGCCTAACCTGGTTTTTAAAAGAGTTGAATGATAATCAACCTAAATTTAAACCCCTGACTTTTGAACTAAAGGGTTTCGATAAGGCAAAAGAGGTTTATGTGGCCGGGTCGTTTAATGATTGGTCGGCGCAGGCTACTAAGTTGCAACGTGTGGGCAATAAATGGATAGCCAACACCGAAAGCGAACCGGGTAAAATAACCTACAAATTTATAGTTGACGGGCAGTGGATAACCGATCCGGATAATAACCAAACCCAGGTTAATGGGCCGAACACCGATTCGGTTAAAATACTGGAGTAGTTTACCAGCGGATAGTGATGGTGATGAAAAAAGCCCGTGGCATATATGCCCGGGCTTTTATTTTTTTAAACGATGCTTGTTGCAATGCTTATTTTAACATTTTCCATGCCGTACTGCTTCAACACATCGGCGGGTACTCCTGTCCATTTATTTGGCGAGTTGCCTGCATAGCCAAGATCTTTAACCCCCATTTCGCTGCTCCAGAAACCGGATGCGGTTAAATCGCGCATGCGGTTAAAAAAAGCCACACCTTGTGCCATTTCTAATTTGGCCTTTTGCGGGTAAGCTATCAGGTCCAGCAGTTGTGTTTGCTGTGCGCTGCTGCATTTAATAAAGGCATTATTGTAGCGGTTAAGGCATTGCATATCTAACCAGCGCAAACCGCCACGCATAGGCAGCTGATGCTCGGGGATATCCTTTACTATAAACTCAATAAACTCGGGCACCTTAGCATCAGATGCACTGCCCGACTTACCATCCTTAGGTATAATAATATCAGCCAGCACTGTAATGGTGGCCATTTCGTGGTCGGTAAAAAACTTATCGGCCATTAACTTTTTGTCTCGGGCTACTTCAAAGGGCTGCCTGCCTACTGCCGCTTCGGGTGCGTCTTCGGTGGCGGGCGCTTTGTCGCTGGTTTTACAAGCGCCAAGCAGTAAACCTGTTGATAAGGTACCTAAACCAATTGCTTTAAGGGATTCGCGTCTGTTCATGATGCGTTATACATTAAGTTTTTTACGTTGTTGTAATATATATTCTGCGGTACGCATAGATAAGGCCAGGATGGTCCATGTGGCGTTTTTATCGCCTTGCTGTACAAACGGGGCGGCATCAACCACAAAAAGGTTTTTGCAATCGTGCGCCTGGCACCATTTGTTTAAAGCCGACTTTTTAGGATCGTCGCCCATGCGTATAGTACCCACCTCGTGGATGATCTTGCCCGGCGCCTCTAAGCCATAATTGGTTTCGGGGCCTTGCATTTTGCCATAAATAGCACCCATATTGTGTAATATTTCGGCAAAAGTTTCCTGCATGTGCTTGGCCTGGTTTATTTCATCATTGCTCCATTTATAGTGGAAACGCAATACCGGTATACCGTATTTATCTACTACACCGTTAGGGTCAATTTCGCAATAGTTATCCGCGCGTGCTATGGCGGTACCACGGCCGGCCATGCCTACCTGTGTGCCATAAAAGCGGCGATAATCTTCTTTTAAACCTGCGCCATAGCCACCACCGTCTTTCATTTTACCATCGCGGCCCGGTACAACACCGTTCATGTTTTCTATTCCGCTACCAAAACCATACGATGGCATGTGTAAACCACCGCCATACTCGATGTGGTAACCACGCGGGAAATTTAGTTTTTTGTTATCCAACCACCACGGCGAGTAAATGTGAACACTGCCCACACCGTCTTCGTTATAACGCTTGCGGTCCATCAATTGCGGAAGGAAACCGCCTGCGCCCGACCCGGTAGAATCGTGCAAGTACTTGCCTACTACACCGCTGCTATTGGCCAGCCCACCCGGGTGCGCTGCCGATTTAGAGTTTAACAGTATACGTGCCGACTCGCCTGCGCTGGCGCCCAGCACTACTGTTTTGGCATTTACCTGGTACTCTTGCAGGTCTTCTTTATTAACGTAAGATACGCCGGTAGCTAAGCCATTTTTATCGGTGATTATCTCGCGTACCATGGCATTGGTTATTACTTTTAAGTTGCCTGTTTTCATGGCTGGTATAACCAGGCATGATGATGCCGAGAAATCGCCATAAACTTTACAGCTACGGCCACATTGCCCGCAAAAGAAACAAGCACCCCTGTCTTTATTGCCCGGCAAGGCCTCGGTTAAAACCGAACCACGGCCTGGTATAACGGTAACACCTGCTTTTTGCGCGCCCTGTTTAATAAATAATTCGTTTAATCGGGGTTTGGGCGGTGGTAAATAAATACCATCGGGTTCGTTCTCTATATTTTCAACCGTGCCATATATACCTATCAGGCGGTCAACTTTATCATAGTAAGGTTTAACGTCTTCATAGGTAATTGGCCAGTCATCAGTAAGGCCATCTTTAGCCTGAAAATCTAACGGGCCCATCCGCAGGGATATACGCCCCCAGTGGTTGGTACGTCCACCCAGCATACGCGAACGGAACCAGTAAAATTCGGTTTTGTCTTTGGTGGTATAAGGTTCGCCTTCCAACTCCCACCCGCCAAAGGCGGCATCAAAATCACCAAAGGGGCGGGTTACACCAGCACCCCTGCGTGGCGATTCCCACGGCCATTTTAATTGCTGTGAATCTTTAGCCGGGTCAAAGAAAGGCCCCGCCTCCAGCATTAATACTTTAATACCAGCATTGGCTAATACATAGCCGGCCATACCGCCGCCTGCACCCGAGCCAACTATCACCACATCATAGGCGGTGCCTGATTTTTTTATCTGCAAATCGTCCATCTATATCTAAAAAAGTTATTCTATAAATTATAGCCCTACAGTTGTTTTAACGTGATGTTTTTGTAGGCCACCACTGCACCGTGCGATTGCAATGCGATATGCCCTTTAGGGTATTTAGCAAAATCTTTCCAGGTTTTAAATTTGCTATTGTCCAGCAATTGCTGCCATTCCGGGCTGCCCATTTGCACATTTATAACTTCGGTGCCGTTTAGCCAAAAAGTAAGGTGCCCTTTGTCTTTACGTATTTTTGCCTTGTTCCATTGGCCGGCTGGTTTAGCGGCAGTAGCCGGTGCAGCTTTCATATCATATAACGAACCAGCAAGGTGATTGTCTTTTTTATTGTCTTCGGCTTTTTCGTTATCAAGCACCTGCATTTCTATACCGCTTAAATAGGTTGCGCCTAAAGCCGGGTCTTCGTGCACGCCAAAAATAATACCGCTGTTGCCGCCTTCGGCTATTTTCCACTCCAGGCTTAATTCATAGTTTTCATACTCGCCATCGGTTACCAGGTCGGCCTGTCCCGGTGCAGCAGGGTCTAATTGTAAGGCACCGTCAACTACCTTCCACGGGCCTGCATCTTTACCTAAATAGGCATGCCAGCCGGTAGTGGTTTTACCGTCGAATAGTTTTTGTGCCGATGATGAATACGAAAGTGCCGCTACAGCAATTGCGCTTAACAGTAATTTTTTCATGGTATTTAAGTTGTGCAGCGCAATGGTGGCTGCGTTTATAATGTTTGAAAAGTAAATGTAGTATAAATTTTATTTGATAAGCAAGCCACGTTGTTATCACACCAAAATATTACATTAATGCCTGTTAAACAAAAAGGATAGGCCCGAGGCTACACCAAATTGCATATAAGCATAACTGTCTTCAAAAAATATATTGTAATCATCCTGCCCACGGTAGCCACCGCCCACCAAAAACGATACATTTTGCATAAACGGAAACTGGTAATAATATTTAAGGCTTACGTTCAATCGCTTTTTTAGGTTAAGCGCATTGTAACCGTTGTACTTATCGGCTATGTAAGTAAAATCAAATTGCAGGCGCTGCCAGTTATTTACTACCTGTTGTTTAGGGTCAACAGCATCCGGGTATTTTTTGGCGATATTATAAATGTAACCGCCGTTTAAACGTATCCAGCCGTATTTGCCGGGTAAGCCGTACGCCGCGCCGGTACCAAACAAACCCGAGTGTACCTCTAATGCAAGCGACCGGTACTGATCGGTAATTATTTTGGAGTGATCTACCCGTTTACCATTTACATAGGTAAGTGTATAAAAATTTGTGCTGAATTTGCCGCTATCGCGATTAAAGCTACCATCGGGCATTACGGTTGGCCCGCGTATACCGTTGGAGTGATGGGTGTATGATAACGATAGATATTGCGGTTTGTAGGTATCGCGGTTAACGCGGTAATACAGCGTGCCGTTAGGCATATAACTGGGCGATTTTACCGGTGCGCCGCGTGCTGATAACAGGCGCAGCTTTACCCTTGCCTCTACATCAAAAAAGAAACGCGATTTTGGTGTATTGAACATTACAAAATTGGCAGTAATATCGCCTACCAACATGGTTTTTAGGGGCTGAAAAAGCTCTTGCCCAAAAAAGGAGGGGCGCAGGTTTTGCAGATAAATATTATTAAAATCGCGGTTAATGCGGCGGGTTGCAATGGTTGCCGTATCGGTGGTATCTGCTAAAGCTTGTTTTTGCGCGTAACCATTTAAGGTAGCAAGTAGCAGGGCCGCAACAAAATAATATACTTTTAAAGCACGTAATAAGTGTTTCACCATAACTTTATAACCCGCATAGGTACCGCTCAAAAGTACGAGATAGTTGCAGATAATGAAGTAAACATCGTTTAAAACGCTAAAAATTTATATCTTGCAGACATACGTATTAAGAACAGAGTGACTTTCCAGGAATTTAATTTCAACGAACAATTATTAGAAGGCGTTTTAAGCATGGGTTACACCCAGGCAACCCCCATACAAGAGATGACCATACCGGTTATAATGAATGGCGACGACCTTATAGCCTGCGCGCAAACAGGAACAGGCAAAACAGCATCATACCTATTGCCGGTATTAAACTATATTAGCAATACACACAACCACCATACCACCGCGCTGGTGCTTGCCCCCACGCGAGAGCTTGCCCAGCAGATAGACCAGCAGGTAGAGGGGCTGGCCTATTTTACCGGCGTTAGTTCGCAGGCGGTATTTGGCGGGGGCGATGGCATGGCTTACGAGCAGCAGCGCCGCGGTATACAAAACAATGTAAATATTATTATAGCCACTCCGGGCAGATTAATAGCCCACCTAACGTCGGGTGTATTAAAGCTTGATAAAATAACCCACCTGGTATTGGACGAGGCCGACCGTATGCTGGATATGGGTTTCCAGGACGATATTATGCGCATAATAGGCTATCTGCCTAAAAAGCGCCAGACACTATTATTTTCGGCAACTATGCCGGGCCGCATACGCACACTGGCAAAGGCTATATTAACAAACCCGCAGCAAATAAACATTGCTATATCGCAGCCTGCTGCCGGTATAGACCAACAGATATACCGCCTGCACGACGGACAAAAAACACCTTTGCTAAAAATGCTTTTAAAAGATGGAGGGTATTTAAGCTCTATTATTTTTGCATCGCGTAAAGAGATCGTAAAATCGCTTTATAAAGAACTGAAACATGCCCATATTGAAGTGGCAGCTTTCCATTCCGACCTGGCACAATCAGAAAGAGAAGAGATATTACTGCGCTTTAAAAACAAAAAGCTACCGGTTATTATTGGTACCGACGCGCTTTCGCGTGGTATTGATGTAGAAGGGATTGACCTGGTGGTAAACTATGATGTCCCCGGCGACCCAGAAGATTATGTACACCGTATTGGCCGTACCGCGCGCGCCGCTACAACAGGTACTGCAATAACCTTTGTAAACGACCGCGACCTAAAAAGGCTTAAAAGCATTGAGCAATTAATAGATAAACCCATAACGCAAAAAGAGCTGCCCGAAGTACTGGCAGGCATTGAGCACGTGCGCGAAGAACGGCCGGCAGGCGGCGGTGCCCGCCGCGATCAACGCCGTGGGCCTAAGCGTTTTGGCAATAATAAACCATCGCGCCCGGCATCTAATTAAACCATTGTAATTTTATTGTGTCTGTTTGTTTTGTATTGCGTAATGCTTTACATTTACACCAACCAATTAAATCTATTTTTACCATGACTTCCAGACGTTCGTTCTTAAAGACCACATCGGTTCTTTCGGCAGGCCTTTTAATGGCCCCTAATTTATTCGCCCGTAATAAAAAATATATAGGCTTACAGTTATATACTGTACGCGATGCAATGCAAAAAGACCCAACGGGCACTTTGGCTAAAGTTGCCAAAGTAGGGTTTAACTCGGTAGAAGGTGCAACCTATACCGGCACACAAAAATTTTACGGCATGGAGCCGGCAGAATTTTCGAAGGTATTAAAAGGTAATGGCTTAATAATGCCAAGCGGGCACTATATGTTAGGCGAAGGTATGGCCAATGCCAAAGGTACTATAACTAACGACTGGGAAAGAGCGGTTAACGATGCTGCCAATGTTGGTTTAAAATACATGGTTTGCGCCTATTTATTAGATAGCGAGCGCGGAACCTTAAGCCATTACCAGGAAACTGCTGAGAAATTAAACAAAGCCGGCGAAATTTGCGCGAGCGCAGGTATACAGCTTTGCTACCATAACCACGATTTTGAATTTGCTACCCAGGACGGACAGTACCCATACGAGATATTGTTAAACAATACCGACTCGAACCTGGTAAAAATGGAAATGGATATCTATTGGATATACCGTGCCAAACAAGATCCGTTAGCGTTGTTCCAGAAATATCCGGGCCGTTTCCCGTTATGGCACGTAAAGGACATGGATAACACCCCTAAGCAAATGTTTACCGAAGTAGGTAACGGCGTTATTCCGTTTAAAAATATATTTAAACATGCTAACGAAGCAGGTTTAGAGTATTTCTTTAACGAGCAGGATATTTGCCCAGGCGATCCGTTTGATAGCATTACAAAAAGCTATAGCTACATTAAATCAAACCTGGCATAATTACAACCAGCGTAAAATATCAGCCGGATCAGTATATGGTCCGGCTTTTTTTGTACACTGGCCTAATTGATAACTAAGAGGCGGTTACCTGTTGTACATGGGCAGCTACATCGTCTATCAGCGCAGCTAATTTAATAATGCGCTCGTGCCCGGCATTGTTATAATTAGTGGTTTGGATGCCTGGGTTATTAGTTAAAAATTCATGTAAATACGAATAAGGTAAAAGTATGTCGTGCTCATCATAGGCTAACCAATGGTTAAGGCCAGCATCAAATTTATAAAGCTGGTTAAGATTATAATAAGATGCCGGCACACTGTAACGTTCTTTAAAACTTTCTAAAAACAGGTTTTGCGCCTCTGGGGCAACCTCAGCTGCTGTCATGCTGGCTATAAAGTTTTCCTGTAGTAAAATAAAAGGAGTAATGCTAATTAACAATTTAGGGGTAGCGCCAGCCTGTTGTAAAGCCAGCACATTGGCCATTGCCCCAAACGAGTGCCCAATGACTACATCTGGTGAGCCATACTTTTCTATAACACCCTTAACTCCGGCCACAAATAGCAACAGGTTTGATAGCTCTCCATCCGAGCTTCCGCAAGCAGGCGCATCAAATGCCAGTATGGTTAAATCGGGGTTTTGTTGAAGGGCGGTTACCATCTCGGTAAAGTCTGCCGCTTTTGATCCCCAACCATGGCTTATTAAAACAGTGGTTTTGCCCTGCCCCCATTTAAAGCCCCTAATGGTTAAGGGTTGGTGAGTAAAGTACTCGTCGTTAACAACAAAATCAAATTTTTCAGCCTCGTCTATCAATTGCTGCTGGTGAAGGCGCAAGGGCATTTTAGGCGGGTAGCAAATTAGTTGCCAAAGTAATTCTGTTAGCTCAGCAGCAGGCGCCATTGCTGAAGATTTAACCTGGGCAACAATTTGTTTTAATTTTTTCATATTGGGTATACCAAAGCTAAATAATTTATGTAGCTTGAGTTAAATTTATAAGATTGAACTTTAGGCGTTTACAATGTACATATAATTAAAGCCGAAACTTTTTAATAACATCACAATACATTGAAATTTGCCATACACTCGCGCAGCATGAAAAAACTGGTGGTTATCACAGCGCTTTTTTTGCTGTCGTTATTATGTTTAGTTAGGGCGCCTACCTATCATTTATGGTTATTGGCCATAGCCGTGACGGAGTTCCCGCTCATATTTGCGGCTATAGTTACCATGGGTATCCTCGCGGTAATATGGCTGCAAAAATTTCAGAAAGTTTTTTTAGGAATTAGCGTTATTACTCTACTTGTTTTTTTATCCCCAGTGATAAGGGCATTCAGGGTTGCCGATAAACTTGAAGAGCGTTTTAACAAGGCGTTTGGCTTAACTACAGATATGAACAAGGCCGATTCGCCTTTTGATCTATTCAGAGTATTCTTTAGTTCCGAGGCTACAGTAACCTACCGTAGGTTAACTTACACCAATACCACCATACACTTAACGCTTGATTTTTACCCCTCGCAAATAGCCGGCAACAAGCCTTGCGTAATAGTAATACATGGCGGATCCTGGAGTAGTGGCGATAGCCAGCAACTGCCCGAGCTAAACAGCTATCTGGCTAACAGGGGCTATAATGTGGCATCGGTTAATTACCGTATGGCACCAAAATACAAAAGCCCCGCCCCTGTTGAAGATGTTGCACAGGCGGTTACCTATCTGCGTAGTCACGCCAATAGTTTAAAAATAGATACCAATAATTTAGTGATACTGGGCCGCTCGGCGGGGGCGCAAATAGCCTTGCTGTATGCCTATACTCAGCACAACCAAGGGGTTAAGGGGGTAATAGATTTTTACGGCCCTGCAGATATGGTTTGGGGCTATTCGGCACCGGCTAACCCTTGGGTAATGGATTCGCGAGGGGTGATGGAACGTTACTTAGGGGGTACTTATGGTGCTGTTCCGCAAAATTATAAAGCCAGCTCACCTATCGAATACGTTAGCCCCAACAGTGTGCCTACTTTAATCATACACGGCGATAATGATGTGCTGGTAGCACCAGAGCATAGCCGCCGCTTAAACGATAAGCTGGCACAAAACGGTGTACCGCATTATTATTTAAGGTTACCCTGGGCAACACACGGGTTTGATTATAACCTAAACGGCCCTGGTGGCCAGCTATCTACCTATTGTGTAGAACGGTTTTTGGCGCTAACATGCCATACTACCTACAAACCCGAGTAATAATCGTACCCTTGCTCGGCCCAGTAATCGGGCGGGCGCTTATTGCTAAAAGTAATACTACCAATACGCTTTAAATTTTTTATGCCATATTTTACCGGGATAATAAGCCTTAGGGGTGCACCATGTTTTGGTGGCAATGGCCCGGCATTTACCTCGTAGGCCAATAGGGTTTGCGGGTGCATGGCGCTGGGCGTATCCAGCCCAACATAGTATTTATTATCCGGTGTAGCCAGGCCAACATAATCGTATTCGGTTTGGTCGTCTAACTTAAAATGAGCCACAAAATCGCTGAATTTTACGCCTCCCCAATATTGTATCTGGTCCCAGCCCTCTACGCATTTAAAATCGTATACAATCTCTGTTTTAGGCAGGGCCTTTATTTGATTAAGGGTAATGTTAAGCACCTCGCCGTTATGTTTTTTTACCTGTAATTGCCAATCGGCAGGCGGCGCACCTGCCGAACCGATATCGCTGTTGTGGCGTACCACCTTTGCGGCCCGCTCTTTAGGATATGTTTTCACCAGGTGATTATTGCTAAAGAAATTACGGAGGAACAGTTCCGTTTTATTGAGCGCCCTGCGCAGCGGGGCCTTGGCCCCGGCGGTTGCAGTACTTATTTCTTTAGGAGCCGTATACAGCCATCGCCAGCCACCATAAGCGGCACCCGATAGCACCGCGAAGGTACCGAACGATAAAAAGGTACGCCTCTTTATCTTCTGCTCAATAGTGAGGGGTTGTTTTACCTTATTTTTTTTCATCGCTTGCTGTTGCTTGGGTAACTGTTTTGGCGGGCTCGTTCACCACCTCGAAACCGGTAATAACCGATTGGAAATTTCGCCAGCCGGCTAATATTACCTGTATAATGTGTATCAAAAAGAAAAGTACGTAGCCAATAGTAAGTACAAAATGTATAACGCGTGCTGAATGGTAACCGCCGCAGAGCCAGGTAAGCGTGTTAAACTGTACTGGTTTATAAATGGCCAGCCCGGTAATTAACGAACTAAACCCCATTACAATAATGGCGCTATAGGCAATACGCTGTGCCGCATTGTATTTATTTTGAGGCGGTGCCATTTTACGGATATGCAGATCGTGCAGTACTACCAGCCAGGCCTCTTTAAACGAATGGCGGTTGGGCACCAGTTGCCGCCACGAGCCGGATATAAGCGTATATAAAACGTAAAAGATACCATTAAGCGTAAAAAACCACATAAAGAAAAAGTGGAACGACATGCCCTCGGCTAAGCGGCGCGGAATATGCAGTGCCTGGTAAAAACCTTCCGAAAAAAACCGGTAATAGGTATGGCCAAACAGTTTAATGCTGTACTCGTCGTTAGCCCAATATATAAGCAGTCCGCTCCATATCATAATAGTAAGCAGTGGGAAATTTACCCAATGGAACCACCGCATGGCTAAGGAATGTTTCTCTTTAATTACTTTCATATAGTTAGGGGCATGTACATTATAAAGTTAGCTATTAATTATTAATTGCTTGCCATGGTTGCCGCGGCAATAGCCACGCGCGATGCCGCAGTAATTTGGCCTGTGTTGGTGTTTTGCACTAACCCTATAACCTCCCAACCCTGCGCTATAAAATCATCAGGTAGTGATAGGTCGGCTTGGCCGGTTTTGTCTTTATCAAGTGCTACGGTTTTAATACCGCGCACTATCTGTACATGCGATAATGTGCGCCCGCTGTTTTCCCCGTTCTTTACTTTGGTAGTAGCATTTTTTTGTATGAGCGCTAAAAGCAGGGTAGTGTTTTGGGCTGCGCCTTCGGTTGTGTATTTGATGGTAGCCTTATGTTTATCTACCGTTAAGTTTTGCAAGGATAATTGCACTGTAGGGGTTTTGTTTAAGTTACTGGTTATGGAATTGCGCAAGGTGCCTTGTGCCGAGCCTACCATTTCGGTGCTTCCATTTACAACGGCTTGTGGGGTATAAACGCCGTTAAGCTTTAACCATTTGGCATATGCCCCCTGCCTGTGGCTGTAATCGGCGCTGCTAAAAACATCTTTCCAACCCAGTCGGTTCCAATAATCTACATGGTAGGCAAGTATGTAAACAGGTCTACCGGCGCTCTCTTTTTGTATGCGCGCCACCAATTCATCGGCCGGCGGGCAGCTGGAGCAACCTTCAGATGTAAATAGTTCTATAACAGCAAAGCCTTTGTCGACTGTCGTATGATTGTTTTTGATAACAAACGCGGCTGAAACCATCCCGGTTATTACCAGGCATATGGCTAAAGCGCTTATTTTTATTGATCGCATGATTTTAATATTTAACCGTTAGTCGGCATATAAACTAAATCCTTACAAAAATTTTATATTTATAAAAGTAGATATAAGGCAGCTTATATACGTCACTAATTAAAAGATGATTTTTTGTAAGGATTGCTACCCAAAGCCGACTAACAGATAGTTTTACTATGGATGAATTGATAAGCGCCCCCACCGCACACAGCCTCGACCCCAATAATTGGGTTAGCGCATATGCCGATTATTTGTATGCTTACACCATTATGCGTGTGCGTAACGAAGAGCAGGCCCGGGATCTGGTGCAGGAAACTTTTCTTTCGGCGCTGGAGGGGATGCACCGCTTTGCCGGCAAAAGCAACGAGCGCACCTGGCTTACGGCTATCCTAAAAAATAAGATCATTGATAGCTACCGAAAAAAGTCATTAGGCTTACAGGTGCAGGAACTGAGCAACGCGGAAACAGAGCAGCAAGACTTTTTTAACCAGGCCGATGGACATTGGACAGCGGCGCATCAGCCTTTAAGTTTTGGCATAGACAACCATGACGTACTGGCTAATAAGGAGTTTAACCACATTTTGCAAAGGTGTATGCAAAAACTACCCGCATTATGGCTATCGGTATTTACCATGAAGCATATGGATGATGAAACAACCGATTTTGTATGTGCCGAGCTAAAAATAAGCGCGTCAAATTTTTGGGTCATCATCCATCGCGCTAAACTTAACCTGAGGGCATGCCTTCAAAAAAACTGGATGTAATGAGCGAACTGAAAAAAATAATATATAACTGTAAGCAGGCAACCTTTTTAATTGAAAAAAGGATGCTGGGCCGTATCACCTTTCGCGAGAGGATAGAATTGCATATACACCTTTTGGGCTGCAACGTTTGTAAGTTATACGGACGGCAAAGTCAAAAAATAAATCAAATGATAAAGCATTTGATAGTGGCCGCGCAGCCCACGCTTAATGCTGATTTTAAAGCCGACCTGCAGAGGAAAATAACTGAAAGGCTCAAAAAAAAATAAAACGATTGTAAGGTTTGTTTAACACGCTCGACTAAGTTGGAAATTAAATTAAACAAAATGAAAATTAACAACAATCAGCGCCCGGTTGCGGGTGTATTATTAGCCGCGGTTGCCGCTTTATTTTTTAGCCTTAATGTAAATGCACACGCGGTAACTACAAAGGTAAGGCAAGTTGCGGCAGCCGATACCGGTAAAATGAAAGCTGGTAAGATGGAGTCGAAAATGGAGCCTGCCAAAACTAAAATGGCAAAAGCCAAAAAAGCAAAAGCCGGCAAAATGGAAAGTAAAATGAAAGCCGATACAGGCAAAATGTAAAACCTTAGGGTTGAGTTTTAATTATTGTTTTTGTGTGAAAGCCGGGGGAGTGATTGCCCCCGCTTTCTGTTTTAAAAATTATTAATGATGAAAAAATATATACTAATACTATCGGTAATGCTGTTTGCAGTGCAGGTAATGGCGCAAACCGGCCTTAAAAAAGGTGATACTGCGCCCGCATTTACCGTAACCGACGTTGCCGGTAAAACCATAGGCTTAAAGCAATTGCTTAAGCAGCACAAATCTGTTGTGTTATTTTTTTACAGGGGTCAGTGGTGCCCTTACTGTAATAAGCAAATACAACACCTGCAAGACTCCTTACTACAATTAACTGCTAAAGGCGCTTACGTTGTTGGTGTAACGCCCGAAACCGGCGATAACATCCAAAAAACAGTTGATAAAACACACGCGTCTTTTACAATAGTACAGGATAAGGGGTATAAAATAATGAAAAGCTATGGGGTAAATTATGTTTTAGATGATGCTACCGTAGTTAAATACAGGGGCTTCGGGCTCGATCTGGATAAAAACAATGGTAACACCGATCATGTATTACCGGTGCCTGCTACTTATGTTATTAATAGTTTAGGTAAGATCGCTTTTGTGCATTTTGATAAAGATTATACCAAACGCGCATCAGTAAAAGAAATCTTAGCAACGCTGTAATAGCCATATAACTAAGCAACAATTTTATTAATTTGCTCAAAGTTACCTTAGGTGGCTTTGAGCTTTTTATTGTAAAGTGTGGTGAAAGTACAGTAAATTCACAACCCAAAGTTCAATATTAAAGTATAATAATCAGACGAACTTAACACTTATAATTTGCGGTTATATGAGATCAAAATTACTTTGTTTATTCCTTTTACTTATAAGCATGGCCGCTAAAGCAGCGCCAGGTGAATTAAAAGTATCGCTCGATTTTGAAAGCGCGCAGGTGATAACCTGGCTGCTGTCTGGCAAAACCGTTACCGATGCGCAAATAAACCAGGCAGCCGCGGTATATGGCAACCAGCAACTCATTAAAAAAGTAAAAGGCTACAGCGGTTTTGGCGAAGATGTTTTTAAAAGCACCTTAAAAGAAATTATTGAAACAGGTACCATAAAAGGTAATGACCCCTATAACTGGAAGATGGTAAAAGCCAACCTGCCCGCTATACAAAACTTGTTAGGCAAATTAGCCCAAAACCAGCAAGCCTTTTTAAACGATGTTACCGCCATAATACAAGCATACACACCTGCGGAGGTTAGTGCCGAAGTAAGGGCCTGCTTTTTGGTGGGTGGAGGGTCATTAGGGTTTGTTATTGGCGACGAAAAAACGTTTAACGTAGCCCTGCAAAAAATAGGCGATGATTATGAAGGCTTAAAATACCTGGTAGCACACGAGTTGTATCACAGCATGCAAGGGGCAGGGCAGGCAATGCGTAAGAAAAATAAAGAAAAAAATGCACCCTACTATGTGCAGGCTTCATACGCGCTGGCTTATAACGTATGGTGCGAGGGGACGGCTAACCTGGTAGGCGATTTTGCACAGGTTAAAAACCCCGCGCCTTTTTCAAAGGTACAGGCAGATGAGTGGCAAAAAAATGCCGATCGCAAAGGCGAGAATTTTTATTTGTTCGAGTCGCTTTTATACAAGAGCCACAACGATACAGCGTCGCGCGGCTACGAAACCTTTTATAATATTGCCTTTACCACCGCTTACGACGAAACATCGTACTTTACCGGCTACGAGATGGCTAAAAAGATAGAAAAGTATTCGGGTAAAAAGGTGATAGCTAATATACTGGTGCAGGATCCCCTGGTATTTTTTGAAGAATACATCAAGCTTTACAAGGCTCATCCCGAAGACACCTCGTTCATCAGGTTTGATGCTTCAACCGAATTAATTATAAGCAGGCTTGCCGTTTGGAAAGACAGGCTGTAGCTACGCTATCTCCAGTTCGTCATTAATAAGGCCATCCAGCTCATGCGGGTTATGGCTTACAATCAGGGTGGTAGTACCCAGTCGGGTAAATAACGGGCGCAGGTCGGCTATCAGTGTGGTTTTCATTTGTATATCCAGCGCCGAAAATGGTTCATCCATCAGCAAAACCTTGGGCTTAATGGCCAGCGCGCGTAATATGGCCAGCCGCTGCTGCTGCCCGCCCGATAAGTGATCGGGTTTGTGGCTGCCAAAATTATCCAATTTGCCAATTTCTAACAGTTCGCTTATCCAGGGGGCATCATCACAGGCATAACTTAAGTGCGCCTTAACCGTCATATTAGGAAATAGGGCGTAATCCTGAAATACAAAACCGGGCCGGCGCTGCTGGGGTGGCAGGTTGATTTTTTGTTCGGCACTAAACCAGGTAAGGTCATCAACCTTAATAATGCCGCTATCGGGCGTTATTAGCCCCGCCAGCATTTTTAAAAAAGTGGTTTTGCCTACACCTGATGGCCCCGTAATACGGGTGATGCTTCCCTTTGCAAATTGTTTTTTTATTTGCAGGGTTTGCTCGCCGTTGTAAGCTTTCAGTCTTTTTTCAATAGCAGCGTCTATCATTCTAAAGGGCTTTTTACCTGGTACTTGTTAAAAATAAACACACCCAAAACCATCACAAAGGTAATGGTAAACAGCACCAGCGAATAGTTATTGGCGGCGGTGTAATTCATTTGCTCAACCGAATCGTATACGGCTATTGATGCTACACGTGTTACCCCCGGTATGTTACCCCCTATCATCAGCACTACGCCAAACTCGCCTAAGGTATGCGCAAAAGTAAGCACCGCGGCAGTAAGCAGGCTGGGTTTAATGTTGGGCAGCAGCACATGCGTAAAGGTTTGCCAGGGCGTTTTACCAAGCGTGTAAGATGCTTGTGAAAGCGATAAAGGCAATTGCTGAAAAGCCGACTTTACCGGGCTTATAATAAACGGCATACTGTATATAACCGATGCCAGCACCAAGCCGGGGAACGAGAATACAAACTGGATGTTAAACGTTTGCTGTAGCCATTTCCCCAAGCCCTGTTGGGGGCTAAAAGCCAGCAGCAAGTAAAAGCCCAGTACCGAAGGTGGCAGTACGAGCGGCATAGTAATAATAGCTTCGGTGATGATCTTAAAAAACGACCGCTTTCGTGATAGCCACCAGGCCAAAGGCAGGCCAATAATTAGCAGTATAAGCGTGGTTATGCCTGCTAATTTTAGAGTGAGCCAAATAGGTGCCATATCCATTTTTTACCGCGGGTGTTTATTTAACATGGTAACCAAACCGTATAAATATTTTTTTGGCCGCCGGGCTTAACAGATACCGGTAAAACTTTTCGGCCTTGGTGTTTCCTTGCGCATGTTTAAGCAGTACCATGCCCTGTTGTATGGGCGAATAGGTTTTAGGATCGATTACCCGGTAAAAAAGCGGCGTTTTATTAGCCGGGTCTTTTATTAATGATAAAGTGGTAAATGCTACCGGTACCACACCTGTAGTAACATAAGTGTTTACCTGCGATATGCTTTCGCCATATACAATTTTATCTTTTATGGTATCGTATATACCGGCTTGCATCAGCGTTTCCTGCGCGGCCTTGCCATAGGGCGCAATAGCCGGGTTGCCGATAGCTATTTTTTTAATGGTAGCACCCGGCAGCAGTTTTGCCCAATTTGCCAGGTTAATGTTTTGGCTGCTGCAAATAATAAGTGCGCCTTCGGCATAAACTACCGGTTCTTTTAAGGCAAAACCTTTTTTATAAAGCTCGGCGGGGAACTTGGTATCGGCAGATAAAAACAGGTCGAATGGCGCACCGTTGCTTATTTGGGTGCTTAAATTACCCGATGGGCCCGATATGGCGTCAATGCCAATACCTGTTTGTTTTCCAAAATCCTGTTGCAGCACTTTTATTACCGGCTGCAGGTTGGCGGCTATGGCTACCTTTAAATTTTGCGCGTGGGCCGTTAGCTGCCATAACAGGCAGGCACTGGTAAGCAGGTATTTAAATGAGGTTGTTTTGGTCATGAGTATATATAAAGCCGCTGTTTTACAAAATACGTTTAATTGCGTTAACAGCGCAAATGTAATGTGTTAACATCCATAATATAAATATCTTATATTTGGATTGGGCTTTAAACCAATTATAAGCTTATAACCCTTTTTTATGAATAAAATTAACGCTGCCCTGTGCGCAGTTGCGCTGTTAGGTATGGCTGCCTGTTCGGGTAAAAAACAAGACCCTAAGCCGGTTGTTGTTGACCCGCCTACCGAGGTGGTTGATAAAGGCTGGACTTTTGAAACTACCGCCTATTTTGCCGATGAGTTTGATTACACAGGCAAACCAAAAACTGATAAATGGGGATACGATACCGGCGGCGGTGGCTGGGGCAACAGCGAGCTGGAATACTATACCGATGCTGCAAATGTAAACGTTGCCGATGGCAAACTAACTATTACAGCCAAAAAGGAAAGCCTGGGCGGCATGAATTATACCTCAACACGCCTGGTATCAAAGGGCGAAGGCAGCATGTTGTATGGCCGCCTGGAGGTTAAGGCAAAGCTACCCGCAGGCAAAGGCACATGGCCGGCCATATGGATGCTGCCTGATGATTACGTGTATGGCAACTGGCCAAACTCGGGCGAGATAGACATTATGGAAATGGTGGGTTTTGACCCCGGCAATGTGCATTTTACCCTGCATAACCAATTGTATAACGGCGCGAATGGTAAGGGAGGTAGCAAAACCATCAACACGGCAAGCAGCGAATTCCACGTTTACCGTACCGACTGGACACCCTATGCCATAAAGGGCTATTATGACGGCGATTTGGTTTATACCTATGTAAACAATGCCAATAGTGTTGCCGCCTGGCCATACGATCAAAAATTCCACCTGTTAATGAATATTGCCGTTGGAGGAAGCTGGGGTGGCCAGCAAGGTATTGATGATACCGCGTTCCCGGCCAGCATGGTGGTAGATTATGTACACTTTTATAAAATGATTGAAAAATAAACCATTCTGATTACCTATATGAAAAGACTATTTATTGTTCTGCTTATCCTGCTGACGGGTACAATTAACTTACAGGCACAGTCGCCAAAATTTATTGGCGTTAAGGGCAAAGAAATTATTGGGGTTGATGGCAAACCGTTTTTAATACGCGGCACCAATTTAGGCAACTGGCTGGTGCCCGAGGGTTATATGTTTAAGTTTACAAACGTTAATTCGCAAAGGCTGATAAACGAAGCGCTGACCGAATTGGTTGGTCCCGAAGAGATGAAGCTGTTTTGGCGTAAATTTCAGGACACCTATATTACCAAAGCTGATATTCATTTTTTAAAGCAAACAGGGATGAACTCCATCCGCATACCGTTCCATTATAAGCTGTTCACTAACGAGGATTATATGGGCCAAAACAACCCAAACCGCGGTTTTGAATTGCTCGACCGTGTAATTGGCTGGTGCAAGGCCGAAAACCTGTATGTGATATTGGATATGCACTGCGCACCCGGCGGCCAAACCGGCGATAATATTGACGATGGCAACGGCTTCCCTTTTTTATTTAAAAGCGCCGCAAGCCGCAAACAGGCTGCCGATATTTGGCGCAGGATAGCGGCCCACTATAAAAACGAAAGTATTATATTGGGGTACGACCTGCTGAACGAACCTATTGCCCACTACTTTGATGTAGCCGACCTTAACCCGCATTTAGAGCCTACCTACAAGCAACTCACCGCCGCTGTGCGGTCGGTTGATAAAAACCACCTGGTGTTTTTGGGCGGCGCGCAATGGGATAGCAATTTTAAAGTGTTTGGTAAGCCGTTTGACAGCAAAAGCGTTTACACTTTCCATAAATACTGGACCGACGTAAAACAGGAGGTAATACAGGAATACATAGATTACCGCGATAAATACAATGTACCCATCTACGTTGGCGAAACCGGCGAGAACAAAGACGAATGGGTACACGATTTCCGTATACTGTGCGAAAAGAACAACATAGGCTGGCATTACTGGCCCTACAAAAAACTGGATAATAAAGCAGGCTTTATGAGTTTTAACGTGCCCGATGGCTACGACGATGTGATAGCCTACACCCAAAAACCACGCGCGAGCTTCGAAGATATCCGCAAAGTGGGCCCTATAGACCGCGAAAAAATGAAGAAGGCACTATGGGCATTTTTAGAAAGCAGCAAGTTTGAAAACTGCATCCCGCAAAAAGGGTATATTGAAGCGCTGGGCTTAAAAGTACCTGCTAAGTAAAAAACAACAACTGATCTAACTATATGAAATACCTGTTTACCATTCTTTGCGCGATATGTCTGCTCACCGGCACATCGCTTAAACCCGCCGACGACTGGACACCCCTGTTGGATAAAAACCTGAGCAAGTGGGAAACCTATCAAAGCTTTTACCATAAAGTGGGCTATAAAGGCGCACCACCAAAAGACGAAAATGGCAACCTGATTGAACCTATTGGTTATAATGTAAACAAGAACAACGTTTTCTCGGTAGTGATGGAGGACGGGCAGCCCGTTTTAAAAATCACCGGCGAAATATACGGCTGCATTTTTACCAAACAGGATTTTGCCAATTACCGCCTAAAGCTAAAGTTTCGTTGGGGTAACAAAAAATGGGTGCCGAGGTTGGATGAGTTAAAAGACAGCGGCCTGCTATACCACTCGCAGGGCAAATGCGGGGTAGAGTACTTTCGTACGTGGATGCTAAGCCAGGAATTTCAGGTGGTTGAAAACAGCAGCGGCGACTACTGGTCGCAGTCAACCTCACAGGCGGATGCACGTGCTGTAAAAGATTCAAGCTATAAGTTTAGCGCAACGGGTAAATGGGTGCCCCTGGGCGGTGCAACCGGCAATGGTGGTTTTTGCGAAGCCGGTGCCAAAATGGATAAACCCCTTGGCGAATGGAACGAGATAGAATTGATCACCTATGGCGATAAAAGCCTGCATATTGTAAACGGCAAGGTAGTAATGGCGCTGCAAAACTCGCGCTTTAAAGATGGCGACGTAATAAAACCCCTTACCCATGGCAAACTGCAACTACAAAGCGAAGCCGCCGAGGTATATTATAAAGACATTATGATAAAACCCATCAGCGGCATACCTGCGGAGTATAAGCAATATTTTGAGTAGGCTTAATCCTTTAAAAATGTTTCGACTTCTAACAAAAGAACGGGCAGGTTTCTGATCACAATAGACCAAATAATATCATCAGACACGGTATCATAGCCGTGTATTATACGGTTTCGGGTATCGATGATTTTTTTAATGTCTGTTATTTGAATGTCGGGCTGGTATTTGATGATGCGATTTGCGGCTTCGCCAATAATCTCAACATTTCTTTCAATCGCCCTTTTTGTTTTTAAATCTTTTTTAAACGTAAAAAAGTCTTTTTTGTCGGGCAAAAAAGTATTTATTTCTACGATAGCTTTTTTAATATCCCAAAGCCAGGTTTTAACCTCATCGCCCATAAATAAGCACTTTTGTGTTATCTATGCTTTTCTTAAGATAAATGTTGTTTATAGATTTTTCTTCTAATAGGTCGATATGACGTTTAAGAATGTTCTCAAGCTGAAACTTTATCGCAAAATAATTATCGGAGTATTCAAGCGGGTCGTTGCTGTCAATATCAACAACCATATCAATATCGCTTTCCGGGGTTAAGTTATCGGTAGTCACTGACCCAAAAGCAAATAAAGACCTCACCTTATGTAAATTACATAACAGCTTTATTTGGGCGATATGGTCTTTTAACTCGGTCATTATATCAAAGTTAATAAACTTCCGGCTAATTCTTATCACTCAATATCACCGGTGTTTTGCTGTTACCCATAATAATTACCTTGGTGTTTGGCGATAGTGCTATTTCTTTTTGCGCTTTAATGGTTTCGTACTGCAATTGCTTGTCAGACAGGCCGGTAGATAATATCTTTTGGTAATCCGCAATACCTTGGGCCTCAACGCGTTTACGGTCGGCTTCCTGGCGCTCCTTCTGCAAAACGAAGGTCATTTTTTGGGCGTCCTGCTCGGCCTGTATCTTCGATTCGATACTTGCCCTTACCGATGCCGGTAACGATATATTTCTAACCAGTATCTGCTGCAATTCTAAGCCGCGTTTGGCAAAACTTAAGGATATGGTACGGTTTATCTTTTCTTGAAATTCCTGCCTTTTGGTAGAGTACAGGTCTACAGCGGGGTAAGCTACGGCGTTATCGCGTATGGCGGTGCGCGCTACCGTACGCACTATCTTGTCTACATAATCCATTCCGATGTTTTGCATAATGAATGGTGCTTTGGCAGGGTCAACTTTGTATAAAACCGAAAGATCGACCATCACCTCCAACCCGTCAGACGATAGCACCCTGATGGCATCATCGCCCTGTACATCGCCTTCGCTGTGTACGGCGCTCATGGTATAGTTTTGCGTTTGTATATTAAACAGGGTAACATCAACCAGCGGGTTAATAACGTGCAGGCCGCTTTCAAGCACATCGTTTTGCACCTTGCCAAATAGTACCTGTACACCCACCTTGCCCGGCTCGATGGTTTTAAATACCGAAAATAATAAGCCTATAGCAGCTATGGCAATACCTGCAATGCTAATGGCGCCGCCAAAACGGCCCGCAGGCTCAGGCGAACGTTTTACCACTCTGCCAACAAATAACAAAATGATACCAATAATTACTAAAAACATGGTGTTTTGGGGGTTAAGTTTAAATTATAGGGATTAGAGCAAAAAACCCCTGATTTATTACAATCAAGGGTTTTTTTGGCTGTTGCGTATGCCTTTTATTAGTTTTATTTTAAATACAATTAGCAGTACGGCTATAAATGTGCAAGCCAGCACATACTCGTACCGTTGGTGCTCAAGGGCAGTGTAGCCAATTAAAACCGCCAAAAATATGCCCAGGTTTAAAGCTACATTCAACGCTATTTTTTTGCCCATATTAATATACGTTTATTTCGGGGTCAATTTCGGCCTGCCAGGCTAAAATACCGCCCTTAAGGTTGCTTAGGTTAGTATAGCCCTGCTGCTCTAACTGCATTATTGCCGCCGCGCTGCGTTTGCCACTGCGGCACATTACTACAACCGGTTTATCTTTAGCTATTTTTTCGGCCTCTATTAATATGCCGCCAAGCGGTATATGCTGGCCGCCAATGTTTGATGTTTCGTATTCAAAATCCTCGCGAACATCTATTAATTGAAAATCTTCGCCTTTATCCAATTTCTCTTTTAGTTCTTGTACGCTTACTTCTTTCATTTTTAAATATAATTATTAGTCAAAGGTATGTTTTTTCTTAATCAAATATTTAGGCATGTTTTGTAACAATCGGCACCCATAGGCGTTTATTATATACGTAAATAGTTACATACCAACACCTGATGAAAAAAATTACACGGTTTTTCTGGTTTTGTTCGGGCGCGCACATCGATACATTAAAGAAATACCCTATAGAACATAACAAATATGTGGGCATTGGTGCCACCATATTTTTCACCGCTTTATTCGCGTCGCTATCCGGCGGCTACGCCATGTATTTTGTTTTTAGCGGCGACGCCTTTGCCGTTGGCTTTGCCATATTGTTTGGCCTGCTTTGGGGTACTGCTATTTTTAACATGGACCGCTACATCGTATCCAGCATAAACAAAGAGGGCAGCATTAACAACCAAATATTGCAGGCATCGCCACGTATATTGTTGGCCATAATGATAGGCGTAGTGATATCGCGCCCGTTGGAGCTGAAGATATTTGATAAAGAAATTAGGCAGAAGCTAAAAACAGCTTATTTGAAAGGGCAGCATAGCAAAATAGATACCCTGCAAAAAACCTACAACGAAAAGTATGCCCAGGAGCTGACCAAAAACAACGACCTTAAGAAGGAAAAAGACTCGTTGGAGCGCGACATTAACCGTTCGCGCTATCAACTAAACCAGGAGGTTTTTGGCGATAAAACCAACCAAACATCGGGCATAACCGGTTATGGCACTTATGCCAAGCAAAAGCAGCAGGTATTGCAGGAGAAAGAAGAACGGTTGAAGGCGGTTACCGGAAACCTGGGCCAGTTAGACGATTACCTGGGCCGCCGTAAAGATTATGAAGGCTTGAATGCCACCCGACTATTTACCGAAAAGCAGCTGGACAGCCTGGCAAACGTTGCCGGCTTTGCCGACCGTAACTGGGCACTGGGCCAGCTATCCTACAACGATAACGGCACCCGCGATTTAGACACTTACCTGGCTATTGCCTTTATAGGCTACCTGTTTATTTTGTTTGAGTGTTTGCCGGTGTTTGTAAAGCTAATGTCGCCCAAGGGGCCATATGATACCGCGATAGCTAAAACAGCCGAGGCCAATAACCACTTTGCCGAACGCGACAAAGAGCGTGAAATAATGGTTACCGACGATACCTACGACCATAGCCTGGATGCCGATATAAAGCGGCGAAAGCAGATCATTACCGGCCAATCGGAATATGACCTGGGCAGGCATAGTTATGATTGATAAGAGGTTGGGCGGTTGCCTCACCTAATCCTCTCCAAAGGAGAGGACTTTAAAAAAATTAGTCTTTAAGCCCTTCTCCAAAGGAGAAGGGTTGGGATGAGGCGAACATCCGTATCAAAATTGATATTAAACTTTTACCGATTAAATGTTAATTTCATCGCCGATATATCACCCTCAATGAAAAAACTACTTTTACTGGCTGCTGCGGCTTTTACAGCTACCGCAAGCTTTGCCCAAACCAAAAACCGCGATGCCATATACTATGCGGTATCATTCCCCAACGCCATACATCACGAGGCCGAAATTACCATGACCATACCGGGCATATCTGTAGGTAAGGTAATGGTACGCATGAGCCGTTCATCGCCGGGGCGTTATGCCACGCACGAGTTTGGTAAAAACATATACAATGTAAAGGCAACCGATGTTGCGGGCAGCCCCTTAACCATTACACAGGTACAAGGCGATGTGTACGAGATAAGCGGCGACCACCCCGATATTGTAAAGGTAAGCTATACCCTGTATGGTAACCATGCCGATGGTACCTATGTAGGTATTGATGGCAGCCACGCACACCTTAACATGCCCGCCGCCTTTATGTGGGTGCCGGGTATGGAAAAGAAACCGGTAAAGTTTGAGTTTAACGACCTGGACAAATACGGCTGGAAAGTAGCCACACAATTAAAGCACGAGGGTGATAACGTATACAGCGCCCCCGACTTGCAATACATGATGGATAGCCCTACCGAACTAAGCGCCATTAAAGAAAGCAGCTGGGAAGTGGTAAATACCAATGGCAAAAAACAAACGATAAAGCTGGCAGTACACTCTGATGACGACCAGGCTACCGTAGATAATTTTGCCAAGATGGTACAAAAAGTAGTACTGGAAGAAAAAGCCGTATTTGGCGAGCAGCCCGACTACGATTTTGGCACCTATACCTTTTTAGATGATGTGCACCCAAGCGATTTTGGCGACGGGATGGAGCACCGCAACAGCACCTGTATTGTTGACCAGGCACCAAAAATTGCCGGCAACGAGAAAGATTTGATAGGCACATTTTCGCACGAGTTTTTTCATAGCTGGAATGTGGAGCGCATACGCCCAAAATCGTTAGAGCCCTTTAACTTTGAGCATGCCAACATGAGCAACGAGCTTTGGTTTGCCGAAGGCTTTACCCAATACTACGGCGAACTGATACTTACCCGTACCGGCGAAAATAGTGTAGACAGCTATACCAACACCCTGGCTGGGCTTATCAATTCGGTGCTGGTATCGCCGGGGCCTGCCAAATACCCGCCAACCATGATGAGCCGCTACGCGGTATTTACTGACGCAGGCGTATCTATTGATGCCAGCAACTATGCCAACGTAATTACCAGCTATTATTTTTATGGCGGCGCTACCGCCCTGGCGCTTGATCTGCGCCTGCGCAGCGAGTTTAAGTTAACGCTTGATGATTATATGCGCCAGGTTTGGTTAACCATTGGCAAGCCCGAAAAGGCCTACACCATACCCGACTTGCAGGCAGTATTGGCCAAGCTAACCAACCCCAAATTTGCTACCCAGTTTTTTAACGATTACATATACGGTATTAAAAAGAACGACTATGCCGCCCTGCTTGAAAAAGCGGGCCTTATATTGCGCAAGGCGCAGCCGGGCAAAGGCTGGCTTGGCCGCATACCGGGCAGGCCGGTTGATGGTGGTGGTTTAGCCATCACTTCGGCAACATTGTCTATCTCGCCGCTTTACAAAGCGGGTTTAGATGCCGGCGATGTGATATTAAAGGTAGATGGTACCGATATAAAAACCGCAGCCAATATTACCGACCTGCTAAAAGATAAAAAGCCCGGCGATAAGTTAGCGGTAAGTTATAAAAACCGCACCGGCGCGCACGAGGCTACCATTACACTGGAAGAAAGCCCCGCGCTGGAAGTGGTAACCAACGAAAAAGCAGGTAAAGATTTAACAAAAGAACAACAGGATTTCCGCAATAGCTGGTTATCATCAAAAGTAAAATAATTATGAAAAGCAGATCATTTATAGCCATAGTCGCTTTAGCGCTGGCCCCCTTAACCGGCTTTTGCCAGGATGTACACCAACTGGTAAACCAGGAAGATGTTGGCCGCATTATAAAAACTTTGAGTGCCGACGATATGCAGGGCCGCGGCACCTTTACGCCCGGTATTGATAAGGCCGCTACTTTTATTGAGGGCGAGTTTAAAAAGGCGGGGTTAAGTCCGCTTGCAGGCGCAAAAGGTTTCCGCCAAAATTTTTCGATGGTGCGAACTACGCCGGTAAGCTCAAAAGTAGTTATAAACGGCACCGAAGTAGCGGCAAGCAATGTAGCCATTGGCGCATCGCAATCGTTTAACTGGGCTACCGCCGATGGCGTAGAAGTGGTGCGCATAAGTGCCGGTAAAGATTTTATAACTGAATACCGCGCTATTATGAACAGCGACAAAAAGCTGCTTATTTTGGTAGATACCAGCTTCTCTAAAATTTTTACGAGGGTTGCCGCGCGTTA
This sequence comes from Inquilinus sp. KBS0705, assembly GCA_005938025.2. Taxonomy (NCBI): domain Bacteria; kingdom Pseudomonadati; phylum Pseudomonadota; class Alphaproteobacteria; order Rhodospirillales; family Rhodospirillaceae; genus Inquilinus; species Inquilinus sp. KBS0705. The sequence continues at coordinate 139,098 of VCCI02000002.1, read as the reverse complement.
TAAAGATGGCGGCACCTCTTTTAAGGCTGCAGCCAGCGACGGCGCGCTGGTATTTGTAATGGGTACGTTTGGCGATGTAAAATCGCTTACGGTAAATTACGAAAGCAAGGCAACCGAGCAGCCTTTGTTTAACGTGGTAGGTATCATCCCCGGCAAAACAAAGCCGAACGAATACGTAGTGTTTTCGGGCCATTACGACCACCTGGGCATACTAAGCGGCAAACGGGTGATGGAGGGCGACAGCATTGCCAACGGTGCTGATGATGATGCATCGGGCACCACAGCGGTGATTAGCCTGGCCAAGTATTACAAAAAATTAAACAACAATGCCCGCACGCTGGTATTTGTGGCCTTTACGGCCGAAGAGATAGGCGGCTTTGGTTCGCAATACTTCTCTAAACAAATGAACCCCGACCAGGTAGTGGCTATGTTTAACATAGAGATGATAGGTAAGGAAGCAAAGTTTGGCGCTAATACCGCCTTCATTACCGGCTACGAGCGTTCAGATTTTGGAACCATACTGCAAAAGAATTTAACAGGTACGGCATTCACCTTTCACCCCGACCCATACCCGGAGCAAAACCTATTTTACCGCAGTGATAACGCCACGCTAGCCGCTTTAGGCGTACCGGCGCATACCATTAGCACCGACCAAATACCTACCGACAAGCTATACCATACCGTTAAGGATGAGTTTAGCTCGTTAGATGTAGCCAACATTACGGCAACCATCCGCGCCATAGCCCTAAGCTCGCGCAGTATAGTAGCCGGCACCGATACACCGAGTAGAATACCGAAGCTGGCGAAGTAGGTTGGCAATAGTTGTAGAGGTTGAAAAGGTTATAAGGGTTGGAAAGGTCTTTGCGGTCCTTTTTTGTTTAAGCTATGGTGCGAGCGAAGCTATTAGCTTAGATCATTAGACAAGGGTTTCTTTGTCGTTATTTTTAACAGCATAGCGCCAATTAATCCACAAAGCGCCGCCAAACCGGTTACAAATATTATGGTAATAACCCAAGTTGATAAGGAAGGGTCATTTTTTATATCCCCTGTGTTTGGTTTTAGCAGCATGGATATTTCCCAACCGATCGTCGAATCAAAAAGGCCAAGAGCGGCGGCTGTTAAAACCCCGGTTTTTGTATTATACCATTTAGCTAAGATAAAACCAAAGGTGCCGTAAAGCAAAAAAGTGACAGGCGCTAAATATGCAGAATTAAAATTGACCTCTCTTGACACAATCGAGCCGAACGCATCAAATAAAGCAATTATAAGCACGCCAACAAAAAGAAGTTTATGTCGTCTGTTCATTTGATTATTTGGCCCATTTAATGAGTGTAGTATCAATTTCGAATATTTTAGGATCGATTGGTTGTTCTTTCACAGATATAACTTCATACGATTTGCTTGATAATATCTTTTTGTGTGTACTGTCGAAATGGGTTGCTTTGAATTTCAAATAAAAGGCACCGGATTCGTTTACGATTTTATTAAAAAAGCCCAGATTCCAGTTTTTGAAGTGGTCTTTATCAATATTTAGATAACCTCTTGAAAATGTAAAGATAAAATCTGTGTATGTTGTGGAATCCTTTTCAGGATAACTGGTTTTGAGCTCTATGCTTTCGCACTTTCTTGAAAGTGTTTTTTCGTTTATTGTTTTTACTTTAAAACTATCCAGCTTTTCAATAGGAAAATTTAAATTTAATTGATGCAATGTATCAGAGGTATTAAAACGCAATAATCTTAAAGCTTGGCTTTTGAGGTAATAATCTCTAACAAGGTGGGGCGCCGACGATGCCTCTGAATGTATACCAACGTAATTCCCATGCGAGTAAAAAAGTTGAACGGTATCGTCTATATTTACAAATCCATCGCTACTTTTAGATATTTCATGGTAAGTGATTATTCCTTCAAACTCTTTTACGGCCTTTTCTTTCGTATGTTCGTTTCTAAGGTTACACGCCATTTGAGCCATAAACAATATTGATGAAAGCAACAGTACGGTTAACTTTTTAAGCATAATACTAAAATAGTAAAGAATAATAACAAATGTCTTTTAAATGTCCACATGTGGTCGTGTCACCACCGCTACACTAATTTACTCATACACTATTCGCCCCTTAAAAATCTTCAACCCAAATAGCATAAAATTGTGGCGTTTAAATTTCAACCTTTATAACTTTTACAACCTTTACAACCACAACAAAACATCTTCAACCAAATACTGTTAAATGCTAAAACTAATCCCTCAGTATTATGCAATGGTTTGGCAGGCGCGAAAGCGGTAATGTAGAAGAAGGCAGCAGCGGCGGTGGCCGTGGGATGGCCCTTGGTGGCGGTGTTATAGGTATTATAGCCGCGGCGATATACTTTTTTACCGGGATAGACCCATCAGCCGTGCTTAACCAGGTACAAGGCGGCGGCAACCCGCAGCAGGCCAATACGCAGTCGGCCGGGCCGGATAACGACCAAAAGAAGTTTGCCCGTGTGGTTTTAGCCGATACTGAGGATGTATGGACCAAGCTATTCAGCGATATGGGCCGCACCTACCAGGAGCCTACCATGCACTTTTTTGAGGGCGGCGTAACCACTGCCTGCGGCCAGGCGCAATCGGCCAGCGGCCCTTTCTATTGCCCCGGCGATCAGAAGGTATATATAGATGTCGCCTTTTTTGATGAATTAAAAGAGAAATTTGGCGCAGCCGGTGACTTTGCCCAGGCCTACGTTATAGCCCACGAGGTTGGCCACCATGTGCAGGACCTGCTTGGCGTATCCGCCAAAATGGAAGAGGCGCGTAATCAGCTCAGCGAGTCGGAATATAATAAGCTATCGGTAAAGCTGGAACTGCAAGCCGACTTTTATGCCGGTGTTTGGGCCTATTACGAAAAGAATCTGAAAAACGTACTGGACCCGGGAGATATAGAGGAGGCCCTTAACGCTGCCCACCAAATTGGCGACGACCGCTTGCAGCAGGAGTACCAGGGAAGGGTTACTCCGGATAGCTTTACCCACGGCACCAGCGCCCAGCGCATGTACTGGTTTAAGAAGGGTTACGAAACCGGCGACGTAAAACAAGGCAACACTTTTGCCGCCGCAGATTTGGAATAGCAAAAAAATATTGCTATTTTAACAAAATAGCCCAAACGAATTAAAACGAAAAAAAGAGAAAGATTTGGCCATTAAAGCGAAAAAATGGAAAATATTCCGCTATAACGTGGAATATAGATCAATCGATTTTTGCTCTAATTCGGCGCTCAATTTCGGCTACTAATTCTTCAACCGTTCCGGTACCGGGTTCAATAGGTTCTAACACTTCCCAGGTCATGGGGGTAAAGGTATTTAGCGGGTACATGCCGTATTGTATCATCTTCCACGAGTCTTTTATAGCTATAGGAACCAACAGTGCGTTGGGGCATTTCTTCAATAAAGTGGCTATTCCAGCCGATTGGAAGGGTTTTACATGCCCATCCTTTGATCTGGTCCCCTCTGGAAATATCATCGCCGACCAGTTGTTATCCTTCATGCGGGTGGCAAATTTAACCAGTTCGGTAATGCTCTGCCGCGGGTCCTTGCGGTCTATATTAGCACCGCCGCCATGCCTTAAGTTATATGATATAGAGGGAATTCCCTTAGTTAACTCCACTTTTGATATGAACTTGGCGTGGTACCTGCGCAGGTAGTATATCATAGGGGGGATATCAAAAAGGCTTTGGTGGTTGGCAATAAATATGATCGGGCGGCCTGCAGGCAGGTTTTGGTTATTGATAAAATTAACGCTGTTGCCTAGTATATAGGCGGTTTTCACCAAAAAGAAGTTAAGGATATCTACACAGCGCTTATGGGCACTATAGCCACCAAGCTTAAGCGTAAGCCACTGTATAGGATGAAAGATAACCAGTAGCATAAAAAATGCAAAAATGGCAACTGGCGACAGGATATAGCCTAAAAACTTTTTCATTGGCCTGCAAATTTAGGCTTTTTTAAGAAAATGATAAAAACAGGTTATAATGTGTTCTCTATTTGCATCAGGCGCACTTTTAGTACGGCGGCCACAGCCAGCGAGTCGGTTATTTCGCCGGCGCAAACCATGCGGTAAACCTCGTCAAAAGGTACTTTTTTAACAATAAGCTGCTCTGTATCTTCAGGTTCGGCTTCAAACTGCTGTAATCCGCGGGCTACGTAAAGTATACAAAACTCGTCACTAACCGAGTTAGAAAGGTGCATACGTTGTATCTCCGTCCATTTGGATGCCTTTAAGCCAGTTTCTTCCAGTAACTCCCTTTTAGCCGATTCTATCGGATCGACACCAATAACACCGCCGCCTTCGGGCAACTCCCAGCTATATTGGTTAAGCGTAAAGCGGTATTGCCCAACCAGATAGGTATTCATGTCATCATCTAAAGGTAGCACACCTATAGCTATGTTTTTGTAATGCACCTGCCCATAAATACCCGGATTGCCCGATGGATTGATCACTTGGTATTCGGTTACATTTATCCATGGGTTATCGTAAATTTCTTTTTCTGAAAGTATTTTCCAGGGGTTATCTGTCGGGTTGTCCATAGGGTAAATATAATTCAAATTTGATAATGAAAAAGGCTCTAAGTGCTTTCGCGGGCTAAGTCTTTTCTTTTAAGGTAGCCCGGCGCATTAACCAGCAATATACCCGCTAATATGATGATAAGGCTTATTAATTGCGCCGTATTAACACTTTCATTTATCATCAGCCAGCCTAAAAATACCGCTACAACAGGGTTTACATAAGTATGTGTGCTTACAATAGCCGGTGGCTTAATGGTTATAAGCCATATAAACGATAGGTAGGCTACCAGCGAACCCATTATGATTAAAAAGATAACACCACCCCAGGCCTCGGGAGTTACATTTTTAAATGAGAAACCCACCTGTTCGCTTTTACAAAGGGCCACAATGCCGCTTGCTAAACCTGAGGCCAGTAGCTGTATTCCCGCATTCATGGTGGCAGAGCTGTTGCCTTTACTATCTTTAGTAATAAGCGACCCCAACACCCATAACACGGCGCTAAATAATATCACTATACTGGCAATAGTAGCCATGGGCGATGGGTTGGCCTCGGCAACGCCCAGTTTTAAAAACAGGAATATGCCGGTAAAGCCGATAAGCAAGCCACTGATAATAAATTTGTTAGAAAAATATTCAGGCCAGCGTTTTTTATCTATCAGTAAAAATATCAATGGTTCGGTAGCTACCAATATGGCCGCCTGGCCCGAACTGATGTATTGCTCGGCCCAGGCTATCATACCTGTGCCGCCAACCAGCATCATTATCCCGCTTAAAGAATGGCGGATGATCAGTTTTCTTTCGGGCAATTGCTCGCTTTTAAGCATGCACCAGGCCAGCATTAATATACCCGCAACTAAATAACGTATGCTAACCATTATAAATGGCGGAAAGCTTTTTAAAGTATAGGCAACCGCTAAATACGTTGACCCCCAAACGATGTAGATGCTGAAAAAAGCGAATGCTACTAATAAGGGCGATGCTGTTGGTTTAATTTTCATAATTCAACAATTTACTTTACTATCATAATTGATAACGGTAGTAAAATTAAATGGTTTTTACTATCTAAACTATTTTTGGCAGTAAAAAATTTATTAGATTTGTTACGGTATGAGTAAAGAAAGGAATATAAGTAATTTACCGCTGGATGGCGGATTATTATGCCTCGACTTTGTTAATACCGTACAAACCCGTAAAAAGCCGGTCTTTCATGAGTACCTGCCGGGTTATGAGGCTTTTTTAGAATGGAGCATAAAGCTAAACCTTATAAGCCCCGACGAGGCAAAGGTTTTTGAGACAATTGCAATGCAATCGCCGGCAAGGGCAATAAGCGCCTATCATCACGTTTTATTAGCGCGGGAGTTATTATATAAGTTCTTTTCGGCCAAGGCAGCGGGTATGGCTATTGAAGCTGAGCTTTTAAATGGCTTTAACCTGTTACTAAGCGAAGCTTTGCAGCATTTGATGTTTGTGAACAGTAAGAATGGTTTACAACAAAGCTGGCGAAATGATGATAATGATCTGGCTGCACCATTATGGCAGGTGATGAAATCGGCCTATGATATATTAGCAGCGCCCGAATCAAAATATGTAAAAGAATGCTCTGCTTGCGGGTGGTTGTTTTTAGATAAAAGCCGTACCCATAGCCGGCGTTGGTGTAACCCGTTAGAATGTGGTAGTGTAGATAAGGCCACGCGCTACTATCACCGTATGAAAGCCAAAAAGAGTAACGCATAAAAAAAGCCTTCTGAATTTAAGAAGGCTTTCTTTTATTCTTATAAACCAAATTCGGCTTTAACTTTATCTACAAAGTCCAGCTTTTCCCAGGTGAACAGTTCTACTTCGCGTTCGAGTTTGCTGCCGTCGTGCGCATTAAAGGTTTTAGTAACTGTAATACTTGGCTTACCAAAGTGGCCGTAAGCAGCGGTTTCGCTGTATATTGGGTTACGCAATTTAAAGCGTGTTTCAATAGCATAAGGAGTCATATTAAATATGGCCTCTACCTTTTTAGCTATCTCCCCATCATTTAAACCTACTTTAGCAGTACCATAAGTATTTACATAAATACCCATTGGCTGTGCTACACCTATAGCGTACGATACCTGTACCAAAACCTCGTTACAAACTCCTGCAGCTACCAGGTTTTTAGCAATATGGCGTGTAGCATAAGCGGCAGACCTATCAACCTTTGATGGATCTTTACCTGAGAATGCACCGCCACCGTGGGCACCTTTACCACCGTAGGTATCAACAATAATTTTACGGCCGGTTAAGCCTGTATCGCCATGGGGGCCACCAATAACAAATTTACCGGTAGGGTTAATGTGGTATTTAATATCGCTGTTAAAAAAGTGAGCGTATTTAGGATATTTAGCTTTTACACGTGGTATAAGTATGCTTATTATATCATTGCTTATCTTTTTAAGCATCGCTTGCTCTTCGTCAAAATCATCGTGTTGTGTAGATATTACGATAGCATCAATGCGGGTAGGTGTATTATCGTCGCTATATTCAAGCGTAACCTGCGATTTTGCATCGGGGCGCAGGTATTTAATGTCTGTATTTTCGCGGCGTATGGCAGCAAGCTCTATTAATAAGGCATGCGCTATATCTAAAGCTAAAGGCATGTAATTGTCGGTTTCGCTGGTTGCGTAACCAAACATCATACCCTGGTCGCCTGCGCCTTGCTCTTCTTTGGCCTGGCGGTCAACACCCTGGTTAATATCGGGCGATTGCTCATGAATGGCAGATAACACACCGCACGAGCTACCGTCAAACATGTATTCGCCTTTGGTATAGCCAATTTTATTGATCACTTCGCGTGCAATCTTTTGTACATCTAAGTAAGCTTTAGATTTTACCTCGCCAGCCAAAATTACCTGCCCGGTAGTTACTAAAGTTTCGCAGGCTACTTTGGATTCGGGGTCAAAAGCTAAAAAGTTATCAATTAGCGCGTCTGATATCTGATCGGCAACTTTATCCGGGTGCCCCTCTGATACGGATTCTGAAGTGAATAAATATGGCATATAATTATTTAATAAAACGTTTAACCGAAAGGTATGAAATTTTGAAACGTTGTAAAAGGGGCAGAATTAGCACTTTTTTACGTGGTTGCAATCTCGTCCGCTATTATAACGGCTGGTAAATCAGTCCACTTTCGGGTGGCAAAAATAAAACAATTTTTCACAAAGCCGAAAATACATTTACTTTTGACGGCTGAAAACCTATATAGTTGAAAAGGAAAGCGTTATTTATTATAAACCCGGTATCGGGAGGGAAGAAGAAGGACGGTGTGCCGGAGCTGATAACTAAATACCTCGATCACTCGATTTTTGAGTTCGAAACTATTTTTAGCACAGGTATAAAGCACGCCCGCGATGTAGCCAGGGATGCCGCTGCCGATTATGAAATAATTATAGCAGTGGGCGGCGATGGCACAGTTAACGAGGTGGCATCGGCAATTGCAGGTACCAATACCGTGTTAGGGGTAATTCCATATGGATCGGGAAACGGCCTTTCGCGCTTTTTAGGCGTGCCAATGAATGCCGAAGGCGCAATAAAGGCTTTAAATACCGGGCATGTTATTGATATCGACGCCGGTAAAATGAATGGCAAATGGTTTTTTAATATGGCGGGCATGGGCTTTGATGCACATATTAGCCATGTGTTTGCCCATGGAAGTAAAAAGCGGGGCTTTTTTAGCTACCTAAAATCTTCCTTCCAGGAGATAGCCAACTATCGGTCGCAAACTTACAATATAACTATAGATGGGGTGCAATACCAGCGCGAGGCATTTATGCTTAGTATAGCCAATTCATCCCAATATGGTAACAACGCACATATATCGCCCACAGCATCTGTACAGGATGGGCTGCTTGATATATGTATTATCAAGCCGTTCCCGCTATGGCGCTTCCCCGAAATGGGTTTGCGGATGTTTACCAAGACAAGCGAAAGCTCTAAATTTGTACAAATAATAAAAGGGAAAACAGTAGCCATTACCAGAACACAGCCGGGGCCTATACATTTAGATGGCGAGCCACGCGAAGCCGGGATTAATATTGATATAGAAATACAACCCGGCGCACTAAAAGTTATGGTTGGCGATACTTATAAAAAGTAATAACCAATGGCAAAGAAAAACTTTACCGGCATAATGTACTCTACAGACCCTGATTTTAAATATCAGGTAGAAGCGGACACTGAGCAACAAACGCTGCCCCCGCAGCAGCAAAACTTAAAAATATTCCTTGATCGTATAAAAGGGAATAAACTCGTAACCCGTATCTCGGGGTTTATAGGCAGTGTTGCAGATATTGAAGCTTTAGGGAAAAAACTAAAAACCAAATGTGGCGTAGGTGGGTCTGTAAAAGAGGGCGAAATATTATTACAGGGTGATTTTAGGGACAAAATTTTAACCATACTGCACACCGAAGGGTACAAGGCAAAAAAAGCCGGAGGGTAATATAATTAACCAGGATAACAGTGGCAAAAGCAGGTTAACAACTTGCAGGGATGCACATTACGCGGTTTAAATAGCAATTAATAACAACCAACTTAGCGTAACAATGGTGTTCTTAGACGCATCTATATCATTATAGTTACACACTTTTTATAAGTTTCCGTTTGCTATTATTAAAAAAATTAAGTTTTATTGTAAAAAATTGTCTGTCACTAAGACAATTTTTCTGCTTAAAAGCGTTATGTATTCACCAATTTACAAAACGATAAGGGCTGTATATTAAATTATTATAAAGAATTGCTGAAATAGTTTTTTTAATTCATTTAAATTCTATTTTTGTTATTCGCTTAATACGCACACATTTTTATTAACTTATATTATAAACAAAACGAAAACTAAAAATTAAAAAGTAATGGCAAACGCACCAACAAAACCAACTACTACTGTTAAAAAAGAAAGCTCAAGTGCATCCGGCGCATTTGCATCTTTGACCATTCCAATCTGTATTGTAGTGGCAATTTGTATTTTCATATTCATCTTAGGCGATCCAAGTCACTACAAAGGTGGCGACCCGGCAAATGAGCCAAACCCAGGCGATCTATTCGGTACTGTACACAAAGGTGGGGTAATTGTACCTATCATCATGTCGTACCTGTTAATGGTTATCGTATTTTCAATCGAAAGGTTTGTAGTTATTGGTAAAGCATCAGGTACTGGAAACGTAGATGCATTTGTTAGAAAGATCCAATCTTTTCTTAACGCAGGTAACATCGACGCTGCAAGCGCAGAGTGCGACAAACAAAAAGGTTCAGTTGCAAACGTTATCAAATCAGGTTTGAAAAAATACCGCGAAATGGAAGCAGAGCCTAACCTGGATGTTGATCAAAAAACATTAGCTATCCAAAAAGACATTGAAGAAGCAACAGCTTTAGAGATGCCTATGTTAGAGCAAAACTTAACCATTATCGCTACTTTGGTATCTATCGGTACATTAACCGGTCTATTAGGTACAGTAATCGGGATGATCAAGGCCTTCGGCGAGTTAGCAGCATCGGGTGCTCCAAACCAGGCAGCATTATCAAACAGTATCTCTGAGGCACTTATCAATACTGCATTAGGTATCGGTACTTCAGCTATATCAATTGTAATGTACAACTTGTTCACTTCAAAAATTGATAAACTGACTTACGCTATTGACGAAACTGGTTTCAGCATTGTTCAAACATTCGCTGCATCACATAAAAATAAATAATCGTAAAATATTAGTGCGTGTTTTCCCGTTATAACAGAATATAATTGGGATAATTAACTATCTTTACATTATATATTTTAAAAAAGAACAATATGCCAAGAGTAAAAGTTGCAAGAAAGAGCACCTCGATAGATATGACCGCCATGTGCGACGTAGCTTTCCTGCTGCTTACTTTCTTCATATTAACAGCCAAACCCCGCACAGAAGATCCTGTGCCGGTAGATATACCTGCTTCGTCAATTATGCAGCCAATACCTGATGATAACGTATTGCTGCTAACAGTTGCGCAAAAAAAGGTGTTCTTTACGGTAGATGGTAATGATATTCGTAAACAAACGCTTATACAAATGGGCCAGAAGTACAATATCCCGTTTACACCCGAAGAGCAAACAAAATTCTCCGGAACGCCAATTTTTGGTGTGCCTATGAGTCAGCTTAAAGGCTTCCTTGCTTTAGATGCCGGACAGAAAAAGGAGTTTAAGCAACCAGGTATCCCTATGGATACTACTGCTAACAACGAATTAGCCGACTGGATACGCGAAGCGCGCAAAGCCGACGTAGCTTTACACAATAAAGCGTTAAGGATATCTATAAAAGGTGATAACAAAGAGGAGTACCCAACTATTAAAACATTGATAGCCGTGCTTCAGAAACAAAAAATTGACAAGTTTAGTCTAATTACAACGATTAGAGCTGTACCTAAAAAATAACAGAAATGGCAGAATTAGACACCTCCTCCGGCGGGGGAAAAAAAGGCGGGAAAGTAAGAAGTAAGAAAGCCTCTACACGCGTGGATTTAACCGCGATGGTGGATCTGGCCTTCTTATTGATCACCTTCTTCATGCTTACCACTACGCTATCTAAACCTAAGGCTATGGATGTAACCATGCCCGATAAGGATGAGCAAACCAAGGATCAAAAGCCTGTTGCTGCATCACGATCGATGACCATATTGTTAGGTGCTAACAATAAATTGGAATGGTTTATAGGAGAGCCTGGTAAATCGCAGCCGACCACCGATAATTACGGTAAAAATGGCATACGTAAAACCCTTATCGAAAAAAGTAAGGAAGTACAACAAACAACAGGTAAATTCCTGGTAGTGCTTATTAAGCCAAGTGATAAATCAAACTATAAGAATTTGGTTGATGTTTTGGATGAGATGAAAATAGTGAACATACAATCGTACGCTATTGTAGACATTTTACCAGCAGAGCTTGAATTGCTTAAGCGTGACGGAAACTATTAAATTATTAAAAGTAAATTAACGTTAGAAGATAATGTTTGGATCAAAATTAGACATACTAAACCAGCAGTGGATCGACGTTGTTTTTACAGGCCGTAACAAAGCATATGGTGCATACGAATTAAGAAAGGAAAACCCTCGTCATACCAACAGGGCCCTTATTATAGGTGTTGCAGTGTTTGTGTTTCTTATTTCCTTTAAAACAATCCTCAATAAGATTGAGGGATTCATTCCGAAAGCTGATGAGAAGGTAAAGGTTACCGAAGTGGTATTACCTCCGCCTCCAGTGGATGAAACAAAAAAACCACCTCCACCCCCACCGGAACCACCTAAACCGAAAATAGACCAGGTGCGTTTCCCTCCTCCGGTTGTAAAACCGGATAACGAGGTGCAGGAAAAAGATCCGCCAACGGTAGAAGAGTTAAAAGTTGCCGACCCTGGTCAAAAAGACCAGAAAGGTGACCCTAACGCCGATATCAGGATTGATGAGCCAGTTGGTAACTCGGATGTAAAACAAGTGGTTGAGGAAAACCCTAACCAAATTTTTACAGCGGTTGAGCAACAGCCAACTTTCCCGGGTGGTGAGTCTGCATTTGGTAAATATCTTTCAAAGAATATCCATTACCCTGCAATTGCAAGAGAAAATAACACGCAAGGACGTGTAATTTTAACCTTCGTTGTTGAAAGAGATGGTTCTTTAACTGATATTAAAGTTGTACGTGGCTTAGGCAGTGGTACAGATGAGGAAGCAATGCGCGTACTTAAGGCTTCTCCAAAATGGAAGCCAGGCATCCAAAACGGTCGCCCGGTACGTGTACAATATAGCATACCTGTAAACTTTGCCTTGGCAGAAGAATAACAGAACGATGTTATCAGATAAAAATGAAAAGCAAAAATCGCCCAAAAGGCGGTTTTTGCTTATTTTAGGAGTTACTGCATTTGCAGGGTTTTGCGTATTGGGCTTAATGATCATGTTTTGGGATAAATTCCCGATAAAATTCGCCCAGCCGCAAAAAACCTTATTCGGGTTGGTTATAATTATCTACGCAGTTTTACGCTTTTCGCGGTTGTTAAAAAAGGATCCCGATGAACAGTAAATTAATAATTGTATTGCAAATGCTTATTGTGGTATTGCTGTTTGGCAGTTGTAAGCAAAAAAGCAATACAAACATAAAAAAAGGCCCGCCTACCGGAGGTTTTACCAGTGGAACGGCATATTTTTCAGCAGATGAATCGTTCTCGCCGATAATAGACGAAGAATTGTATGTGTTTAAAGCCGCATACCCGGATGCTAAGCCGGTATTAAGTTATAAAACAGAAGCAGAGGCAGTAAGCATGCTGCTAAATGATAGTGTTAGAGTAGCTATATTATCTCGCCCGCTGGATACGGCAGAAGTAAACTTGTTTAAAAGGCGTACACTGCCGGCCGACATAGTAAAATTTGCGGTTGATGCTGTAGCAATTATAGTAAATCAGGCATCAAACGATACAACTATTACGGTAAATGAAATAAAGAAGATGCTTAACGGCGGGGCAAAAGCCGACAAAAGCATAGTATTTGATAACCCAAACTCAAGTTTGGTAAGATATTTGAAGCAGTTAAGCGGAAGTATTGATCTAAAACAGAAAAATATTTACGCTTTAAAATCAAGTAAAGAAGTAATAAAATATGTTAGCGGGCACCCGGATGCAATTGGCATTGTGGGTTTTAACTGGCTTAACGATCCTGATAGCGATTATGCTGCAGCCGTTGATAAAGTTAAAATTGTTGGCGTTAAGGATGAGGGTAATAAAAAAGTGCCTAACCAGTACTTTAAACCTTCGCAGACTACGCTTGTCCAACATACATACCCGCTAAGTAGGTCATTGTACATAATTGATTGTACAGGCACAAAGGGGTTAGGTGCGGGTTTCGCATCGTTTTTGGCAAGTGAACGGGGGCAAAGGATCATATTAAAATCGGGTTTATTGCCTGATTCTATCCCCCCAAGAGAAATAAACATTGTACACTAACTATATTTATATAAAACTAAGATGAAAATGATCAGTAAGATAAGTAAATTAATATTAGCGCTGGTATTTGTGGGTTCATCAGTTTTTGCGCAAAGTTTGGCCGACGCCAAAAAAGCGATTGATGCTGAGCAATACCAGAAAGCTAAATCGATGCTTAAAAATTTGACAGTTACACAGGCAAATAAGGACGAAAACTTTTTTTACCTGGGTTGGGTGTATATCCTTCAGGATTATCCCGATTCGGCAAAAGCAGTTTTTCAAAAAGGAATTGCAGTAAACCCTAAATCAGCTTTAAATTATGCAGGTTTAGGTGCGGCTGCCTTTGTGGATAAAGATAAAAACACCGCTACTACTAACTTTAACCAGGCAGTTGCGTTAGCAGGTAAGGATAGTAAACCCTATGTATATGTTGGCCGCAGCTATTTATTAAATGCTGATGCCAACGGTATGGTTTCGCCAGCCGATGCTAATGCTGCTATAGCGGTATTAAATAAAGGGAAAGCCGTAAACCCTAAAGATGCCGAGCTATTGGTAGCTTTAGGCGATGCTTTACGCACACAAAGTAAAAACACCGATGCATTAGGCAACTACCAGGCAGCTTTGGATCTTGATCCGAAACTGGCTCATGCTAAAGTAGCTACCGGTGTTATATGGAAATACGCCAACAACTTTGAAGACTCGGAAAGAGAGTACAAAGCCGCATTGGCACTTGACCCTAACTATGGCCCTGCTTACCGTGAATGGGCAGAAACTGATGTACGCTGGGCGTTTAGCGATCCTAAAATGGCGTCTGCTAAAATTAAAGAAGCTACAGATCAGTATCGTAAATATCTGTCATTAACAGATATGTCTATAGAGTCTCGTTTGCGTTTTGCCGATTTCTTGCTATTGTCAGGTGATTACAAGGCATTGCAAACTGAAGCATCAGCGTTGTCTTCTGCAGCAAATAGCAATTTAAAAGTATACCGTTATTTAGGTTATTCAGCATATGAAAACAAGGATTATGCTGCAGGCTTAACCGCAATGAATACCTGGGTAACTAAAGCAGACCCTAAACGTGTAATTCCACGTGATTATATTTACTTAGGCCGTTTACAAGTAGCTACAGGGCAAGATTCTGCGGGTATTAATACCTTAAGAAAAGCCTTAACACTTGATACAACGCAAGCTGATGTATATGGCGAGATAGCAAAAACATTATACACTAAAAAGAAATATGTTGAAGCCGGTGATGCTTATAAAACGTTTATTAGCAAATCTCGTAAAGCTACGCTGAATGATTACTTATCAGAAGGTATGAGTTATTACAAGGCCTTTACAGATCAGTATTTTAGCACAGCCAAACCAAAGCCGGTTGCCGATACAACATTATTAGTTAAAGCAGATAGCGCTTTTAGCTACATTCAGCAAAAAGCAAGCAAGCCAATAGCAATTGTGGCCTTGTACCAGGCACGTGTTAACGACTTTAAAGAACCTGATAGAAATACATCTAAAGGTTTAGCTAAGCCATACTACGAGCAATACATACAGTTGCAAACAGAAAAAGGCGTTACAGATGCCGAGAAGTCTTTTATGGCTGAAGCATATGCCTACTTAGGTGTGTACTACGAGTTTAAAGAAAAAGACGACGCTAAAGCCGCCGAAAATTATACCAAGGCAAGGGAATATGACCCTGCTAACAGATCGGCTACTGCCTACTTTGCACGCAAAGGCGGCGCAAAAAGTAAATAAAGTTTAATAAATTATTAAAGCTATATCAAAGGCCTCTTGTAAAAAGAGGCCTTTTTTATTGTTCGCTCATTTGTATATTTGCACCATGGAAGTACAAAGTTTACCGGTAAATTATTTGCCCATCATTTTTCAAATGCTGGTGGCAATAGGGTTTGTAGTAACCACAATGTTTGTTACCCATAAAATTGGGCCTAAAAGGGTTACCAAAGACAAGTTAACCCCTTTTGAATCGGGTATCGAGGTGGTGGGTAACGCCCGCACGCCAATGTCTATCAAATACTTCCTGGTAGCTATATTATTTGTGTTATTTGATGTAGAGGTGATTTTTATGTATCCCTGGGCGGTAAACTTTCGCGATTTGGGTAAAACCGGGATGATAGAGATGTTTATTTTTATGGGAACATTACTATTAGGCTTTATATATATTATAAAGAAAAAGGCCTTAGACTGGGATTAGTTTAGATTAATTCTAAATACGTTTCCTGCTCTTCATTAGTGTATTTGTTACAACGTATTTGTTGTAAATTTGTCCCATCAGCGTAAGTTGTTGGGTTTATTTATTTGAGGATAATTCATGAGTGATATTCAAATAGTTGAGGCTCCTGCGGGATTAGAAGGGTCAGGATTTTTTGCCACCAAGCTTGATCAGGCTGTTGGTTTGGCTCGCTCACACTCTTTATGGCCATTACCATTCGCAACATCATGCTGCGGTATCGAGTTTATGGCTACCATGGGTTCGCATTACGATCTTTCGAGGTTTGGTGCGGAACGCTTAAGTTTTTCGCCACGCCAGGCCGATCTTTTAATGGTAATGGGTACCATATCTAAAAAAATGGGCCCTGTTTTACGCCAGGTTTACCTGCAAATGGCCGAACCACGTTGGGTTATGGCTGTTGGTGCCTGCGCATCAAGCGGGGGTATTTTTGATACTTATTCGGTATTGCAGGGTATAGACGAGGTTATCCCGGTAGATGTTTACGTACCAGGTTGCCCTCCCCGCCCCGAAGCTATCATAGATGGCTTTATGGCTATCCAAAAATTAGTACAAACAGAAACACTTCGCCGTCGCGAAGAGCCGAAATATCAGGCTTTACTTGCTAAATACGGAATTCAATAATGGGTAAAATAGCTAAGGAAGAATTACTGCAAAAGCTTAGTGAGAAGTTCCCGGGACAGGTGACTGAAACCGGTGCTGATTTTGGCTTGCTTACCGTTGAAACCAACAAAGAGGTTATTACTGATGTGCTAAGCTTTTTAAAAACAGATGCGGCGTTGCAGTTTATCTTTTTAACAGACCTAACCGCAATTCACTACCCTGAGCAGGAAAAGCCAATAGGTGTAATTTATCACCTGCACAGTTTAACAACTAATACACGCATACGTATAAAAGTGTTTTTGACACTTGACGATTTACACATACCTACAGCATCAACCATTTGGGATGGAGCTAACTGGATGGAACGCGAGACTTACGACTTTTTTGGGGTGATATTTGACGGCCACCCCGATCTTAGAAGGATATTGAATGTTGATGACATGACCGTATTCCCGATGAGAAAGGAATTTCCATTGGAAGATCCAAACCGTATTGATAAAAAAGATTACTTTTTCGGGAGATAATATAAATGCAGAATCACCCAGTATATACCGACAACGATCCGCAAACCGAGTACTCGACACTCAACCTGGGGCCAACACACCCTGCAACGCATGGCGTGTTCCAAAATGTGTTACAGATGGATGGCGAACGTATTGTTAGCGGCGTATCAACAATAGGTTATATACACCGCGCATTCGAAAAAATTGCCGAGCACCGCCCTTTTTATCAGATAACCCCGCTTACCGACAGGTTAAACTACTGCTCGTCGCCCATAAACAATATGGGCTGGCACATGACAGTTGAAAAGCTTTTAAATATACAAACCCCAAAACGTGTTGATTACATGCGTGTAATTATCATGGAATTGGCGCGTATTACCGATCATATTGTTTGTAACGCCATTTTAGGGGTAGATACCGGGGCTTTAACCGGCTTTACCTACATGATGCAATGGCGCGAGCATGTGTACGAGATATATGAAGAAATTTGCGGATCGCGCCTTACCACCAACATTGGTCGCATTGGCGGGTTCGAGCGTAATTTTAACCATATAGCCTTTAACAAAATACGCAAGTTTGTAAAAGATTATCCTGCTGTTTTAAAGGAATTTGAAAGCCTTTTTAACCGCAACCGCATATTTGTTGACCGTACTAAAGGTGTTGCAGCAGTAACTGCCGAAACAGCCTTAAGCTACAGCTGGACAGGCCCTATACTGCGCGCTGCCGGTGTAGATTATGATGTAAGGGCCATGGAGCCATACTCGTCATATGAAGATTTTGATTTTGAAGTACCTGTAGGCGAAAACGGCGACGTTTACAACCGCTTTTTGGTACGTAACGAAGAGATGTGGCAAAGCTTGCGCATAATTGAGCAGGCATTAAACAAAATAGAAAAAGAGCCATCAGATGTTTTCCATGCTGATGTGCCCGCGTTTTACCTGCCTCCAAAAGAGGAAGTATATAATAATATGGAAGCTTTGATCTATCACTTTAAAATTGTGATGGGCGAAGTAGATACCCCCACTGCCGAGGTTTACCATGCGGTTGAAGGTGCAAACGGCGAGTTAGGCTTTTACCTGGTGAATGACGGTGGCCGTTCGCCATACCGTTTACATTTCCGCAGGCCAAGCTTTATCAATTACCAGATGTACGCGCCAATGAGCCAGGGGATGTTATTATCAGATGCTATTATTAACATGAGTAGTTTAAACGTTATAGCCGGAGAGTTAGATGCTTAGTGTACAAAATACCGATACACCGGTAACATTTTCACCAGAGCTGATCAGCAAGTTTGCTGATGTTGTTAGCCGTTACCCTGTGGGTAAACAAAAATCGGCCCTGTTGCCTATACTGCATTTGGTACAGGCAGAGTATGGCTGGGTTAGCGCGCCGGCTATGGATAAAGTTGCCGAATACCTGGATATCCAACCCATCGAAGTTTACGAGGTGGCATCGTTTTATACCATGTACTTCTTAAAACCGCAAGGCAAATACATGCTGGAGGTTTGCCGTACCGGCCCATGCGAAATAGTAGGTGCCAGCAAAATATTAAACCACGTCGAAAAAGCGCTTGGCGTAAAAGAAGGCGACGTAACACCCGACGGTTTATTTAGTTGGAGAGGTGTAGAGTGCTTAGCTGCCTGCGGTTTTGGCCCGGTTTTACAAATTGGCCCCGAGTATACTTTTTATGAGAACTTAACCACCGAGTCGGTTGATAAACTGATAAGTGACCTGAAAGGAAAGGCGAACAACTAATGGCACGTAAAATACTTTTAGAACATATAAACGTACCCGGCATCAATACATTTGATGTTTACCGCTCAAAAGGTGGTTATGCTGCCGTTGAAAAGGCCCTTAAAACCCTATCGCCTGATGATGTGGTTGAGGAGGTAAAAAAATCGGGTTTGCGTGGCCGTGGTGGTGCAGGTTTCCCTACCGGGATGAAATGGAGTTTTTTAGCCAAGCCCGAAGGTGTAGCCCGTTACCTGGTATGCAATGCCGATGAATCGGAACCAGGAACTTTTAAAGACCGTTATTTGATGACTTACATCCCTCACCTGTTAATTGAGGGGATGATAGTAGCCAGTTATGCGCTGGGTGCTAAAACATCATACATATACGTTCGCGGCGAAATGATGCCGCAGATACGCATACTCGAAAAAGCTATTGCCGAGGCAAAGAACAAAGGCTTTTTAGGGAAAAATATTTTAGGCACAGGTTACGACCTGGAGCTTTATGTACAACCCGGTGGCGGTGCCTACATATGCGGCGAAGAGACAGCGTTATTAGAATCGTTAGAAGGCAAGCGCGGTAATCCACGTATAAAACCACCATTCCCGGCTATTGCGGGGCTATATGGTTGCCCAACAGTGGTAAACAATGTAGAGTCGATTGCTGCCGTTGTGCCCATTATTAACGAGGGTGGCGACGAATATGCCAAAATTGGCATCGGCCGTAGTACCGGTACAAAACTAATATCTGCAGGGGGTAACTTACGTAAACCCGGTGTTTACGAAATAGACCTTGGCCTGCCAGTTGAAGAATTTTTATACAGCGACGAATACTGCGGTGGTATTGCCAATGGCAAACGCTTAAAAGCCGTTGTTGCAGGCGGTTCATCGGTGCCAATATTGCCGGCTAACCTGTTTATGAAAACCGTAAACAATGAACCCCGCCTGATGAGCTACGAATCATTAGCTGATGGTGGTTTTGTTAGCGGTACCATGATGGGCTCGGGAGGTTTTATAGCTTACGATGAAGACCAGTGTATTGTACGCAACACCTGGAACTTCGCACGTTTTTATCACCACGAAAGCTGCGGGCAATGCTCGCCATGCCGCGAAGGTACCGGCTGGATGGAAAAGGTTTTACATCGCCTGGAATATGGCCACGGTAAAATGAGCGATATGGACCTGCTGGTTGATGTATCTAAAAAAATTGAAGGAAATACAATTTGTCCATTAGGTGACGCTGCGGCCTGGCCGGTTGCCAGTGCTATACGCCACTTTAGGGATGAATTTGAATGGCATGTAACGCATCCACATGAAGCAACAACCCGTAATTTTGGGATTGCTCATTATGCAGATCCGCTTCCTAAATTGGAAGAGGCAGGTAGTTAATAAAGAAAAACAAAGCGTCATTGCGAGGTACGAAGCAATCCTCGACAGAAAAGTTTGCGACAAGCGTGTAGAAGATGCCACGCTATCGCTCGCAATGACAGAAACGATAATAAAGACGTAAGTCAATGAAGGTAACGATAGACGGATTTCCTATTGAAGTAGAAGCTGGGACAACTATCCTAAACGCCGCGAGGATGATAGGTGGTGATATTGTTCCGCCTGCTATGTGCTATTACTCTAAGCTGGAAGGTAGTGGCGGTAAATGCCGTACCTGCCTGGTTAAAGTAAGCAAGGGTTCTGAAAAAGACCCTCGCCCTATGCCTAAGTTGGTAGCAAGCTGCCGTACTACAGTAATGGATGGAATGGAAGTGCAAAATATCACTTCGCCTGAGGTTATTGAAGCGCGCAAAGGTGTGGTTGAAATGTTATTGATAAACCACCCGCTGGATTGCCCTGTTTGCGACCAGGCCGGCGAGTGCCATTTACAGGACCTGGGTTACGAGCATGGTGCTGCCAAAACACGTTATGAGTTTGACCGACGCACGTTTGAAAGAATTGATATAGGCGATAAGATACAATTACACATGACGCGCTGCATACTATGCTACCGTTGTGTATTTGTTGCCGACCAGATAACCGACCATCGTATACATGGTATATTAAACCGTGGCGATCATTCAGAGATATCAACCTACATTACCAAAGCCGTTGATAACGACTTTAGCGGTAACGTAATTGATGTATGCCCGGTAGGCGCGTTAACCGACAGGACTTTCCGCTTTAAAAACCGTGTTTGGTTTACCAAGCCGGTTGAAGCGCACCGCGATTGCCATACCGAAGGCTGCGGGGGTAAAGTAACCCTGTGGTATAAAGGCGAAGATGTATTACGTGTAACCGCGCGTAAAGATGAATACGGCGAGGCAGAAGAATTTATTTGCAATACCTGCCGTTTTGATAAAAAGAAAACAAGTGATTGGGTAATAGAAGGTCCGCGGAAAGTTTCGCATAAATCTGTTATCAGCTCAAACCACTACGATACGCTTAAACCACTGCCGGTTGTTAAAACAAACCCGGTATTAATGGAAGCGAATAAAGAACAATTTGAAAGGGAGACACGCCTGTAATGGAATTAGCAGATATAGCCATAAAATTTGGGCTGATAGTAGTCATTTTTGCCATTAGCCTGGTAGTAGCTATGTACTCTACCTATGCCGAACGTAAAATAGCGGCCTTTTTTCAGGATAGGGTTGGCCCTAACCGTGCAGGCCCGTTTGGTATGTTACAGCCGCTGGCCGATGGTGCTAAAATGTTCATGAAGGAAGAGATCATCCCTACCAATGCCACACCATTTTTGTTTATAGTTGGCCCATCGCTGGCTATTTTAACAGCTTGTATAGGTTCGGCAGTTATACCATGGGGGCAAAATATTACCGTGGGCGATAAAGTTATCCCGCTGCAGGTCACTGATATTAACGTAGGTATATTATACATATTCGGCGTGGTATCGTTAGGTGTTTACGGCGTAATGATAGGCGGCTGGGCATCTAACAATAAATACTCGTTATTGGGTGCTATACGCGCGGCATCACAAAACATCAGTTACGAAATTTCGATGGGGCTTTCTATCATCGCCCTGTTAATGGTTACCGGTACCTTAAGCTTAGGCGAAATTGCCCAGCAGCAGCATGGCTGGCACTGGAATGTGCTTTACCAACCTGTTGGCTTTTTATTGTTTTTGATATGCGCCTTTGCCGAAACCAACCGTACACCGTTTGATTTGCCTGAGTGCGAAACCGAATTGGTTGGCGGTTACCATACCGAGTACTCATCCATGAAGTTGGGTTTTTACTTGTTTGCCGAGTACATTAACATGTTTATATCATCGGCAGTAATGGCTACCCTTTATTGGGGCGGTTATAACTACCCGGGTATGGATTGGGTAGCTGCACATGTGGGCCCGGTTGTTGGCCCCTTGATAGGCACAGCCGTAATGTTTGCAAAAGTGTTTGCATTCATATTCTTTTTTATGTGGGTGCGCTGGACTATCCCACGTTTTAGGTACGATCAATTGATGGACCTGGGCTGGAAGGTTTTGATACCATTGGCCATAGCCAACATTGTGATTACCGGAATTTTTATTACTTTTTTTAGTTAAGGAGGGAGTTTAAGTAAATGGAATCGTTAAGTAATAAGAAGAAGCAATTAACTATAAAGCCACTCAATTTTTGGGAGAGGGCTTACTTGCCTGCTATAGTACAGGGCTTAAGCATAACCATGAAGCACTTTTTTAGGAAGCCGGTTACAATTGCTTACCCGGATGAGAAGCGCGAATTTTCGGAAAACTTTAGGGGTATGCACTCGCTAAAGCGTGATGAGAACGGTAAAGAGCGTTGCACCGCTTGCGGCCTTTGCGCTCTATCGTGCCCGGCGGAAGCCATCACCATGACAGCAGCTGAGCGCCAAAAAGGTGAAGAACATTTATACCGCGAGGAGAAATACGCTGCTGTATACGAAATAAACATGCTGCGCTGCATTTTTTGCGGCCTGTGCGAAGAAGCTTGCCCTAAAGAGGCAATATACCTGGATGGTGATATCGTACCGTCGGATTATTTGAGAAAAGATTTTATTTACGGTAAAGACAAATTAGTAGAGGCTCCCTTAAATCAATAACAGAAGTTTTATACCTTTGCCCAGCTATTTTTACAAGGCAAAGGTATATTGTAAAATATAAACATGAGTACATTTTACTTCATCGCGTTTTTATCAATATTTTTTTCGATACTGGTTATCTCTGCAAAAAACCCGGTGCACAGTATATTGTACCTTATACTCACCTTTTTTACTTTCACCATTCACTATATATTGCTTAACGCGCAGTTTTTGGCTATCGTAAACTTTATTGTTTACATGGGTGCCATACTGGTGTTGTTTTTATATACGCTGATGCTGATTAACCTGAATAAAGAATCGGAACCGGTTAAGCCATTTATGGTTAAAATAGCCGCCGTATTTGGTGGCGGTGTTTTAGCGGTAGCGCTGGTATCATCATTAAAACTTATAGGCGCATCAGAACCGGTAGTATTAAAAGACCCGGGATTGGGCCTGGTGAAAAACCTGGGTAAAGTATTATTTAACGAGTTTTTATTGCCTTTTGAGGTGTCGTCGGTATTGCTTTTATCGGCAATGGTTGGTGCGGTGTTATTGGCAACTAAAGATCCAAAAGAACCTAAAGCAACCATCTGATGGAAAGTTTAACCAATACCATTCAAGCGGTACCGCTTAATCATTACATCCTGTTAAGCACTATCATTTTTTCGATAGGTGTAATGGGCGTGTTGTTACGCCGCAACGCCATCGTCATATTCATGTCGGTTGAGCTGATGTTAAATTCTGTTAACCTGTTACTTACTGCATTTTCGGTTTACCGTGGCGATGCGGCAGGGCAGGTTTTTGTGTTTTTTATTATGGCCCTTGCCGCTGCCGAAGTTGCAGTAGGTTTAGCCATTATAGTAATGATATACCGCAACACCAATTCTATCGATATTAACGTATTGAACAGGTTAAAGTGGTAGGATTCCCCCCAGCCCCCTGAAGGGGGAGTTGGAGAGCGCTAACAAAAAAGAAATAAACTTCTATTCCCCCTTCAGGGGGTTAGGGGGTTAAAACGAACAACATAATGAACAATTTGATCTGGCTTATTCCTGTACTACCTTTAGCCGGTTTCGTTATAAACGGACTTGGGCGAAACGCGCTGTCAAAAAACCTGATAGGTGCTATTGGTAGTTTGCTGGTATTGGTATCTTTCGGAATAAGTGTAGCCGCATTTTTTCAAATTAAATCATCAGGTGTTCCT
The DNA here is from genome assembly GCA_005938025.2 of Inquilinus sp. KBS0705. Classification (NCBI taxonomy): domain Bacteria; kingdom Pseudomonadati; phylum Pseudomonadota; class Alphaproteobacteria; order Rhodospirillales; family Rhodospirillaceae; genus Inquilinus; species Inquilinus sp. KBS0705. The sequence continues at coordinate 115,290 of VCCI02000002.1, read as the reverse complement.
ATCAACGTTACCTTATTCGATTGGATAAGCGTAGGCAATTTTAAAATACCTTTTTCTTTCCTGGTAGATCAGTTAAGCTCTATCATGCTATTGATCATAACCGGGGTAGGTTTCCTTATCCATTTATATTCTATCGGCTACATGCACGACGATAAGGGTTTTGGCAAATTCTTCGCTTATTTAAACCTGTTTGTGTTTTTTATGCTGTTGCTGGTAATGGGTAGCAACTATGTTATTATGTTTATTGGTTGGGAAGGTGTTGGTTTATGCTCGTACCTGCTAATAGGCTTTTGGTACACTAACCCAAGCTATGCAGATGCAGCTAAAAAAGCATTTGTGATGAACCGCATAGGCGACCTTGGCTTTTTGTTGGGCATATTCCTTTTAGTAAATACATTTGGCAGCGTTGCTTATGCCGAAATATTCCCCAAAGCATCAGCGGCTGTTTCGGCAGGTGCACCTATCGTATTGATCACCTTATTATTATTTGTAGGTGCGGTTGGTAAATCAGCACAGTTGCCCTTATTTACCTGGTTACCCGATGCTATGGCTGGCCCAACGCCTGTATCAGCATTAATACACGCTGCTACAATGGTTACCGCGGGTATCTATATGATAGCCCGGTCAAACATCCTGTTTACTTTAGCACCAGATACAATGGAAGTAATTGCCATTGTAGGGCTGGCTACAGCTGCCTTCGCGGCATTAATTGCCTTAACACAAACCGATATTAAAAAAGTACTTGCCTATTCAACCGTATCGCAATTAGGTTATATGTTTTTGGGTTTGGGTGTTGGTGCTTACACCGGCGCTTTCTTCCACGTACTAACTCACGCTTTCTTTAAAGCCTTATTATTTTTGGGTGCAGGTTCTGTAATCCATGCCATGGGCGGCGAGCAGGATATGCGCAAAATGGGCGGATTAAAAGGAAACATCAAGGTTACTTTTATTACCATGCTGGTAGGTACAATAGCTATTGCAGGTATCCCTCCGTTCTCGGGTTTCTTTTCAAAAGACGAAATTTTAGCGGCCGCTTTTGCGCATAGCACTACCTTTTATGTAGTGGGTGTAATTACAGCCGGCTTAACCTCTTTCTATATGTTCCGGATGATGTACCTTACCTTTTGGGGTAAGTTTCGCGGAACGCACGAACAAGAGCATCATTTGCACGAGTCGCCTGCAAACATGACTATCCCGCTTATTGTGCTGGCTATATTATCTGCTATTGGCGGGATGATAGGTGTGCCGGCAGTGATGGGTGGCCACCACGAATTAGGCGCTTATTTAGCACCGGTATTTGAGCAATCTACCAAACTATTAGGCGAGCATGAGCTAAGCCGTAATACCGAATGGATATTGATGGGTACATCGGTACTTATCGCCATAGTAGCTATGGGTTATGCTTATAGCAAATATGTAAGCAAAGCACACGTGCCGGTAGCTGACCAGGAGGAACGCCCTGCATTGGCCAACTTATCGTACCATAAGTTTTATATTGATGAGTTGTATGATAAAGTGATACGCAAGCCATTAGATGCCCTATCGGTATTCTTTTACAAAGTGGTTGAGCTTAGCGGTATTGATGGCTTTGTTAACGGATTAGGCAAAAGTTCGATTGAGGCAAGCAAAGGTTTGCGCCTTTTACAAACAGGCAACGTAGGCTTTTACATATTTATGATGGTGGTAGGTATTATTGCCATTTTGGTGTACAGTTTAGTTAGGATATAAGCGATAGCGTTTTAATATATAAAATGACGGTTAGTATATTACTTTTTTTACCGATAGTGGCAGCACTTGTAGTGTTGTTATTTAAGAACGAGGCTGCAAAGCACGTGGCGTTATTTTTTGCCGTAGCCGAGCTGGCCATTGCCATCTTTTTTTTAGCCGGCTTTGTTCCCGATGCATCTGTACAGTACGCAATTGAGCTGCCGTGGATACCTAAACTGGGCGTTTATTTTAACGCCGGTATTGATGGCATTAGCATGGTAATGGTATTGCTTACCACCGTATTGGTACCATTAATTATATTAACAACCTACCAGCATCAGTATAAAAACGCGAATGCCTTTTATGCATTGATATTGTTTATGCAAGCAGGTTTACTTACCGTATTTACCGCTTTAGATGGGTTTTTATTTTACGTGGGCTGGGAAGCAGCACTAATACCTATTTATTTTATATGTGCCTTGTGGGGCGGCGAAAACCGCATCCGTATTACTATTAAGTTTTTCATTTACACCTTTGCCGGCTCGTTGTTTATGCTGTTGGGTATTATTTACCTGTACCTGCAAACGCCAGGTAAGGTTTACGACCTGCATTCGTTTTACGCATTAACCTTAGATGCCAGCCATCAAAACTGGGTGTTTTGGGCATTCTTCCTGGCCTTTGCTATCAAAATGCCGATATTCCCGCTGCATACCTGGCAGCCCGATACCTATACCGAATCACCATCGGCAGGTACAATGATGCTATCAGGTATCATGCTAAAAATGGGTATTTATGGCGTTATCCGCTGGTTAATACCCAATGCGCCGGTTGGCTTTTTACAGTGGCAAAACTTGGTGATCGTATTATCGGTTATTGGAATTGTATATGCCTCGTTAATTGCATTTAACCAAAAAGACGGCAAGCGATTGGTGGCCTACTCGTCAATAGCACACGTTGGCCTTATTGCCGCGGGTATTTTTGCCTGGACCACACAAGGCGTACAAGGCGCCATGATACAGATGCTAAGCCATGGTATCAACGTGGTGGGTATGTTTTTTATATGGGATATTATCAGCCGCCGTTTAAACACAAGGGATATAAGCAGTCTGGGCGGTATTGCCAAAGTTGCGCCTAACTTCTCTATAGCATTTTTAATTATTGTTTTAGGTACAGTTGCCTTGCCATTAACCAATGGTTTTGTAGGCGAGTTTTTGTTACTTAAAGGGGTATTTAACTATAACATTTGGTTTGCAGCGGTTGCAGGCTTAACCATCATATTTGGCGCGGTATACATGCTGCGTATGTACAAAAATGTAATGCAGGGCGAGTTAAACGAACTAACAGCCACATTTACCGATATAGCAGGTTCGGAAAAATTAGTGCTGGGTATTATCTGCGTTTTAATTATAGGCATAGGGGTTTATCCGCAGCCTATACTACATATATCAGAAGCGGCGGTAACCAATTTAGTTGAATCGGTAAGCGCGAAGTTTGTAAATAGTAAGTTTTAAGGTTAAATTCTAAAATCTAATATCTAAACTCTAAAAATTAGAAGTGGATGAAGGAAGGCCATCGGCAAAGAAATATGACCTTGAAGACAGGACATTTGAATTTGCCAATGGCACAAAAGAGTTTTTAAAAAGGATAGATAAGTCGATACATAATATCGAATACTATAAACAGCTAATACGTTCCTCAGGGTCTGTTGCGGCTAATTTGATAGAAGCGAATGAAAGTTTTAGTAGAAACGATTATTCGCATAGAATTAAGATTTGCAGAAAAGAGGCTAAGGAAAGCCTGTTGTGGTTTAAGCTGATAGATATAGCAACACCATTAGAGGCAAACCGGACTGCTTTAATGCAAGAAGCAACTGAGTTGATGCGTATTTTTGGCGCGATACTCGAAAAAATGAAACAAATAAACCGTGAGTTATAAATTCCGGTCGGATCTTAGAATTTGAAGCGTAAGATATACCGCTTAGCATTTTGGGATTTAGAGATTAGAATTTAAGTTTTAAGATTTAGAGATTAGAATTTAGGTTTTAGAGATTAGGATTTAGAATTTAGGTTTTAGAAATTTAAACATGACCACTTTAATCATCATATCTGTTTTGCCTATAGTGCTTTTGTACCTGGGTTTGTATAAAGCTCAAAAAGCATTACTGCCGGTTACTATTGTAGGCCTGTTAGTGGCTTTAGGTGCCGCAATAATGGATTGGACGCCACAAAACAGTGCCCCTGTTATTTATAACGGAATGATGTTGTTCAACAATTATTCGGTTGCTTTTTCTGCGATCAGCATAATATCTACTATACTGATACTGATGCTGTCTAAGGGGTATTTTGAACGTATAAGCAAGAACATTGCAGAGTACTATGCTATCGTATTGTTCTCGTTAGCCGGTATTATTGTAATGGTATCGTACCACAACCTGGTGATGCTGTTTATCGGCATCGAGATAATGTCGGTAAGTTTATACATATTGGCGGGTATACGTAAAAGTGATTTCGCTTCAAACGAAGCGGCGTTAAAGTACTTCCTGATGGGGGCATTCTCAACCGGCTTCCTGTTGTTTGGTATCACCTTAATTTATGGCGCTTCAGGTTCATTTGACCTGGATGCCATACGCGATTATGTAACCGCCCACCCGCATGATATCGACCCGATATTTTATACCGGGATACTTTTGATAATTATAGGTTTATGCTTTAAGGTTGGTGCTGCCCCTTTCCACTTCTGGACACCGGATGTTTACGAAGGTGCACCATCGTTAATAACCGCCTACATGTCAACCGTAGTTAAAGCAGCCGGTTTTGCGGCGTTCCTGCGTTTATTCTCGGCCTGCTTTATACTAATGTCAGATTTTTGGGCACCGGTTTTATTAGTAATAACTATTGTTACATTATTTATCGGCAACATTACCGCCTTATATCAGCAAAGCTTTAAAAGGATGCTGGCATTTTCCAGTATATCACATGCAGGATATTTATTGTTTGCCATAGTAGCTATTGGGGCTGGTTCGGCAAATTCGGTGTTTGTGTATGCTACGGCTTATTCTATAGCTTCTATCATCGCATTTGGCGGCTTGATATTAGTAAGGCAACAAACCGGCAGTGACAACTTTGAAGGCTTTAACGGCCTTGCAAAACGCAACCCTTTCCTGGCGTTTGTATTAACGGTAAGTATGTTGTCATTAGCTGGTATACCGCTTACCGCAGGGTTTATTGGCAAGTTTTACATGTTTTCGGGCGCATTGGCGCAATACAAATATTGGTTGGTTATTATAGCTGTTATAAACGCTATCATTAGTATATTCTATTACTTCCGCGTTATCATTGCCATGTACTTCCGCAGTGCCGAACGTGCCGAGGTTGAAGTACCCGCTTACTACAAATTTGTATTAGGGTTTTCGGCGTTGGTAACCATCGTTATCGGTATCTATCCGGCCTTCATATCGGGCCTTATTTAGTAGATTAGGCAAGCACATTAAAACTAATTTCGCTTTCATTATTTGGCATCGGCGTATCGTCGACCAAAGAAAAATGCTTTGATTTACTTTTTTATGTGGAATAAAATTTTATATTAGTGAGAGCGGGGTAACGAAAAAAATGCAAAAATTCCTGCTGTAATCAACAAAAAAGTGGAATGCTTTACAGCTAATAGTGAAAAGTTTAAAGGCTATATATCCACTAATGCAAGCCAGCCCTGTCAGGATTATTTTTAATAGGCCCCCCTTATTTAATCCATGAGCATTAAAGCTATTTGATTTAATATTTGTAGTTTTACGGATATAGTTAATGGAAAATTTTTGGGAACACCTGCAAAATTTAACGGATGCGCGGTCTATAATAAGTGATGGTGGCTTTGTGCTGCTGCTTATTGTAGTATTTGCCGAAACCGGGCTATTCTTCGGGTTTTTTTTACCGGGAGATTATTTATTGTTTTTGGCAGGGTTGCTAAGCGCAGCCGGTATTATACAGGTTCCTATATATATACTGGTACTCAGCCTGATAGCATCGGGTATTTTGGGCAACTACACGGGCTACTGGTTTGGTTACCGAACGGGGCCTGTGCTATTCAGTAAAAACGATTCATTCTTCTTCAAAAAGCGTTATATAGCCGTTGCCGAAGAGTTTTATGCTAAATATGGTGGCATGGCGCTTATTTTAGGCAGATTTTTCCCCATAGTTAGAACATTTGCTCCTATATTTGCAGGTATTGTTAAAGTAGACCTTAAGAAGTTTACTTTATACAATATAATTGGCAGTGTAGGATGGGTTACCACTTTAACACTTGCCGGTTATTTTTTGGGCCGCAGGTATCCCGAGTTAAAGGATTACCTGCAATACATCATATTAGGATTAATAATAATAACAACAATTCCGCTGGTTATTGCTTACCTCCGAAGAAGGTTTGTAAAATCAAAGGACGAACAAAACAACTAAATATACATGAGCACACAGCATCCCTGGCATCAGGTTTCACCGGGTGATAACATTCCTGAAATAGTAAACGCGATCATCGAGATCCCTAAAGGGTCAAAAGCTAAATATGAAATAGATAAAGAGTCGGGGTTGTTAAAACTCGATCGGGTTTTATTCTCATCGGTAATGTACCCTGCTAACTACGGGTTTATACCACAAACCTATTGCGACGATAAAGATCCCTTGGATATTTTGGTATTGTGTTCTATTGATGTATTCCCGATGTCTATCATTGAGGCGAAGGTTGTTGGCGTGATGCATATGGTTGATAACGGCGAACAAGACGATAAGATAATTGCAGTTGCAAAAAACGATATGTCGGTTAATTATATAAATGATTTGGCCGAATTACCGCCACACACCATGACAGAGATCGTTCGTTTTTTTAAGGATTACAAAAAACTCGAAGACAAAAATGTAACTATCGAGCATCTGTTAGGTGTTAGATACGCACATAAAGTAATTGCCGAAAGTTTGGAGCTATATAAAGCAACTTTCCCCGTTTACCAATAAATAATTGATGGACCCCGGACCCTACGAGATAAACGTATTTTATATTTTCCTAACCATATTTTTGGTTCTGCTTAACGGCTTTTTTGTAGCCGCTGAGTTTGCCATGGTAAGGGTGCGTGGCTCGCAAATAGAGATAAAAGCTAAAGCCGGCAGCGGCGTTGCTAAAGTAGCCCGCGGCATTTTGCATAACCTTGATGGATACCTGGCGGCAACGCAATTGGGTATTACCATAGCATCACTTGGCTTGGGTGTTGTAGGCGAGGGTGTGGTTACTAATATAGTATTAAGTGCTTTTGTAAAAGTAGGCATCCACATTTCTCCGGGTTTTGAAACGGCCAGCCACGTTGTAGCCTTTACAACTATTACTATCCTTCATATTGTATTTGGTGAATTGGCACCAAAATCATTAGCCATACAAAAATCGGTGCGTACTACATTAGCTGTATCGTTACCGCTTAGGTTTTTCTTTGTGGTTTTCAGGCCGTTTATATGGCTGTTAAACGGTTTCGCTAACTTTATTTTAAAGCTTTTCGGTATAACAACTTTAGAAGGCGGCGAGGCACACCATAGTTCCGAAGAATTGCAGTACCTGCTTGAGCAAGGCAAGGAAACCGGCGCGCTCGACTCTAACGAGCACGAGCTTATACAAAATGTGTTTGATTTTAACGAGCGCGTAGTTAAAAACATAATGGTACCCCGCACCAAAATATCGGGTATAGAGGTAAGCACAACCAAAGAGGAGTTGCTGGAGATATTAATAACCGAAGGCTATTCGCGCATGCCGGTTTATGATGAGGTGATTGATAAGATCATTGGTATTGTACATGCTAAAGATATTTTGCCTTTACTTGCCCGTAACGAGTCAATCGTATTAAAAGACATTATACGTAAGCCATATTTTATCCCCGAGACCAAAAAAATAAACGACCTGATGGCCGAACTGCAGCAAAAGCGCATACAAATAGCCATTGTATCAGACGAGTTTGGCGGCACAGCGGGCATGGTTACACTTGAGGATATTGTTGAAGAACTTGTTGGCGAGATACAGGATGAGTTTGATGAAGAAAAGCCAATTGTTGAAAAAATAAACGACCGCGAATTTGTGGTAAATGCGCTTGCCCCAATTTATGACGTGAACGAGCACCTGCCGCATGATTTGCCCGAGGATGGCGATTTTGATACCGTATCTGGCTGGTTAGGCGATATATTCGGGAAAATACCTGATGTAGGTGAGCAAAAAGAATCTAACGGATATAATATTACGGTGCTAAAAAAATCCGATCAAAATATTGAATCTGTAAAGCTGGAGTTGCTGATAAACGAAGAGGACGCTGTAGATTTACATTAGTAATTATACTATGCAGCTTTTTTACACCCCCGATATTGATTCTTCATTATCCCAATACTTTTTAAGCGAAGAAGAAAGCAAGCACGCCGTGCGCGTTTTGCGCCTGGTTAATGGCGATGAAGTAACGTTAATAGATGGAAAAGGCGGCCTTTATAAAGCCGAAATTAAAGATGCTCACCCCAAGCGCACCATACTGCAAATCAACAACGTCATTAACGCATACAACAAGCGCAACCACTATTTACATATTGCTATAGCACCTACAAAAAACCTCGACAGGATCGAGTGGTTTTTAGAAAAAGCGACCGAGATAGGTATCGATGAAATATCGCTTATCATCTGCCAGCGATCTGAACGTAAAGATGCCAAGATAGAGCGGTTGGATAAGATCATCACTTCGGCCATTAAACAGTCCATAAAGGCTTATCATCCGGTTTTAAATCCTGTTACTCCGCTAAACCAATTCTTAAAGAAACCATTTGACGGGCAAAAATTTATAGCTCATTGTGCCGATGGCGAAAAAGTGGATTTGGCACAATCAATACTAAAACAAAGCCGTTATTTAATATTGATAGGCCCCGAAGGCGATTTTACCCCGGCTGAAGTGGATATGGCTTTGCATAACGGTTTTAAACCCATAACTTTAGGTGAAAGCCGTTTGCGGACAGAGACAGCCGGCTTGGAAGCCTGTTTTGAGGTAAACTTTTTAAACCGATGAAGAAAAGCATTTGTATTACCGCTTTTATAACACTGGTGCTTTGCATCAGCAGCTTTACTGCGCCATCATACAAAATGGGCCGGCTTAAATACAATGGCGGCGGCGATTGGTATGGCGACCGTACCGCATTGGTTAACCTGATCAAATTTTGCAATGTCAATTTAAAAACCAACTTTGAGCCCGAAGAAGAGGTGGTAGAGGCGGGCAGCGAGCAATTGTTTAATTATCCTTTTATATTTATGACAGGCCACGGCAATGTGGTATTTAGTGATTTAGAGGCTGCAAATCTGCGTAAATACTTAATTAGCGGGGGCTTTTTGCACATTGATGATAACTACGGCTTTGACAAGTTTATCCGCCCGCAAATGAAGAAGGTATTCCCCGAGCTTGATTTTGTTGAATTGCCCGTAAACTATGCTATATATCATCAAAAGTTTAACTTCCCGGCAGGATTGCCAAAAATACACGAGCATGATGGTAAACGCCCGCAGGGATTTGGGTTGATATATAAAGGCCGCCTGGTGTGCTTTTACACCTATGAGTGCGACTTGGGCAATGGCTGGGAAGATTACGGCACCTATGCAGGCGATACGCAAGAGGCGCGCTTAAAAGCCCTTAGGATGGGCGCAAATATGATACAATATGTGTTTACTAAATAGTAAGAGCGATGTATAAGATAAAGGTTAACAGTACGTACGATTTTGAAGTTGACAGGGCAGCAGCTGCCTTAGTAGTTAATACGGATATTATTGACGCTGATATCAAACAACTAAACAAATTGCTTTATCATATCATCAACAATAATGCTTCATACACCGCCGAGGTAATCAGCTTTGATAAAGAAGCTAAAACGGCCGAGATAAAGGTCAACAACAATATATATACTGTTGCCGCAAAAGATGAATTTGATGTGCTACTGGATAAAATGGGACTGAGTAACTTAAATACTGCCAAAATAAGCGATATAAAAGCACCGATGCCCGGCATGGTATTAAAGGTTTTAGTTGAAGAAGGGGCGGCGGTGAAAAAAGGAGATAACCTGTTTGTATTAGAGGCAATGAAGATGGAAAACATTATCAAATCGCCGGCGAATGTTGTTGTAAAAACAATTAAAATAAAACCCGGTGATAAAGTTGAAAAGGGGCAGATATTAATTCTTTTTTAGCCGAAACAATTGCGACAAACGAACATTTCTTAATAATATTTTAACAAAAGGGATAAATACATATGCCTTTTGTTGGTTTTGTGCTTTTTTATTGTGAAATTACTTCTCAATTAACAAAAGCATCACTTTATGAAGAAAATTTTACTATCGTGCCTGATTCTTTTTGCGTGCGTTACACTCGCGTTTAGCCAAAACGTAGTGATAACCGGAAAAGTAACAGATCAGAAGGACGGTTCCGCATTGCCGGGGGTAAGCGTTACTGTTAAAGGAAGTCCAACCATTGGCACACAAACCGATATCTCTGGTAATTACAGGCTTTCGGTACCTTCGGGCGCTACTACGCTTGTATTTAAATTTGTTGGCTATAAAGATGTTGATTTACCTATTAGCGGCAATGTTATTAATGCCCAATTAGGTACAGACTCTAAAGTACTTAATGAAGTAGTTGTAGTAGGCTACGGTACGCAAAAAAGACAAAATATTACCGGGGCCATTTCGCGGGTTACTTCAAAAGAGATTGAGGGCACACCGGTTACTTCAATTGAGCAAGCTATTCAGGGTCGCTCAGCCGGGGTGGTTGTTCAGGCAAATAATGGTAAACTGGGCCAGGGTATTAAAATAAACGTTCGTGGCCAGGCATCTATTTCTGCCGGCACCCAACCTTTGGTTGTATTGGATGGAATTATATTAAACCAGGCCGATATTTCAGGTATATCCGCTTCAAGCGATCCTTTGGCCGATATCAACTTTAATGATATAGAATCTGTTGATGTGCTAAAAGATGCTGCGGCATCGGCCATATATGGTGCCAGGGCCTCAAATGGGGTAATATTACTTACGTCAAAAAAAGGGAAAGCCGGACAGTCGCATATTAACTTTTCATCGCAGTGGGGGACAAATAAACCATCAAGGCATATGCAGTTTCTTAATTCAACACAATATGTGCAAATTTTAAGGCGCGCTGCTATTGGTGCAGGCAAGTTGGATTTTGCAAACCAAGACCCGACTAACCCTGATTATGCCACGGTTGATGCTGCAATTGCTGATGAGCAAGATTTTGTTGAAAGCAGACTTACCAGGTATGCAGCAGGTAATACCGATTATACGGCAGTTAACACTAATTGGGAAAACTTGGCCTATCAAAAAGCTCCGCAACAGCAGTACGATCTAAATATAACGGGGGGTAACGATAAAACCACTTATTATATTGGCGGCCAATACCTCAACCAAAAAGGTATTTTGGTGGCAAACGCCCTAAAAAGATACTCGGGCCGTTTAAATTTAACAAGCAAGGTATTCAGCACACTTGAAGTAGGCATGAATCTTAACTTTACCAGTAATTTAAACAATCGCTTATCATCCGATAACCAGTTTTCTACACCAATGCAAATTGTGGCTTTATCGCCTATAACTCCGCTTATAGATCCACGCAGCGGGCTGTTAAGCGGTAGTTTGCCTGGGGCAGCAAGTAACTTCCCTGTTTATTATAACCCATTGTTAAATGTGGCCAATTCCTATTATAACACAACTATATATAGAACGTTGGGCAATATTTTTGCAAACTGGCAGATCGTAAAAAAACTAAGTTTCCGTTCGGAATTTGGTGTAGACCAAACTAACCAAAATGAAGACAGCTACTACGGTAGGTTAACCTTCAGAAATACCGGGCAGGAAAATGGATCTGGTGAGAATACCAACAACAGCATTATTCATTATACGGTGAATAATTATGTTACCTATAAAAATGTATTTGCAAGCGACCATGCTTTAGACATTACCGGTGGTATGAGTTATGAGTACAGCCATTTTGTGGGTAATGATATACAAGGACAGCAGTTCCCATCTGATGCATATAAACAAATTGAATCTGCCGCAGTAAAATCAGGTGGTACATCAACTCAAAACGAGTACAGTTTTGTTTCGTATTTTGGAAGAGCTAATTACGCGTATAAAAGTAAGTATCTTTTATCTGTAAGTGCCAGAACGGATGCATCATCAAGGTTTGGTGCAAACAACAGGTATGGTTTTTTCCCGGCTGCTTCAGCAGGATGGATACTTTCGCAAGAGGATTTTCTTAAAAATTCCAACACCCTAAGTAATTTAAAACTTAAAACAAGCTATGGTTTAACAGGAAATGCCGAAATTGGTAACTATGCTGCTTTAGGTTTATTTTCTGGTGATGCCGGATATAACGGAACAGCAGGACAGCGATATTATCAAATTGGTAACCCAAATTTAAAGTGGGAAACCACCGCACAATTTGACGCTGGTGTTGAATTTGGCTTTTTTAACAACCGCTTCACAGGTGAATTTGATTATTATCGTAAAAACACCCGCGATTTGCTGTTGAACGTAAATATACCGGGTACTTTAGGGATATCTACACAAACACAAAACTTAGGAAAGTTATATAATCAGGGGTTAGAACTTACCCTGTCGGCCGATGTGTTTGTTGGGAAATTTAGATGGACAACCAGTATTAATGGGGCATACAATAAAAACGTAGTCACTTACGTAAACGGACAGATTTTAGGAACCAACGATTTGAACCGGGTTATTGAAGGCCAGCCAATTGGGGTATTTTATGGCCGCGAATATGCGGGAGTTGACCCGGCTAATGGCGACGCATTGTATTATGTAAATACAAAGGACGCTAACGGCAATTTAGACAGAAATAAAACTGCTGATTATAACGTTGCACAAAACGTAGTATTGGGTAACCCTACACCAAAGTACACCGGGGGCTTTACCAACAGTTTCGCATACGGAGGGTTTGATCTATCGGTAACCTTACAAGGTGCCGCAGGCAATAAAATATTTGCAGGTGGTGGCCAGTACATGAGCGCAAGCGCAAGTAATGGTTTTGATAATCAAACGGTAGATCAAATGAAATACTGGGATAAACCGGGAGATATAACAGATGTACCTGAACCAAGGCTATTTTATGCCAACGGAACCAATGCATCAAGCCGTTATTTATCAAGTGGCTCATACCTAAGGTGTAAAACAGTAATGTTTGGATACAACATCCCGCAAAGTATATTGTCTAAAATTAAGGTTGCAAAAGCAAGGGTGTTTATGAACGCATATAACTTGTTCCTGGTTACTAAATATAAGGGATGGGACCCCGAGGTTAATGCCGATTACCAGGCTACAAACATAAACCTTGGTGTTGATTTTTATTCGGCACCACAACCTCGTACCATTACTTTTGGAGTAAATATTGGATTATAATAAATTACTATAGCAATGAAAACGAAAAGATTTATATATATATCAACCTTTTGTATCGCGTTAATTTTAACTGCATGCAATAAGGAACTTGACCTGAAACCTCATCAGCAAATTGACCAGGATCAGGCTATTCTTACATCCCGCGATGTAGAGATTACTTTAATAGGCGCTTATAACCGGGCCGGACTATCAGATTTTTACGGCGGCAGTGTGTTTTTAGAGCCCGATCTGCTGGCGACGCAAAGTGTGATTGACTGGTCGGGTACTTACCAGGAGCTTACACAAATGGTGAGTCAAACTATACCTAACGATAATGGCTTTGTGGCCAACTTGTGGCTTGCAGGCTACCAGGTAATTAACCAAACCAACAATGTTTTGGCTAACGTTGATAAAGTTGATGCCGACCAAAAAGATCGTGTGGAAGGTGAGGCTAAATTTTTGAGAGGTCTTGTTTATTTTGACTTGGTTAGGCTATTTGGCAAAGCATATAATGATGGCAGCCCTACAGCTAACCTTGGCGTACCAATTGTGTTAACGCCAACTAAATCGGTTGATGCTTCTTCGCAGGTTGTACGAGCAACAGTTGATGCGGGTTATAAACAGGCTATTGCCGACTTAACAAGTGCCGAGACCTTGCTGCCGGATGATAATGGCGTATATGCCGCAAAAAATGCGGCATCGGCCATACTGGCAAGGCTTTATTTGCAAAAAGAAGATTATACCAATGCAGCCATTGAGGCAAATAAGGTAATAAGCTCGGGTTTATATGAATTAAATAAACCATATGCTAACGAGTTTGCTTTTAATAATCCCGGCCATGTTGATAATACGTCTGAGGATATCTTTGCCATTCAGGTAACCAACCAGCAGGGCGTGAATGATTTGAATACCTATTATGCATCAGCAGATTTTAGTGGCCGTGGCGACATCGCTATCAAACAAAGTTTTTTAAATACGTTTGAAGCAAATGATCAGCGACGCGATGTGTATTATGAAGCCGATGATGTATTATGGACAAGTAAATTCAATAATGTATATGGAAACGTGCGTATAGTACGTTTAGCAGAAATGTACCTGATACGCGCTGAAGCAAACCTGCGTAATAACACAGCTGTAGGCGACACACCCTTAAATGATGTAAATGTAATACGAAAAAGAGCGGGCTTAGCTAATGCAACAACCGTAAGTATTGCAAGTATTAATGTTGAGAGAAGGCATGAGTTAGCATTTGAGGGAGGCTTTTTCTTGCATGATGCTAAACGCCTTAAACTGAATGTAGGTGCCCTGCCTTACAATTCACCCAAATTAATATTTCCAATACCATTAAGAGAAATTAATGCTAACCCCAAATTGCAGCAAAACGAAGGGTACTAATAAACAACAAAATAAAAGCCCGAAGCTATTAGCTTCGGGCTTTTATTTTTAATACTGCGCACGGCACTACAACTCTCCTAATTTTATCAATGCGTAAAATAGTCCGGTGCAATGCAATGCCTGGGCTATTTTATTATCAGCCAAAAGCTGTTTTACTTCGGCTATGGTGTATTCTTCCACTACTAAATGTTCTAATTCATCCAGGTGTTGTTCCTGCACTTTTACGCCGCCTTTGGCCAGGTAACAAAAAGTTTTATTGTTTGCTGTAGACGGGTTGGCATATACGGTGCTAATTAGTTCAATATCATCAAACTGATAACCAGTTTCCTCCAATAACTCTCGCCGCATTGCTGCTTCGGGTATTTCGTCGCCATCAATAACGCCGCCTGGTATTTCAAGTGATACAATATCAGCGGCATGCCTATATTGGCGTACCATTAAAACTTTATTATCAGCAGTAATGGCTACGGCGTTTACCCAATTGGGGTATTCAAGCACATAATAATCTTCCACTATACGGCCGTCAGGCATTTCGCATTTGTCGGTACGTAATGTGGCCCACGGGCCTTTATGTATATAGGTTGATGAAAGGGTTTTCCATTCCATTATTATAGAGATTAGATGTTGGAGACAAGTGATAAGGTCTTTCGGTGCAAATAACTACCAACTGCCTGATGAGCCGCCGCCGCCAAAGCTGCCGCCGCCAAAACCACCAAAGCCACCACCGCCTGACGACCCGCCGCCGCCCCAGCTACCGCCGCCGCCCCAGTCGCTACCGCTACTACGACCACCGCCGCCAAGTAAATTACCGGCCAGGAACCACCAGAAAGGGCTTGCACCGCCGCGGCTGCCAATAATACGGCCACCGCCACCGCCGCCACCTCTGCGAAATATGATGATAAGGATAACTACAACAATAATGATAAGGAAACCTATAGGGCTTCCATTGCCTTTGCTTTTAACAGATTTTTTTTCAGCTTTGTATTCGCCTTTGGTGTATTTGATAATATCATCTGTAGCAGCATCAAGCCCGCCATAATAATCATTCTCCCTAAAGCGGGGCTTCATATCGTTTTGGATGATCTGTTGGGTAATAATATCGGGTAAAGCACCTTCGGCGCCGTAGCCGGTTTGTATGGTCATCTTACGGTCCTCAAGCGCAACCAATACTAAAATACCGTTGTTTTTATCCTTTTGGCCAATTCCCCACTTGCGGCCCAATTGCAAAGCATAATCGCCAATTTCATATTCCCCGGTCGATTTCATAATAACCACCGCTATTTGGGTAGACGAGGAATCATTAAAGGCAACCAGCTTACTTTCCAATTTTTGCTTGTCGCCTTCGGCAAGCGTATTGGTATAATCGGTAACCAGTGTATTGGATTTTTCAGGAATTTCCTGCGAAAACGCGGTGAATATGCAGAGCACTAAGCCCAGGCATAAAATAAGTTTTTTAAGCATTAAGTTTAGGTTAGTTACCATCCATAAAGGCTATATCGTCGGGCAATTCATTTTTATCATCAAGCAGGTAAGGGAAGTACTTTTTTAATTGTTCGCCGGCATTTTTTACGCCGGTAACAATCCCCTCAACCAGGTTACCATATTTAAAATGGTTAAGCATATCCTCTTTTGTGCTATCCCAAAAATCATCGGGCACTACTTTGTTTATGCCTGCATCGCCAATAATGGCAAACTTACGGTCAACAGTAGCTACGTATATCAATACCCCGTTGCGCAGTTTGGTTTTATGCATCTCTAACTGGGCAAAGTATTTAACAGCGCGGTCAAGCGCTTCGTCGCTACAGGTTTTGTCTATACAAACGCGTATCTCGCCCGATGTATTCTTCTCGGCCTCGGCTACTGCCTTTTGTATTTGCTGCTGTTCTTCTTCTGTAAATACTGCCATATAATTAGGATTACACTGATTATTAGAATGATTTCACCGATTAGTTGCCCACCAAATACTAATCGGTGTGATCCAAACTAATCGGTGAAATCAAAATTATTAGAATGCTACTTTTGGCGCTTTATCTGATCCGGCTTCCGATTGGAAGTACCCCTTCTCGTTAAAACCGAACATTTTAGCGGTTATATTAGCCGGGAACGTACGGATTTTGCTATTGTAGTCCTGCACGGCAACGTTAAAATCGCGGCGGGCAACAGATATGCGGTTCTCAGTGCCCTCTAACTGCACTTGCAGCCCCCTGAAGGCATCATTTGCCCTTAGGTTAGGGTAGTTCTCTGATGCAACTAATAGTCGCCCTAAAGCTGTGCTTAGCTGCCCCTGCGCCTGCTGATATTGCTGTATGCTTTCGGGAGTAAGTTTAGTGGGATCAACCTGTATAGATGTAGCCCTTGCGCGGGCATTGGTAACTTCGGTTAAGGTGCTTTTTTCAAAATTAGCTTCACCTTTAACAGTGGCAACCAGGTTAGGTATCAAATCGGTACGGCGCTGGTATTGGGTTTGCACTTCGCCCCATTTGCCTTTAACATTCTCGTCAGATTTTACCATGCCATTATAACTGCAGCCACCCATAAGGGCTAATACAACTACAACAGCTATTACGATAAATAAATTTTTCATTGCGTTTTTGTGTTTAATATGGTGATGTGAATTTACAAATTAGATTACAAAACCCATACCGATGTTACAAACTGTAACATTTACGCCATAATGGCAATATTTAGCTATGTAAATGTATTTAAATAGGGTTTAACAAGATATGATTTTATATTTGCTTCTGTTTAATTTGATAACTGACACGCACATTCTCTCCAAAATTCATGAAGAAAATATTTTCTGCTGTTTTAATTTGCACAGGCTTACACACCGCCGCGCAAACCACACCTCAACAAAACCTTGTACAGTACGTTAAGCCAATTATTGGAACACAACGTATGGGCCATACCTATCCGGGTGCTACCGTACCCTTTGGTATGGTGCAGCTAAGCCCCGAAACCGACACCGCCAGCTACGAACTGAACGGTAAATATAACCCAAAGGTATACGAGTATTGCGCGGGTTATCAATACGATGATAAAACCATAGTTGGTTTTAGCCATACCCATTTTAGTGGTACCGGCCATTCAGATCTGGGTGACTTTTTAATAATGCCAACAGTTGGTGCTTTAAAACTGAACCCAGGGGTGGCAGATAAGCCGGGGAGCGGCTACCGCTCAGGTTTCTCTCATGCTAACGAGGTAAGCGCAGCCAACTATTATAAAGTAAAGCTGGACGAAAGCAATATTATAGCCGAGATGACCACCAGCGCACGAGTAGGCTTTCATCAGTATACCTTCCCTAAGTCAGATCAATCGCATATTATATTAGATCTGATGGCGGGCATCTATAATTATCCCGACAAAACCGTTTGGACCTATGTAAAGGTGTTAAATGATAGTACGCTGGTTGGCTATCGCCAAACCGATGGTTGGGCACGCACGCGTAACCTGTATTTTGCAATGGCATTTTCTAAACCATTTATACAGCATGGCTTTAAGAAGTATGATAAACGCGAAGTATATGGCGGTTTTTGGGGTAAATTCAATCAAAGCAAAAACTTCCCCGAAATTGCAGGCAAGCAAATACGTGCCTACTTTGATTTTAAAACAAACGAAGGAGAAAAGATAAAGATAAAGTTTGCGTTATCGCCGGTAAGTATGGACGGCGCTATGGCTAACATGCAGGCCGAAGTACCGGGTTGGGATTTTGATAAAGTAAAGGCCGATGGCCAGCAACTTTGGGAAACCGAACTGGAGAAAATAACAGTTAACGCATCTACCGAGCGCAAGCAGGATTTTTATACCGCCATGTACCATACCATGATAAACCCAACAGTTTATATGGATGTTGACGGGCAGTACAAAGGCCTCGATCAAAACATACATAAGGCCGAGGGCTTTACCAATTATACCACCTTTAGTTTATGGGATACTTACCGCGCCCTGCACCCGCTGTTTAACATTATACAGCCACAGCGCAATGCCGATATGGTAAGATCGATGATGGTGCATTTTGACCAGAGCCCCGAGCATATGCTACCCGTATGGAGCAACTCGGGTAACGAAAACTGGTGTATGAGCGGCTACCACAGCGTTGCCGTTATTGCGGATGCCGTTGTTAAGGGCAATGCTCCTTTTGATGCTAACAAAGCCCTGGATGCCTGCGTGGCTACCGCCCGCCACCGTAGCTATGAAGGGATTGGCGAATATATAGACCTTGGTTACGTACCCGACGAAAAGACAGGTGTATCGGTATCTAATACTTTAGAGTATGCTTACGACGATTGGGCCATTGCCCAAATGGCCAAAAAACTTGGCCGAACAGATATTTATAACGAGTTTATAAAACGATCTGAAAACTATAAAAATGTTTACGACGCCAAAGCCGGCTTTATGCGCCCTAAACTGGCTAACGGAACTTTCCGCACTAAGTTTGACCCATTGAGTACCATTAACGAAGGCTTTATTGAAGGTAACTCGTGGAACTATACTTTATTTGCCCCGCAGGATCCTGAAGGTTTGATAAAACTGATGGGTGGCGACAAACGTTTTGTAGGGTATTTAGATTCGCTGTTTACCATGAACCTGCCGGATAAATATTTTGCCGAGACCGAAGATATTACCCGCGACGGTATTATTGGTAATTACGTGCATGGTAACGAACCATCGCACCATGTGGCCTACCTGTATAACTGGACGGATAAGCCATGGAAAACACAGGAACGCATACGCATGATATTACCGCGCATGTACAAACCAACACCCGATGGTTTGGGTGGCAACGATGATACCGGCCAAATGAGCGCCTGGTATATATTCAGCAGCTTAGGGTTTTACCCAATGGCACCCGGTTCGGTTGATTATGCTATTGGCAGCCCGGCGGTAAATAACGCCGTTGTGCAAGTTGGCGGTGGCAAAACTTTTACCATCAACGTAAAAAATCAAAGCGAAAAAAATGTTTACGTGCAAAAGATAACACTGAATGGTAAACCATTAACAGGTTTAAACATTACCCACCAGCAAATTATGGATGGGGGCGAAATGGTGTTTTATATGAGCAGTAAGCACAAGTAGTTATTTAGAGAATGGAGAGTGGTTGATTGGTTAAATGGCTGGTCAACCACTTTTTGTTTGTTGGCTTATGAAGTTCGCCACTGGGTTGATTTATTGATTACTGGCAGCCATGCCATAGAGTAATCAATAAATCATTGTAAACATAAAGGGGGTAATTATCAATATCTCTAATCCCTCAATCGTGTCATTAGCCCGCCAGGCAGTGGCGTTCTCTTGCTGCTAAGCTTTTTAACTTGTCTTTAAGTATGGTACGGGCACGGTGCAAAGTAGTACGCGATAATAATTCAGACATACCTAATTTACCGCTGATTTCCTGGTGCGAGTATCCTTCTATAGCGTACATATTAAAAACGGAACGATAGGTATCAGGCAGATCGGCAACCATGCTCATCAGCTCCTGCGCTTCTAAGCCATTATTATTGTAGCTGCTGCTTACCGGTATGTTTTGCTCAGCAAAGTCGTCAACCAACACCATTGTTTTGGCTTTGCGGTAGCGCGATATAGCACTGTGTACCATTATACGACGTATCCATCCCTCAAGGCTGCCTTCGCCGCGGTAATTGTTCATGTTCTTAAACATCTTTATAAAACCTTCCTGTAAAATATCCTGTGCCTCATCTTTATCTTTAGCATAGCGCATGCACACAGCAAGCATTTTAGGCGCTAAAATTCTGTACAACATTTCTTGTTGTTTACGGTCGTTGCGCAAACACCCTTCCCAAAGGGTGTGTAAGCGATTATCAACTGGAGCGATCATTTTTCTCATTCTTTAATGTACTTGGGCCTATGCCAAAACAGAGCCGATTTTATAAGATGCTGATAATCAACAAAATAATTTTAAAACATTTTTTAAACTGTTCGGTAGCGAACAGTTGACCGTTCTTTACCGAACGCTTTTAAGTGTACTATATACACTAAGCTTGTCATCTATACGGAATGCCCTGCAAAAGTGTAACAAGGGCTTATGTATATAAATTCTTTAGCTAGTCGCCAGCGTTTATCCTGCCGGGAATAAAAGCTATCTTTGCATCATCCGGGATAAAAACCCGGCACAACAGCATGATCAAAGAAATTGAAATTGTATGCCCGCCCGGGCAACAGGAAGACGAAACGTTACTGATATCACTTGCAGCCGCAACAGCCAACATTGCTGTTAAAAGTATAAATGGCATTAAAATACTCAAACGATCAATAGACGCCCGAGGCCGCAAGGTGTTATACCGTATGCAGGTGCGCCTGTACGTTGACGAACCTTACCTGCCCGAAGTGTACAACCTGCAATACCCAAATGTAAAGGATGCAAAGCGCGTGCTGATAGTAGGCGCAGGCCCGGCGGGGATATTTGCCGCCCTGCAATGCATAGAAATGGGCCTGAAGCCTGTAATACTGGAGCGCGGCAAGGATGTTAAGCAACGCCGCCGCGATTTGGCCAACATTAACAAACAGGGCCTGGTAAACCCGGAATCGAACTATTGCTTTGGCGAGGGGGGAGCAGGTACTTATTCGGACGGTAAGCTATATACCCGATCTACCAAGCGCGGCGATGTTACCGGCGTGCTAAAAACCTTTGTGGCCCATGGTGCTACCGAAGATATTTTGGTGGATGCACGCCCGCATATTGGAACCAACAAATTGCCGCAGATAATTACCGCCATGCGCGAAACCATTTTAAATGCCGGTGGCGAGGTGTTGTTTGATACCAAAGTAACTGCCTTGCTGGTGCAATTTGGTAAAGTAAAAGGTGTGCAGTTAGCCAATGGCGAAAAACTATTGGCCGATGCAGTGATATTGGCAACAGGCCACTCGGCGCATGATGTTTTCAGGATGCTGCATAGCCAGGATATTTTGATAGAAGCTAAGCCCTTTGCCCTTGGCGTGCGTATTGAGCACCCGCAAGAGATAATAGATCGCGCACAATATCATTGTGAGTACCGCGGGCCGGATCTGCCGCCATCATATTATAATTTAGTGGAGCAGGTGAACGACCGGGGAGTATTTTCGTTTTGCATGTGCCCCGGCGGCATTATTGCCCCTTGTGCCACTGCCGCTGATGAAATTGTAGTGAATGGTTGGAGCCCATCTAAACGAAATAATCCTTTTGCTAACTCGGGCACGGTTGTGCAAATAAATATGGAAGACGTAAAGGGCGATATGAATGACCCTTTCAGGATGCTGAATTTTCAGCAGCAGGCCGAGCATTTGGCCTTTAAGGCAGGTGGTGGTAACCTGGTTGCCCCGGCGCAACGCATGGTTGATTTTGTTGAACGCCGCGTATCTGCCGATCTGCCCCAAAATTCGTACCTGCCTGGCTGCAAAAGCACCGACCTGCAGCAAGTTTTACCCGACTGGATACACGAGCGTCTGCGCAAAGCCCTACCCGCCTTTGGCCGTAAAATGAAAGACTATTATACCAACGAGGCCATATTAGTAGGGGTAGAGTCGCGCACTTCATCACCCATAAAAGTACCGCGGGACAGGGAAACCCTGCAACACCCGCAAGTTGCCGGCCTATACCCCTGCGGCGAAGGCGCCGGTTATGCAGGGGGCATTATCTCGGCAGCTATTGATGGGGTAAATTGTGCGAATGCGGCGGTAGGATATCTATCGTAGAGGCGCGATACTTCGCGTCTCTCTCAGCGTTAGGGATTGTAGCGGATACCTGCCTGCGCCTAAGGCCTGCGCAGTATAAGCGTAAAGCCCGACCGCAGGGAACGCACATAAGAACCAATTATACTTAAACGTTATACAACCATGACAACTGCCCAAAACCTGCAAAATAAATTGCAAACCATACTAAGCGGAGATGCCTGGTATGGGCCTAATACCTATAGTTTGTTGGACCAAATCCCTTTTGAGGCTGCCTATGAAAAACCAAGCGGATCTATCCATAGCATAGCCGGTATTTTACTGCACATGCTGGGATGGACAATAGAGGTTACCGACCGCATGAATGGCCAGGTAGCAAAAGAACCCACCGGCGGCGACTGGCCCGACCCCGGCCAACCCAACGAAGATAAGTGGCATAGCCTGATAAGCGATTATAAACTGGCTAATACCGTACTAAGCGGTGTGATACAAAACTTTGCCGAAGATAAATGGCAGCAACCCATAAAAGACGCCCGTAACCGCGAACTGGGTACCGGCGTGAGCCACCTTGTACTAATTGAGGGCCTTATACAGCACCATATTTACCACAGCGGGCAAATTGCATTGCTAAGCAGAATAGTTGGCAGTTTATAGTTTGCTGTTAGCAAGCAAAGCACACTGCTAACTGGCTTAATAAGCCAACTCTTCGCAGCTAAAGCCGGCAATGTGCAGCATGTGGTTAATAGTTTGCGGCTCAACCCCGCTGCTTACTACGCGCAGTATATTGTCGCAATCCTCCAGGTCAAAATTGTATTGCCTTATTTCTGATAAAGAAGCAAGCAGGGGGTGTATCCTGCTTACTTCGTGCGTGGTACCAACGCTTGTTTCAAATATCAGCACATCCATAATTGTTGTTTTTTGGGTAGATGTATAGTTAAACTTTTAAATACCGTCATGCTGAACTTGTTTCAGCACCTCACATACAAATTGTCTATCTATCCTGTGAGATGCCGAAATAATTCGGCATGACGGTAAATTATTACTCCGCTGCTTTTGTTTCTTCGGCGGGTTGTTCGCCCATCCAGTCGCCGCGGCCACGGCGGCCCCAGCTGGCGCAGCGGTCGCGCATTTGCTCTTTAAAGCGGGCCTTGTCTTCCTCGCTCATGCCATTGAATTTTTCCATCATCATTTGCTTACGGCGCATCCAGGGGGCACCGCCGCCCTTGCCACCAAAGCCGAATAATATTTTACACAGCACAAATATGCCCATGGCCTGCCAAAAAGTTATTACGCCTACATGCAGTATGCCCGGCAGCAGGTTGTTCCATAGCTGCATTACTACAAAACTTATAAGGGTCAGTATAGCTGCTACGCCAAAAGGTATCAGCCAAAAGAATTTTTTACGGTTATTAAATGAAGGTCTCATTGTATGTATTTTTTACTTAATGTTTTAATATTCTGTTATTTCCTGATAAAGTTGTTTTAGCCGCTTGCGCAGGTGTACAACCGCATACCGCTTGCGCGATACCAGCGTTTGTACGTTATCGCCGGTGCGTTTAGCTATCTCGTCAAACGGTACGTCGTCCAGTTCGTGCCAAATAAATACCTGGCGTTGGTTTTCGGGCAGCTCGTCAAGCGCTAAAAAAAGCTGTTCCCAAAAAAGGCTGCGCATGTATTCGGTTTCGGGCGTGTTGGCCTCGGCCATTAGTATGGCGTTAAAGTCGGGCGCGTCGTCATCGTCGTCGCCGGTAGCGGGTAGCATATCGTCTAAAAGAGTTTCGGTATGCTTTTTATGCTTATCGGTTATTTTGTTGCGGGCAACTTTATACAGCCAGGCGCTGGTTTGTTCAATAGGGCCGGCGTTTATTACATTGCTAAACTGGTACCAAACATCCTGCAGAATGTCTTCGGCGTCGGCATCGTTATTCACCCGCTTGCGAATAAAGCCCAGCAAGCTTTTACCATACGACGCTATAGTTTGTATGATGTGGCTGTTTTTGTCCTGGGGCATTGTTGCGGCGGCTGTCAATTTTATCAGTGTTTAAAGATAAAGACGAGCGTGGTTGTAAAACATTTTAAATTATTTTTTATTTTTCGCCTCAGCCCGTCGTATCAACTCACCCCGACATCGCTAAGCCGCTCGTCGGTCCTCTCTTCGCAAGCGAAAAGAGGGCGGGAAGAAATTGTTGAACTTTGCTCCCTCTCCAAAGGAGGGGGCGGAAAAGCTTTTTAAAGACCTCTCCTTTTGGAGAGGATTTAGGTGAGGCCAAACTAAAACCCTCCCTGCACGTTATAACCCCATGGCCGATAAAAAGACATTGATACTGGGCGCCACGCCCGACGCAAGCCGTTACGCTTACCTGGCCGCTAATCGTTTAGTGCGCAGCGGGCACAGCATAGTAAACGTAGGCATAAAAACCGGCGAGGTAGCCGGCGTGCCTATAGAAAAACCCGAAACTATACACACCGATATTGATACCATTACCCTGTATGTAGGCCCCCAAAACCAACCGCCACTGTACGATTATATACTGAACACCCAACCCAAACGCATTATTTTTAACCCCGGCACCGAAAACCAGGAATTGCGCCGCCTTGCCGAACAAAAAGGCATTAAAACCGACTACGCCTGTACTTTGGTGTTGCTAAGCGTAGGGCAGTATTGATTTTTGAGGTGTTTTAGGGGAAAGGTAAAAGGCGAAAGGTAAAAGGTTTGATACGGGAGGTTCGGCCCTCTCTCCGCGCGTCTTTGCGAGGTACGAAGCAATCTCCAAACTGTGCAGATAAGTAACTATATTTGGTTATGACCACCTATTACCTAAGCACCGACCAGCCCAGCACTTGCCCTATTTGCGGCACGCGAACGGATATTATATCTAACTTCTTTCATACACTATTACAACTTACCATAAACGAGTGTTTAAATACCCAATGCAAACACGTATTTTGTGAGGTAGAAGGATAATATGAAAGAAGGCCAAAGTTTATGGACAAAAGAGCAGCTGATATTAGCTATTAATTTATATAGCAAGATACGCTTTGGCCAAATGCACGCCAGCAACAAGGATGTACAGGAATTAGCCGCGATAATTGACAGAACGCCGGCTGCTGTTGCCCGTAAGTTAGGCAACTTTGCCAGTTTTGACCCTAACCTGCAAGCCCGAGGTGTAAAAGGCTTAGAAAATGTAAGCAAGCTTGATAGGCAAGTTTGGCAAGAGTATATGAACAATTGGGATGAATTGTTTATTGAGGGAGAAACCTTGCTTGCTCAAAAGAAAGCCACGACAATAGAAGCACTTAACCCGTTAGAAGAGGAGGAATGGCAACCCGCCGAGGGTCGAGAAGCACGCCGGTCGGTGCTTGTCCGTTTAAATCAAACTGCTTTTCGCAAAATGGTATTGAGTAACTTTGATAACAAATGCTCTATTACCGGCATCGATCAAACTTCTCTACTTGTTGCCAGTCATATTTTGCCATGGAGTAAAGATGAAGGCAATAGACTTAACCCCAAAAATGGCTTAGCCCTAAATGCATTGCACGATAAAGCTTTTGATAGGGGATTAATCACTATTACCGAAGATTTTAAAATTAAAGTGTCGCCCGTATTTTTAAAAAGCAACACTATAGAAAGCATCAAAGAAAACTTTGTTAACTATGATGGTAAATTAATGATAGCGCCTAAGAAATTTTTTCCTGATATAGAGTTTTTGAAAATCCATAACGAAAGTTTTAAGGCTTAGTTCACTTATATCCGATTGCCACATCCACGTCATAGGGTTATTTTCGCTTATGCCAAACATCAAATTCTCTTACCTCTATCGCGATAGCAGCAACTATAAAAACTTCGGCTTTATAGTCTTTGATAATTCATGCAATATAAGCTTAGAGGGATTCGAAGCAATTATTCGCTCTAAACTAATAGATGATACTTGGTTTTATGCCAGTGAGTGGGGCTTGTCAAATCTGTATTTCGATACTATAGACATTGAAGCCGACCCGACTTGGCATGAATTTGAAAGTGTTGAGTATACCGAAGATACAGCGACAAATAGTTTATCAATTTCTTCTTTCTACTGTGTAGATGAGTTAATGAATAATGTTGCAATTTTTCCACACTACATTATAAACATGTAATTATGGGTAACTTGCTTTTAAAATTACAGGAAATTGAAAAAGGAAGTCATATTAGAGTTATTTGGCAGGTTTGAACAAGCTTGTTATAACCATGAGGGTTTAGAATACTGGAGTGCAAGAGACCTGCAATCAATTTTAGGCTACTTGCGATGGGAGAACTTTTTTAACGCCATTGAGAGAGCCAAAAAGGCCTGTGAGAATGCTGATTCTAAAATAGAGGATCATTTTCGTGACACCACGAAAATGATCGCGATAGCAAAAAGCGCACAAAGAGAAGTCGAAGACGTTGCTCTAACAAGATACGCCTGTTATCTCATCGCGCAAAATGGTGACCCATCAAAACCGCCAATTGCGTTTGCCCAAACATACTTTGCAGTACAAACTCGAAAACAGGAAATTATAGAGCAGCGCTTAATTGATGTTGAACGTGTGACGGCTCGCGACAAGCTATCCAAGTCTGAAAAGAAATTATCAGGGATATTGTACGAGCGAGGTGTAGACGGTAAAGGTTTTGCCCTAATTCGTTCAAAGGGCGACCAAGCTTTATTTGGTGGTTTTAGCACTAATGATATGAAGAAGAAGCTGGGCATACCAGCATCAAAACCATTAGCAGATTTTTTGCCTACGCTTACTATCAAAGCCAAAGATTTTGCCAACGAACTCACCAGCCATAATGTAATAGAGAAAGACCTGAACAAAGAAACCCAGATATCGCAGGAACATATCGACAACAACAAAGCAGTCAGGAACATTTTATTGCAACGCGGTGTTAAGCCTGAAGCGTTACCGCCAGCAGATGATGTAAAGAAATTAGAGCGGCGTTTAGAAACCGACGAAAAGAATGCTGCCAAAGGCTCAAAAAAATAACATGAAAAACCGCTACCTCCCAATACTACTACTCACTGCCACAGCTTTAATATCCGCTTGTTCGCCTAAGGGGCCGTATGCTTTAACTAATAAGGTGTATCAGCAGCATGCCGATAGCCTGAGCACTACTTTATTGGCCGAGACCCCTGCCGTGCTGGCCGATAGCACGGGCAAACCCATACCAAGCGACTGGGTGGGCACTGTTAATTTTAACCTGCGCAAACCCAATTACGTGGTGATACATTATACCGCGCAAGATTCGGTTGCGCAAACGCTGCGCACTTTTACATTGGTGAAACCGCAGGTAAGCGCCCATTATGTAATTGGCAAGGATGGCAAGGTGATACACATGCTAAACGATTATATGCGCGCCTGGCATGCAGGCACCGGCAAATGGGGCAGCGTGACTGATATGAACAGTTGCTCGATAGGTATCGAGCTGGATAATAAGGGCAACGAGCCTTTTGCACCGGCACAGATAAAAAGCCTGCTGGCGCTGCTTACCCAGTTAAAACGAACTTACAATATACCGGTGGCTAATTTTATTGGTCACCAGGATGTGGCCCCACCCCGCAAAGCCGACCCGGGTAAGTTGTTCCCGTGGCAGTTATTGGCACAAAAGGGTTTCGGCCTGTGGTGCGATACCACCCTTATACCCGCCCCCGAAGGATTTGACAGCACCACAGCACTGCGCCTAATTGGTTATGATACCAGCAACCTGAACGCCGCTATTACCGCCTTTAAAGCCCACTTTGTACAGTTTGATGATACCCCCGTACTCACCCCCTGCGATTTGGATGTGCTGTATAATGTGTACAGGAAGTATTGAAGAGGTAAGAGGTAAAAGGTAAAGGGTAAAAGGTAGCTCCCTACGATAGAAAGCCTTTGCCTTTAACCTTTCGCCTTTCACCTTTAACCTTTCTTCACCCAGCCATCCTTTAATGTTACGGTGCGGTTAAATACCAGCTTATCGGTAGTCGAGTTTTTGTCGAGTGTAAAGTAGCCCTTGCGTATAAATTGCACCGGTGTACCCGCTACGGCGTTGGCCAGGTCGGGTTCGATGTATGCGGTTGGCAATATATGCAGGCTGTTGGGATTAATATAATCTTTAAAGTCACCGTCCTCGTTGCTTGGGTCTTCTACCTGAAAAAGGCGGTCGTACAGGCGTATCTCCGCAGTAAGGGCGTGGTCCGCGCTCACCCAGTGTATGGTGCCTTTAACGTTTATGCCGCTGGTATCGCTGCCGCTTTTTGATTCGGGTATGTAGGTGCAATGTATTTCGGTAATATTGCCATCGGCATCCTTAACAATGCTTTCGCCTTTAATAATGTAGGCACTTTTAAGGCGTACCATTAACCCCACACCCAGGCGGAAGTATTTTTTGGTAGGCTCTTCCATAAAGTCGTCGCGCTCTATCCACAACTCGCGACTAAACGGAAACTCACGGCTGCCATCGCCACCTTCAACTTCAGGGTTGTTTTCGCCATGGAATATTTCCGTTTGACCTTCCGGATAATTAGTGATAACCAGTTTAACCGGGTCAAGCACGGCCATACGGCGCCAGGCGGTTTTGTTAAGGTCTTCGCGTATGCAAAACTCCAGCAAGCCTACATCTATCATGTTTTCGCGCTTGGCCACGCCAATACGCTCGCAAAACTCGCGGATGCTGGCAGGGGTATAACCACGGCGGCGCAGGCCGCTAATGGTAGGCATGCGCGGGTCGTCCCAGCCGTCTACATGGCCATCGGTAACCAGTTGCAGCAGCTTGCGCTTGCTCATTACCGTATAGTTTAGGTTAAGGCGGGCAAACTCATATTGTTTGCTCGGGAACAGGCTCAATTGCTCAATAAACCATTCGTACAATGGGCGGTGAGGTATAAACTCAACCGTACATATCGAGTGGGTGATCTCTTCTATGGCATCGCTTTGACCATGAGCAAAATCGTACATCGGGTAAATGCACCAGGCATCGCCGGTACGGTGATGGTGAGCATGTTTAATGCGATACATTAAAGGGTCGCGCAGGTGCATGTTTGGCGATGCCAGGTCAAGCTTGGCCCGTAGTACCTTGGCGCCATCGGGGTATTTGCCGGCTTTCATATCGGCAAAAAGTTGCAGGTTTTCTTCAACAGAGCGACTGCGGTATTGATTAGCCACACCGGGTTCGGTAGGGGTGCCTTTTTGCGAGGCTATCTCCTCGGCGCTACTATCATCAACATAAGCCAGGTCTTTTTTTATCAGGGCAACGGCAAAGTCGTACAGCTTGTCAAAGTAGTCAGACGCGTATAGCTCGTTGGCCCATTCAAAGCCCAGCCATTTTACATCTTCCTTAATGCTGTCTACGTACTCTACATCTTCCTTTACAGGGTTAGTATCGTCAAAACGCAGGTTGGTTTTGCCATTATATTTTTGAGCAAGGCCAAAGTTAAGGCATATCGATTTTGCGTGCCCTATGTGCAGGTAGCCGTTAGGCTCGGGCGGGAAACGGGTTAACACCCTTCCCCCATGCTTACCGGCAGCAATATCGGCTTCAACAATTTCCTCTAAAAAGTTTAATGATCTTTCTTCGCTCATGATAGGGGCAAAAATAGGAAAATACACAGAATTATACGTTTTTATGCATAATTATACAGCAGTGTGTATAAGGGCTGGTATAATTTTTTCTTTTAACTTTGATAAGCTTTTAAGCATAGCTGAATCTATGAGCGATACCCAATTTAACCGCCCTATACGTGTTTTAGTCGCGAAAGTAGGCCTTGACGGGCACGACCGCGGCGCCCGCATCATCGCCACCACCTTGCGCGATGCCGGCATGGAGGTAATATACACCGGCCTGCGCCAAACGCCCGAAATGGTAGTGAACACCGCCCTGCAAGAGGATGTGGACGCTATCGGCATCAGCATACTATCGGGCGCGCACATGACGGTTTTCCCTAAGGTGATGGCTTTAATAAAGGAGAAGAAGATGGATGATGTACTGCTTACCGGTGGTGGTATTATCCCTGCGGATGATATGGCCGAACTGCAAAAAATAGGCGTAGGCAAATTGTTCCCGCCGGGTACCAGCACGCAAGACATTGTTACCTATATAACCAATTGGGTGCACCAGCACCGTAATTTTTGATTGAACTTATTATGGAGTTTGAAAACATACTGGTCCAAACCAGGGGCCGCATACAATACATTGTCATCAATCGCGAAAGCAAATTAAACGCGCTAAATAAATTTACCTTAATAGAGCTGCACGAGGCTTTAACTGATGCTTTTAATGATGAAAGCATTGGCGGCATAATAATTACCGGCGCGGGCACAAAGGCCTTTGTTGCCGGTGCAGATATTACCGAGTTTGCCGATCTGGACGTTGCGGGTGGGCGCAACCTTGCCCGTGAGGGCCATACCAAGGTTTTTAATGTAATTGCTAACGGCAACAAGCCGGTAATAGCGGCTATAAATGGTTTTGCATTGGGTGGAGGGCTGGAACTTGCTATGGCCTGCCATATACGCATTGCTGCCGATACCGCTAAAATGGGCCTGCCCGAAGTTACCTTGGGCCTTATACCCGGCTACGGTGGCACCCAGCGTTTAACCCAATTGGTGGGCCGCGGCAAGGCGCTCGAAATGATAATGACAGCTGATATGCTTACCGCTGCTGATGCCTTGCAGGCAGGTTTGGTTAACCAGGTAGTGTTTCAGGCCGATTTACTGCCCAGGGCCGAAGAACTGATGAATAAAATACTTACCCGGGCCCCATTGGCCATTGCTGCCGCCATTCGGGCTGTTAACGATGCCGCTAATGACGGGGTTAATGGCTACGAAACCGAGATAGAAGAGTTTGGAAAATGCTTTGGTACGGATGATTTTAAAGAGGGGGTGGCCGCATTTTTAGAAAGGCGGAAGCCGGAATTTAAGGGCAAATAATTATCAAGTTTACAATAGCCTGACCAAAATACCCATCTGGTCAAAAAATAATTATCTGTTAATCAATCGATTGAATTAACGTGACAATAGGATGAAAAATTGAATGTGATTTGGTGCTTTACTTTGCCCTGTCTTTAAACAAAAAGACAAATGGTTTAAATAAAAAAGTCATGAAAAGTACATTAAAAATCACAACATTAATTTTAGCATTTGCCGGCTTATCATTTGCTGCAAAAGCCCAAACCTCTACCACCACATCTACTACAACTTCTAACGGTGTTCGTTATAGCATTGGTGTTGATGCAGGCATCCCAACGGGTAAATTTAACGATGCTTATAAATGGAATTTAGGCGGTTCGGTACAGGCGGATATCCCTGTAGCTAACCAATTGTTTGTAACTGTAAACGCAGGTTATAACAACGTATTTGGCGAAAAGAATTTAGCAGGCACAGGCTTAGATGTACCTAACGTACAGTTACTGCCTGTTAAAGCCGGTTTAAAATTCTTCCCGTTATCTAACTTTTACATACAGAGCGAAGCTGGTGCAGCATTCCTGCTAAACAAATCTGATTTCTTTAACGAGAAATCAACCGCGTTTGTTTATGCGCCGCAAATTGGTGTACAGTTCCCGGTAAGTGCAAGTAACTTTATTGATGCAGGTATACGCTACGAAGCTACTACCAAATACAGCAGCAATTTTGATGCAAGCAAAGTAAACTTTTTAGGTGTGCGTGTTGCATACGGTTTCTAAAACTGTTACCACTTAATAGTAAATAAGGGAGGCGTTAAGCCTCCCTTTTTTTGTTTTGTTTAGCACTGTTTTTTAGTTAAGATTTAAAATTCTTTGTAAATAATCAAATATTTGTACCTTAACTGCGAATACATCACCGGTAAACTGTAAATGCTAATATGAAGAAGATCCTCATCATTGATGACGAAGTTAATGTTGGCTTATTGCTATCTAAGTTTTTAACACGTAATGGCTTTGAGGTAGAAACCGCCCCCAACGGCAGTACGGGTATGGAATACCTTAAACGTAACCATTTTGACCTGGTACTTTGCGACTTTAGGCTGGAAGATACCGATGGCCGCGAGATGCTTAAAAACATTAAGGCCTTATACCCCAATACCGGCGTTATTATTATTACAGGCTACTCGGATATTAAAATGGCCGTTGAGCTGATAAAAATGGGCGCTTACGATTATATTACTAAGCCCCTTTACCCTGATGAGATATTAAATACCATTACCAAAGCTATTGAAACCCAATACGCCTTACAGGAAAAAGCTAGTAACGAATGGGGCAATAATGATAAACCCAGCCCGCGCGAAGGTAAAAAACAAATATTATCGGGCGAGTTTGTGGTGGGTACCAGCCGTGCATCAAAAGAGTTGTTAAGGCAAATTGAATTGGTTGCACCTACCAATTATAGTGTAATTATTTTAGGCGAAAGCGGTACCGGCAAAGAGTCGGTTGCTAAAAGCATACACTTAAACAGCCCTCGCCACAATCAGCCATTTATTGCGATGGATTGCGGGTCGCTTACCAAAGAGTTGGCAGCAAGCGAGTTTTTTGGCCACGAGAAAGGATCATTTACCGGGGCGTTATATACCAAGATAGGCCACTTTGAAATGGCGAATGGCGGTACCTTGTTTTTAGACGAAGTAGGTAACCTATCGTACGAGATACAAGCGGCATTGCTGCGCACGGTGCAGGAGCGTAAAGTAAAGCGTATAGGCAGTACAAAAGAAATAGATCTGGATGTGCGCATTATTATTGCCACTAATGAGAGCCTGCAGGAAGGTATACAAAAAGGAAAATTCCGCGAGGATCTTTATCACCGCTTTAACGAGTTTAGCATTTTTATGCCGCCACTGCGCGAGCGTGGCAACGATATAATGATGCTGGCCGACCACTTTTTAAATGTGGCCAACCAGGAGCTGGATCGTAATGTAACTACCTTCTCGCCCGAGGTAATAGAGTGTTTTATGAACTACCGCTGGCAAGGTAATATTCGCGAATTAAAGAATGTGGTTAGGCGGGCAACGCTGCTTAGCGAGGGTAATGAAATTACCATGAAGGCCCTGCCGCTGGAGATATCAAACTTTAAGGTAACCGCGTACGAGCCGGTAAACAATACAGGCGCACAAGGCAATTATGAGGTAAAAGAAGCCCCTAAGCACGATCTGAAAAATGCCGCGCTTGGGGCCGAGCACGAAACGATACTTAAAGTGCTGCGCGAGGTTAACTTTAACAAAACCAAAGCTGCCGAGATATTGAATATTGACCGTAAAACGCTTTACAACAAAATGAAAGCCATCAACCTAAAATAAAAAGTATGGATGGTGATGAACAAAAACCGGTTGATGCGCATACCTTCGCGATGCTTAAACATGATATAAAAAATCAACTGTCAAACATTCAGCTGGCTTTAGAAGGTTTACGTTACGAATTGCCGAATACCCAAGGCGACCATACTCTTTATATAGAAAGCCTTGAAAAGGCCGCCGCTAATATTGACGCACTGCTAAATTATATTGATTAAATAGTTAGTGCACAGGCCAAACGGCAAAACTTTTTACCATTTTTTTGTTTATATAGCATCACAATTAGCTTACAGGGGCATGTCCATTTTTAGTTACAAGCAGCGCAATAATATTATACTGGTAAGCATTATTGTGCTGGGTTGTTTTTTGCTGTATGCCCTAAGCGAATTATTCAGCTCAATTTTAGGCGCTATAGTGCTTTTCACCATATTCAGGCCGTTTTATTTGTATATGGTTGAGCAACGAAAGTTCAACCCGTCGGCTGCAGCGCTTCTCATTATTTTTATATCGCTTATTGTAATTGTTATTCCTTTCCTGTCATTAAGTATAATGGTGATTGGTAAGATAGGCAGCATTAACCGCGACTCGATACCCATTGACCAATGGTCGCAAAAGATTGATGCCTTTGCGGGTAGTAATTTAAACCAGCCGCACCTTGCCGAAAATACTATACAAAAGCTTGGAGCCTATATAGCCGACCTGTTTCCATCACTTATTACGGGTTTTGCAGGCATTTTAATTACCCTGCTGGTAATGTATTTTTTGCTGTACTTTATGTTTGTGCAAATGCGCGAATTTGAAATGGGTATGCTTAAGTATGCACCCTTTCGCGAGCAGCATGCTTTAAAATTTGCTACCGAACTGCGCAATTCTACTTATTCTAACGTATTGGGGCAGGGGGTTATAGCCGTTACACAAGGGATACTGCTGGCCATGGGTTTTTATGCCTTTGGCATACCCGATGCCGTATTTTGGGGGGTAATAGGGTCGTTTATTTCGTTTTTGCCGGTGGTGGGTGCACCAACCCTTTGTATACCTGCAAGCATTATACTATTTGCAAACGGGCACAATGTAAAAGGGATATTGCTTTTAGCGTATGGTTTGCTATTTATTGGCAATGTAGATAATGTACTGCGTATGATGATCAACAAGCGCATTGGCAATACGCACCCTATTATATCCGTTATAGGAGTGTTTATAGGGCTACCACTATTTGGAATATTAGGACTGGTTTTTGGCCCTGTATTACTATCGTACTTTTTATTGCTGCTAGAAATTTATGAAACCAACCGCATGGCTGCCGAACGGCTGGAGCGTATACGCATGCCCGAGGATAGTAACTAAGGCATTTTATACTTATTTTTGTATTAAACAGCTCAAACTGTAAAAACGGACAATTAATTTATAATTATCAAAAACAAAAACTCAAATTAAAAATTTATACTAATATGAAAGATAACTCAAAAGTAGTAATTGCATTGCTGGCAGGATTAGCAGCAGGAGCAGCATTGGGTATATTATTTGCACCAGAAAAAGGTACAGAAACACGTGATAAGCTTTCTGAATCACTAAAAAACCTGGGCGATACTATTAAAGAAACAGCCGCTGCCGAAATTGATAACCTTGTTGGTTTAAAAGATAGGGTTGTAGAAAACATTAAAAGTAAAGTTAAAGGCGCCGAAGAAGAATACCAGGACGACCTGGAGCACGCATAATTACCGGGTACTGAAAAAATTAATAAGGTACGGAACTAACTAATGACTATGGAAACTGAAAAAGAACCAGTACGCCCAATAATTGATCAGCTTAGCGAATATGCTGAAACACGTTTTAAACTTTTAAAATATGAAGTTATTGAGCGAGGCACATCATTAATAGCCGATATGGTTATCCAGATAGTGATTGTTATAAGCCTGTTGCTTACATTTTTATTTGCAAGCTTTACACTGGCCTTATTTTTAGGTAGTGTGTTGCACTCGTACTGGCAAGGTTTTGGCTGTGTTGCCCTTATTTACCTTGTTATAGCGGTAATTATAATGGTTAATAAAAGGGGTTTCCAAAAACCAATTATTAACGCGTTGGTTAGAAAGCTGTTTAATTAATTTTACTATGGACACACCTATCAGAAATATATTTGAATTACAAACCGAGATCGGCAGGTTAAAAAATCTGGAGGCCCAGCAAGCTATAGCGTTAAAAACACGCTTTGCGGGTCCTTCGGCTATATTTTCCACATTCATGTCGTTGTTCCCCAAATCGCCTGATACTGATGGCGTAAAAAGTGCGGGGCTGTTTCAGCAGGACTTTTTAGGACTATTGTCGAGATTTGTATTACCTATTACATTAAATAAAACCTTATTTAAACACTCTAACTTTATAGTAAAAGCCTTGGTTGGTATACTGTCACAAAAAGCATCACATTACATCAGCGAAGATGCTGTTGGCGGCTTATGGAGCAAAGTAAAAGGCTTGGTAAACAACTTTACTAAAAAGAAAGATACAGAAAAGCCAGTACCGGCTTATGTTAAAGACTGATCCTGTTGCGAAACACGATCTTTTAGAAAAGGGGTAAACTTACAGAGTTTGCCCCTTTTTTATTGGGTTAAACTAAAAAGCTTATTTTCGCATTTTATTTTATAAAGTGGGAAAAGACAAGATCAGGCGGTTTGCAGAGATAGAGACCTTTAGCAACGTTTTACAATTAGATGCAGGCAAACCTTACAAGGGCAATTGGGCAAATGATTTTTTTAAGAATAGCAACCCGGTAGTACTGGAACTGGCCTGTGGTAAGGGCGAATACACGGTTAACCTGGCCCGTATGTTCCCCCATAAAAACTTTATAGGGATTGATTATAAAGGCAACCGTATTTGGCGCGGCGCTAAAACAGCTATTGAAGAAAGCGTAAATAACGTTGCATTTTTACGCATGCAGATAGAAACCCTTACCGATTACTTTGCCCCCGGCGAAGTGGACGAAATATGGATAACCTTCCCCGACCCGCAGCCGCAATTAAGTCGCGAGAAGAAACGCCTTACCTCGCCACGGTTTTTAGATATGTACCGCATAGTGCTAAAGCCCGGTGGTTATATGAACCTTAAAACAGATAACGACGGCTTTTATGAATACACTGCCGGTAAAATAAGCGAGCTGGCCCTAAACTTGCACATCAACACCGCCGACCTGTATCACTCGGAATTTGCAGATGAGGTATTATCTATTAAAACGTATTACGAAAAAAAATACTTGCAGCATAACAAGAATATAAACTACCTTAAATTCTCGTTTTAAAAACCCATGCCCGATTACAATTTTTTTGATAACGTGTACGATGTTGTTAGGCAAATACCCGCGGGCAGGGTAACCTCCTACGGCGCTATTGCGGCCTACCTGGGTTCTAAGCAATCATCGCGGGTTGTGGGTTATGCCATGATGGCTTGCGGCAATGCACAGCCGCCTGTGCCTGCCCACAGGGTAGTGAACCGCCAGGGCCTGCTTACGGGTAAATTCCATTTTGGTGGCGATACCATGGAGCAGCTTTTAGCCAATGAGGGTGTTGTGGTAATAGACAACCAGGTGCTAAACTTTAAAGCGCTGTATTGGGACCCTGCAGTGGAGCTGGCGCTTTAGAGTATCTCCAGCAACTCCATCCTGTTACCAAAAGGGTCTATAAAGGCAAAGCGGTCGCGGCCGGGTATAACCGGCTCTTCTACAATTTCAACCCCGTTATTTTCTAAATGCTGGCGCGCGGCGGCAACATCAGTTACCTCTAATGCGGTATGCCTTATAGTTCGTGGCAGTGCAGGCTCTACGCCAATATGTAGCTGCCCATCGCCAATGTTAAACCAATACCCTGCGGATGAGAACAGATGGTCGGGGCGGTAAATTTGTTCAAGGCCCAAAACCGCGCCGTAAAACTGCCGCGCCTCTTCCAGCCGATCGGGCGGCACACAAACATGAAAATGGTCTACGCGTTTAAAGGTGATCATTAGGATAAGAGGTTTAATAAAGATAAGGTTGTTATTATTCGTCTTCGGCAAAAGTTAAAACATAGTTGTTAATATCTGATACCGAAAATTCGGTAGCGCCGTAAAACGTTTTTTCGAGGCCTTTAAGCACGGTAACCTGGTCTTTAATATCCTCAAAAAAGGCCCGTATGCCCTTAAGTTTAATATATAATAACAGCGATGCGCCATCGGTGCGGCTAATCTCGGGCAATTCATCGCCAAGGCTTTCCATGGTTTGAAACATCATGGTAACATTACCCTTCATCATCATGGCCCATACTAAATCGGTGCCGGTTTCGGGTACGGTTACTATCAGTTCAAATCCTAAAATGCGGTACCAGGCAATAGTTGCATTAATATCTTTAACAAATAGGTTGGGTGAAAGGCTTTCCATAGCAATTTATTAAAATAAGTAATTTACGCCAAGTTGGTATTGGCTTAGCGTTGAACCAATAGATGCGTAATCGTCCAGGCGGCTTGGTGCGAGCATATAATCTGCATACAGTTGAATTTTTTTGTTTATTGTAGCGCCCGCTTTAATTGGGAACGAAAACCATAGTTTTTTAAATTCGGGGAAATCAGCTTTGGTATTGGTATAATTGGGGCTGGTTGTAGTAAGGCTGTGTTTTCCGTACTGCGGTATGTTTAGCGCAAAGCCACTGCCAATAAACAGCTGTAAATTGTCGGCAGAATAGTAATTATAAATTAATTGTGGTGTAAGGGCGATATTTGTTTGCTTAAGATTATTTAAAGTAGACCTTGTGCCTAACGTTGTATTTGCAGCGGCGGGGGCTTCAATATCGTTAAAACTATAGGTGCTACTTATAACAGATGCTTCTACCCGTATGTAAAACCGCTGCGTATTTTTGTTTATTAGAAAATCTACCCCGGCGGTAATAAGTGGCGAAACTTTTGACTGACTTGTACCTGCCGGAAAAAAGCCATTAAAGTCGATTGTGAATTTATTAATGCTTGTACCAGCGCCAGCAAAAAACCTTATTCCAAAAACATTTTCGGAGCTAAGTTGCAAATTGGTTGAGCCGTTTATGGCTTTGGCAATTTTAATCAGATCGCTTTCTGTGTAAGACGAAACTGCTATTCCCTTTGCCAATTTACTATTGTTGGGATCATGCATTTGCGCCAGCGATTGTAACTGCACCCTAAAACGGTTCACCGTGTTTATACGTTCGCTGTTTTCGCTATCAAGGTACTGCCCATATATTAATTCTTCTGCATTGGCTCCGCTCTCGGCAATGTAATACCTTGTTTTTATTTTATCGGTGTAGGTATATAAAGTTACTTTTGAGCCTTTTGAAATAATCTTTAAAAAAAGCGTATCGGTTAAATTTTTAATTTCAGCCTGAACAGTAATATTACCTACACCTACCGGATTTTGGCTTACAATAGTTACAAAACGTTCAAAATACTCTGCTTTATCTACACCAAATGCTTTAATATTGTTAACAGCATATTTACCCTCTGCCTTGCCAATGCTTTTAAAAGTGATGCTTTTAGGATTATTGTCCCACTCGCGGTAATCTATACTGCCCTTAATGGTATCGCCGCTAAGGCTTACAATATAGCCAGGTTTGTAATTTCGTTGAGCCAGTAAAAACGAGGGAATTAAAGAAAAAATTAGTAGGGTATAAAAGTATTTCATTTGTTAAGGTTAGGTTTGTAAAAATATCATTTTTAACCGTAATCAGGAGGGGGATTTTTAATTTCATGGGACAACTTATAAACGATTTTGAAGCCT
This sequence comes from Inquilinus sp. KBS0705, assembly GCA_005938025.2. NCBI lineage: Bacteria > Pseudomonadati > Pseudomonadota > Alphaproteobacteria > Rhodospirillales > Rhodospirillaceae > Inquilinus > Inquilinus sp. KBS0705. Next base: position 76,076 of record VCCI02000002.1, on the reverse strand, counting down.
ATCGTACCAAAATGAACGATAGGATAATGGAGACTGCCAACACCAACATTAAGCGGTTTTTCGCCTTAGATACCACCACTTACGCCGATGGCGCGCTGGATGTTAAAACAAAAGAAATGCTGGGCCTGGTGGCATCAATGGTATTGCGTTGCGACGATTGCATAAAATACCACCTGGGCAAATGTCACGAAGCCGGTGTACAGCACAACGAAATGAACGAGGTGTTTATGATAGCCAACCTGGTGGGCGGCTCGATAGTGATACCGCATTACCGCCGCGCGGTGGAGTATTGGGATGAGTTGAATGGAGTTGGCGGTTTGCAGTAAACAGTTTACAGCTATAAACAAACTTGTAATAAATTAAGCTAATTTAGACGTATGCCAACTGCCAACTTAAAACCTCCAACTGATAACTTAAAAAGGTGCCACTGGTGCGGAACCGACCCCTTGTACATGAAATACCACGACGAGGAATGGGGTAAGGTAGTACATGATGATAAAACACTGTTTGAGTTTTTAACGCTCGAATCGGCACAGGCAGGTTTAAGCTGGATAACCATTTTACGCCGCCGCGAGGGTTACCGCAAAGCCTTTGCCAATTTTGATGTGCACAAAGTGGCTGCTTTTACCCAAGAAGACCAACAGCGTTTATTGCAGGATGAGGGGATTATCCGCAATCGTTTAAAAGTGTCGGCGGCTATTCGTAACGCGCAATTATTTATAGAGGTGCAAAAAGAGTTTGGTTCGTTTTATAATTACCTGTACAGCTTTATGCCCGATGGCAAGCCCATTACCCGCTATGATGGCCCTAAAGTAAGCACGCCCGAATCTGACGCGATAAGCAAGGATATGAAAAAGCGGGGTTTTAAGTTTTTTGGCACTACCATTTGCTATGCCTACACGCAGGCTACCGGCATGGTGAACGATCATGTTCCCGAATGCGCTTTCAGGTAGATATTTCAGATCCTAAAAAGATTTCACAGATTTAAATCTGATGAAAAACATAATCGTATTTTTGAAACGAACAACCTCATCGGTGTAATCACAAAAACAATCGGTGCAATCATAAATTATCATGAAGAAGCTTTTTCTATTGGATGGTATGGCCCTTATATACCGGGCACATTTTGCTTTAAGTAAATCGCCGCGTTTTACATCGGGCGGCTTAAATACGTCGGCGGTAATGGGTTTTACCAACACCCTGCTGGAGGTATTAAAAAAGGAAAAGCCAACCCACATGGCCGTAGTTTTTGATACCGATGCACCAACCGACCGCCATACCGAATACGAAAAATACAAGGCCCATCGCGAGGCTATGCCCGAAGATTTGAGCAAAGCCTTGCCTTACATATTTAAAGTTGTGCTGGGCTTTAACATTCCGTTGATAACATCTGACGGGTACGAGGCTGACGACATTATAGGCACCCTGGCCAAAAAAGCTGAACAAAAAGGTTACCAGGTTTACTGCATGACCCCCGATAAGGATTTTGCGCAGCTGGTGTCTGAAAACATCCGCATATACAAACCTGCCCGTATGGGTAACGATATGGAAATACTGGGCGTAAAAGAAGTGCTGGAGAAATGGGAAATTGAACGCCCCGAACAGGTGATTGATATTTTGGGCCTTTGGGGTGATGCGGTAGACGGCATACCCGGTATACCCGGCGTGGGCGAAAAAACAGCAAAGCTGCTTATTAAACAATATGGCTCGGTTGAAGAGATAATAGCCCATAGCCACGAATTAAAAGGCAAGCTGCGCGAAAACGTAGAACAGTATGCCGAGCAGGGGCTGATGTCTAAACGGTTGGCAACTATCAACCTAAACTCGCCGGTTGAGCTGGACGAAGCGGGTTTAGAAATGTGTGCTCCAAGCAAAGATCTGCTGGAGCCATTGTTTGCCGAACTGGAATTCCGTACCCTGGGGCGCCGTGTGTTTGGCGACGACTTTAGCATTACCGAAACCCGCGCCGTGAGCATGCAAACCGACCTGTTTGGTAACCCCGTTGCTGATGGCCGCACTACCCTATCGGTTGATGTGCAGGACATTTACGAAGCACCCGAGCCTGTTGATATCAAAAACATCAACACTGTAACGCACGAGTATATTTTAGCCGATACCTTTGAAAAGCGCGCCGAACTGATCAACGTACTTAAGCAGCAAAAACACTTTTGTTTTGATACCGAAACTACTGGTACCGATGCCAACCATTGCGAGTTGGTGGGCTTATCGTTCGCGGTGAAACACCACCAGGCGTGGTATGTGCCGGTGCCGGCAGATGAGCAGGAGGTTATAAAAATAGTAGCCGAGTTTAAACCTGTATTTGAAGATCCCAACATTGGCAAAACTGGCCAAAACCTAAAGTTTGATATATTGATGCTGAAATGGTACAATGTAGAGATGAAGGGCGACCTGTTTGATACCATGATGGCGCATTACGTAATAGACCCCGATACCCGCCATAACATGGATATCCTGTCGGAGAATTACCTAAGCTACAAGCCTGTTTCTATCACCGAGCTAATTGGACCTAAAGGTAAAAATCAGGGCAATATGCGCGATGTGGAGATTGAAAAGATAAAGGACTATGCCGCCGAAGATGCCGATGTAACCCTGCAATTGCGCACCATATTTGAGCCTAAGATAAAAGAGGTAGAGGCCGAAGACCTGCTGCATAAAATAGAGAACCCGCTGATATATGTACTGGCCGATATTGAGCACGAAGGGGTAAAAATTGACCACGATACCCTGCGCGAGTTCTCTAAATTATTAGAGATCGATATTGCCGTTTTAGAGAAAACCGTTTTTGAAAAAGCGGGAGTACGTTTCAACATCGCATCGCCAAAGCAATTAGGCGAGGTGTTGTTCGAGAAACTAATGCTCGATCCTAAAGCAAAAAAAACCAAAACAGGCCAATACCAAACCGGCGAGGACGTGCTGCTATCCTTAGCGGCCAAAAGCGATATTGTAAGGGATATACTGGATTTTAGGCAGCTGCAAAAACTCAAATCAACCTACGTAGATGCGCTGCCAACCATGGTGAACCCTAAAACCGGCCGCGTGCATACCAGCTATAACCAGGCGGTAGCCGCGACAGGCAGGCTAAGCAGCAACAACCCCAACCTGCAAAACATACCTATACGTACCGAGCGTGGCCGCGAGGTAAGGAAAGCCTTTATTCCGCGCGATGAAAACCACAGCATCGTATCTGCCGATTATTCGCAGATAGAGCTGCGCATCATTGCCGAAATTAGTAAAGACCCCAACATGCGCCAGGCCTTTGTTGATAATATTGATATCCACACCGCTACCGCCGCGAAAGTTTACGGCATTGGTTTAGAAGAAGTAGACAGCACCCAGCGCCGTAATGCCAAGGCGGTTAACTTTGGTATTATTTATGGACAATCGGCATTTGGCTTATCGCAAAATTTGGGCATACCACGTAAAGAGGCTGCCGAGATCATCGAAAACTATTTTGCCCAATACCCCGGCATCAAACAATACATGGCCGATACCATGAACTTTGCCCGCGAAAACGGTTATGTAACCACCCTGATGGGCCGCCGCCGTTACCTGCGCGATATTAACAGCGCCAACCAAACCGTACGCGGCTTTGCCGAACGAAATGCCATTAACGCACCCATACAAGGCTCTGCAGCCGACATGATAAAGATAGCGATGATCAACATCCACCGCGAGTTTAAGGCCCTTAAACTGGACGCACGCATGACCATGCAGGTGCATGATGAGTTGGTATTTGATGTGCCAAACCACGAGATAGAAATTGTAAAACCCATCATCCTAGAGAACATGAAAAACGCCATCAAAACCGAGGTGCCGATAATGGTAGAGATAGGTACGGGATTGAATTGGTTGGAGGCGCATTAAAACCGATGGAATTTAAAATCGTTTTTCATGATATAATAACGGATATCAATAACGACAATATTGATATTTATGTAGTGTTTCCCGATGATAGAGTGTTTGTGGGGAGTTTGTTTACCCAAACCAATATTCAGCACTTGATGGACAAGGAACAACAGGATTTCTTTTGGGCTTCTGATATGATTATTGTAAAGGATTTGAATAAGTCAACGATTCATAAAACGGTCGAAGATTTGATTAGTTTAGATTATCTAAAAAGTGCTTTTACTGAGGTAGGAAATGTAACCCAGACCTTTCCGGACTATAAAACTTATGACGATATACTTTATGTATCATTAAAGGCATTACCGCGTTAGGGATTACAGCGGATACGGTCCATTAGCTAACGGATAAGTGCTGTACAGTATGTCCGAAAAGCCCGGCAAGTAGGTAACGCCAAAACCTCAGCCAGATTTCCTTCAACCCGTGCACATATTAGCACTCGCTCAAACTAACGGTATCCCATTAACAAATTCACAATAAACGTAACCCTCCGTTGTACATTTATATCGAAATGGTAAACAAGCGACTGTTTTAATTAAATTATAGCAGCATTGTAAACACATTTTTCAAATTATCTGTTTGTTCATATGAGGAAATGTTTAGTACCTTAACCCTAATATAAGCCAAATGAGAATATTTCACCTGAGTGCCGAGTGTTACCCTATTGCAAAAGTTGGCGGCCTGGCCGATGTGGTTGGGGCATTGCCAAAATACCAAAACCTGGCAGGGTTGCAGGCGGCCGTAGTTATGCCTTATTATAACCGCAAGTTTGTACACGAAAACGTATTTGACATTGTTTTTCAGGGCACCACGCTGCTGGGCACACGCCGTATATATTTTGAGATATTAAAAGAACAAACCGATAAACTTGGCTTTGAGCTTTACCTAATAAAAATACCAGGGCTGCTCGACCGCGAGAACGTATACAGCTACCCTGATGAGAAAGAACAATTCATCGCTTTTCAGATAGCGTTTTTAGACTGGATAAATTGGAGCGGCCAAACGCCTGATATTATCCATTGCCACGATCATCACTCGGGCCTGGTACCATTTTTAATGTACCACTCGTCGTTATACCGCAGGCTGGCCAATGTACCAACGGTATTTACCATACACAACGGCCAGTACCATGGTGCCTTTGGTTGGGAAAAGCTGAATTATTTACCCGAGATAGACTTTTATAAAACAGGGTTACTTGACTGGAACGGTGGTATTAACCCGCTGGCATCGGCAGTAAAATGCTGCTGGAAATTTACTACAGTATCGCCAAGTTATTTGCAGGAATTATCTATAAATTCAAACGGGCTGGAATACTTGTTTTATGTAGAGCGCGATAAAGGTGTAGGGATTATAAACGGTATAGATACCGAAGTTTGGGACCCGGCTACCGACCCGATGGTGCCCGAAAAGTATACTGCCGCTACCATTAACAAAGGCAAGCAAAAAGATAAAGAATTGTTATGCGAACGGTTTGAGCTGGCTGCCGATAAGCTATTGATAGCCTTTATTGGCAGGCTGGTAAGCGAAAAGGGATCTGACCTGCTGCCCGCGGCTATCGAGCGCAGTATTAAAGAGCATGGCGATAAGGTTAACTTTATTATATTAGGCACAGGCGACCCTGAAACCGAAAATGCGCTTAAATTACTTAAACAACTTTACCCTGCCAATTGTAATGTATTTATAGGCTACGATGAAGCATTAGCGCATTTAGTATATGCCGGGGCCGATTTTTTACTGATGCCATCAAGGGTTGAGCCCTGCGGTTTAAACCAATTATATGCCATACGCTACGGCACCATACCAATTGTGCGTAGCACCGGCGGATTAAAAGATACCGTTATTGATTTTGGAGACGAGGGGGGCTACGGCATTCGCTTTGCAAATGTTGAGGTTGATGATATTTGCGTATCAATAACCCGTGCGGTAGCGCTGTATAAGGATAGTAAAAAGATGCAAACGCTGCGCAAGCGTATGATGGCCCTCGACTTTTCGTGGGACCGGTCGGCAAAAGAATATATAGATCTGTATAAAAGTTTAAAACCCTAAGATATGACATCGAAAGTAATCAGCATTGTACTTGGAGGCGGGCAGGGAAGCCGCCTGGCGCCGCTTACCCTAACACGTTCAAAGCCGGCAGTGCCCATTGCGGGCAAGTATCGCCTGGTTGATATTCCAATATCTAACTGCCTGCACTCGGGTATCGACCGTATTTTTGTGCTAACGCAGTTTAATTCGGCGTCGTTAAACAAACACATCAAAAACACCTATCACTTTAGTACGTTTAGTACTGCCTTTGTTGATATTTTGGCCGCCGAGCAAACACCAACCAGCGGCGGCTGGTTTCAGGGTACGGCCGATGCAGTGCGCCAAAGTTTGCACCACCTGGGTGTGCACGAATTTGAGTATGTGCTTATCCTATCGGGTGACCAGCTGTACCAGATGGATTTCGAAGAAATGATCAATCAGCATATCGAAAAGAATGCCGATATATCTATTGCCACTATACCGGTGCATGTAAATGATGTGCCCGGCTTTGGTATATTAAAAACAGATTCGGATAACCTGATCACCTCGTTTATCGAAAAACCTAAATCGGGTTTCGAGAACTGGGTATCAGAGGTAAGCCCCGAAATGAAGGAGCAGGGCCGTATTTACCTGGCATCAATGGGTATTTACATTTTTAACCGCAAACTGCTTTACGAATTGCTGGAGGGTAACGACAATACCGATTTTGGTAAAGAAATTATCCCGCAATCTATAGAGGGGCACAAGGTAGTGAGTTACCAATACGAAGGTTACTGGACAGATATTGGTACCATCCCATCTTTCTTTGATGCCAACTTAGGGCTTACAGATGATATCCCGCAGTTTAACCTGTTTGATAAAAATCATATTTACACCCGCGCACGTATGCTGCCGCCCACAAAAATATCGGGCACACACCTCGAGCGTTCGATAATTGCAGATGGCTGTATCATCAGCGCAAGCATGATCACCAGATCCATTATTGGTATACGTACCCGCATTGGCTTATATACCAGTATAGAAAACTGCTATGTAATGGGTAGCGATAATTACCAAACGCTCGAAGAAATTGCCGAGTGTAAAATTAGCGGCGCACCTATTATGGGTATCGGCGACAGGTGTACCATTAAAAACGCCATTATAGATAAGAATACCTATATAGGCGATGATGTTAAAATAAACTGTGGCGCAAAACTACCCGACGGCGATTACCCGGCCTACACCGTAACCGACGGCATTGTGATTGTTAAAAAACGCGCTATTATACCAAGCGGCACGGTTATATAAAGTTTAGCTTTTCAAATAACTATCTGCGGCCCTGGTTGGACAAATCAGGGTCGCTTTTTTTAGGCTGACGTATTAAATTTAGATTTTTGGCTTATTTAGCAGTCATGCTTACTTCGACTATCAGCAAATCGGCAACTGCGGTTACTGTTTGATGGATAATATCTTCGCAGCCGCCATTGAAGGTATAGCGCCGGTTTACCATCTTACCTTTAATTAATGCCGATACAAACATAGTACCTACAGGTTTTTCATCGGTTTCGCTGCCGCCGGGAGTGGTTAGGCCGGTAACCGCAAGGGTAATATCGGCGCTGATAACGCCTTGCAGGTTACGTGCCAGGGCCTTGGTAACCTCCTGAGATTCCGGCGTAAACTCCTCTATCAGCGTATGCGGAACATTTAATATCGATTCTTTAAGGGATGCATCATAACACACAATGCCACCCTTTAACACCTGCCCCGATTGCGGGGCGATAGCAAATTCAGAACATAGCCAGCCTGCGGTAGCGCTTTCGGCAAAGGCGATAGTAAGGCCTTTATCGGCCAGCAATTTGCTGCACATTAGTATTTTTTCTTCTGCCATTTTATCTCAGTTACTTTCCGGTTTCCATATGTGGGGCATCCACAGGTTTTGATTCGGGCGAGCCTTTTTGCCTCAAAAATATCGTTAACACTACAATTGATAATACAGATAGGAATTCGCTTTGCCAGTTTTGAAAAGTTTCAAACCAAAAATTGGGTTCGGCTATATAGGCTAAAGCAGTTTGGGCTGGCTGCCCTTGTATTATTTGTTCGGTATTGTGGTCTTGCCAGCTTCCGTAAAAGTGCAAGCCCCAGCTTATAAAAAACAGGGTAAAAAAAACAATGGATAACGAGTGGCTGTACAAAGTGAGCAGCCAGCCACCTTTTTTTACCGGCCAGGGTGCGTTAGGCGATGCCTTTGGTTCGCGGTCGACATCTTCGGCCTCATCCAGGCTTTTTGATTCTGCTGAGCCTTGCTGCCTTAGCTTAACGGTAAGCAATACATACAGGGCCATTTGCAAAAACTCACTTTGAAAATTTTCGAAAGTGGACGATATAAAATGCCCGGTGCCCAGGTAAGCAACAAAAGCCAGTTCGGTGGCATGCTCCTGGCGCAGCTCTTCGTTATGTGTTTTCCAACCGGTATAGGCCTGCGCAAGCAGCGTTATACAAAACAACGACAAAAATACGATGCTAAGCCCGTTGCGATAAAATACCCCCCGTTTTTGCATAACAATAAAACAGCCGGTACTCATAAAAGTTTTAAGCGGAGGGCGGGGCGGTTAGTACCGTTCGGCTGTCTATCCGGAGAACATTCCAAATATCGGCATTAAATTTTACGCCTTTCGTGACACTGTTTTGTCAGTAGTTTGGATGACCAATTTTTTTGCGGGGTCACAGAAATTAATAGGAATTACAAGTGTTATTTATATATTAGATAGGTTACCCACTGCAAAAAATTAAAAAGACTTACAGCTACACCAACAAAAATCTGCAAAAAAACAAAGCCGCTTTACGAACAGGCAAAGCGGCTTTTATAAAGTGTGGGTATTTTTAAAATTACAGATCTAAACTTTCGCCAATGGCAGGTAATTTTAAGTTAAGGCCGGCATTAACAAACTTTTGCTGCACATCCTCCTTATCTATCTTTATCACCGGGAACGAATCATAATGTATACCTATGATGTTTTTGCAATTGATAAAAGCGGCTGCTTTAATGGCGTCATCAGCACCCATGGTGTAGTTATCGCCGATGGGTAAAAAGGCCCATGCCAGCTGCTCATCTTCCAGTAACTTCATATCGTAGGTTAGGGCGGTATCGCCGGCAAAGTAAATAGCCTTATCTTCAGAATAGATAACAAAACCCGCAGGGTTACCGCCGTTGCTGCCATCAGGCAATGCGCTGGAGTGTACGGCATTTACCATTTTTACACGGCCAAAATCAAAGTTAAAGCCGCCGCCAATGTTCATGCCATGTACAGTGTCAATACCTTGCTTACCCAGCCAACCGGCTATTTCGGCAATGCAAATCACCTTGGCACCGCTTTGTTTTTGCACCTGCACCAGGTCGGCAACGTGGTCGCCGTGGCCATGCGAAACAAGTATGTAATCGGGCTTAAGGCTGCTTACATCAATGTGCTTAGCCAGCTCGTTATAGGTAATAAACGGGTCGAACAGTAGTTTTTTTCCTGCAGTCTCTATCTCAATAGTCGACTGGCCATAATAAGTAACTTTCATAGGTATGGTGTGTTTTTTAAGCGTTTTATTTAACGCAAATAACGCATTATATATGCCTTTGGTTGCTGTTAAGCAAAGGTTTTACATTTTACTTACCAAACAACCCGCCCATTCCGCCAAACATAGCACTGGTAATGGCAGCCATCTCGCTTTGGCTTACGTTATCGGCCTGTTCCATAGCTTTGTTTATGGCAATAACCAGCAGTTCTTCCAGCCCTTCTTTATCGGCTTCCTTTAAAAAAGCCTCATCAATAGTAACCGATTGTATTACTTTGTTGCCGTTGGCTTGTACGCTTATTTTGCCACCTTCGGCAGTGCCTGTTACAGTAATGGCATCCAGCCTTTTCTTTACTTCGCCCGCCTTAGCCTGGGCTTCCATTATTTTATCGAACATATGTTTTTGAATGTGCAGATATGCAAATGTGCGTATGTGCAGATGATCAGCATATCCAGGTTAATTATCTAATTAAAAATATCATTTGCACATCTGCATATCCACGCATCTGCACATCTGAAGCTTAATCTTCACTCGTATCGCCGTTACCGTTGTAGGCGCCTTTGCGTATCACCGGCATGCCTGTCATTTTAAACAGGTCGTCAAGGTGCAGCAGGCTGCCGTTAACCACGTTACCTAACAAAACTATAGTTACATCGTTTTTCATGTCGCGCAAATAAATGTGCCTGAAACCATGCCACCAGCCGGTATGGTAAACCACCTTTTGGCCGGGGGCTTCAAACAAGCGCCAGCCGTAGCCATAATTAAAGTGCCCGCGTATCATGGGGTTATGCGGCGTATAGGCCGAGTCTTGAGTGGCGGGTTTTATCAGTTTGCCTGCCCTTAGCGCCTGGTCAAAAATGTACAGGTCGCCAACGGTGCTGTATATGCCTTTATCGCCAACTGGGCCATCCAGGTAATTTTGCGCTACCGAGTATCTCCAGCTGTTGCGGTCGTGACCTACCACATCAACCGGAATTTTATCGTAAACCGCTTTTGAATATACAGCCGTATGCGTCATGCCGGCGGGTTTAAAAACATTCTCTTTCATGTAGTCGGCATAGCTTTGGCCGCTAACCTTTTCAATAATGGCACCCAGCACCATAAAGTTAGAGTTGTTGTATAAAAAGCTGGCGTTAGGCTTATTAAAGCGGGCCGGCTTGTACTTGGCTATCATGGCCATGGCTTCGGCGTTGGTAAGGCCTTTGCGCTGGTCTAAGTGCTGGCTACGGTATATATTGTCAACAAAGTATACATAGTTCATCATGCCCGAGCGGTGCGTAAGCAGCAGGCGAATGGTAACCCCATCGTAAGGGAAATCCGGAAAGAAATCCTTAACGTTTTGGTCCAGCTTTATTTTGCCGCGTTCCCAAAGTTGCATAATGGCTGTACCAGTCATGGTTTTGGTAACCGAAGCCAGTTCAAACTGCGAGCCTAATTTTAAGCTGTCGCGGGTAAGGTGGTTGGCCCAACCAAAAGAATTTTCGTATATGATTTTACCTTTTTTTGCAACCAGCACATTGCCGTTAAAGCCGCTAACCTTATGCAAATGCTGCATAAAGGCGTCAATTTGCTTATCGCCGGTTTTGGGGTCGTACTTTAAAAGTTCGGTGGTGTTAAAGGGTTTGCCGTTATCGGCTACGCCGTTTTGATTATGCCCGGCGCCGGATTTGCAGGAAGTTGTAAAAAACAGGAAAATAGCAAGGGATGCAACACTTGTACACACAGATCTCATAGGTAAATAGTTCTTTCACTTAAACGAAAGCGAAAATTAGAAATTATATAGTAGCTATAAAGATTAAATGTTAAATAATGTTTCAACATTATTAGAAATGATTTAAATTTATACACCAAACCTAATTATATATATGAGAGTGAACAGAAAATGGCTTAGAATAAGCTTTACAACTATTGTTGTGATTTCTGTAGCAGTTGCACTGGTTTATGTTGACAATCTTGTTAATTACAACCGGGAAGTACGGAATGACATGGATGCCCACAAAATTTTAAACGCGCGGCAGCACGATATTTTAAACAGCGTTGTTTGGAGTAAAGTAGAATTCATAGCTTGTTTAGTAGTATTGATATTTACCCTGATGGTTAAAAGCATCGAACCAAAGTTTAACAACAAGCTAAAGTATTATGGCGAATAAGCCTGCTTAACAAAAAGATTACGCCATCTCACTGGGCTTAATCACATAAAACGCTAAATTTGCGCCTGCAAATACATACTATCAATATGAGTTTCAGAACTGAACACGATACCATGGGCCCGGTACAGGTGCCTGCCGATAAATACTGGGGCGCCCAAACCGAGCGCTCGCGCAATAACTTTAAAATTGGCCCCGAGGCATCAATGCCAAAAGAGATAATAGACGCGTTTGCCTATTTAAAAAAAGCTGCCGCTTATACTAATACCGATTGCGGCGTACTGCCTGTGGAGAAACGCGACCTTATAGCACAAGTGTGCGATGAGATATTAGCGGGTAAGCTGGAAAGCGAGTTTCCACTGGTGATATGGCAAACCGGATCGGGTACGCAAAGCAACATGAATGTGAACGAGGTGATTGCCAACCGCGCGCATGTATTGCAGGGCAACCAATTGGGCGAGGGTAAAACCTTTATACACCCCAATGATGATGTAAACAAATCGCAATCATCAAACGATACCTACCCAACGGCTATGCACATTGCCGCTTATAAGGCATTAATTGATGTAACCATACCAGGTGTAGAAAAACTGCGCAATACGTTAAAAGCAAAAAGCGCGGCATTTAAGGATGTAGTAAAAATTGGCCGCACCCACTTAATGGATGCTACGCCGCTTACCCTTGGCCAGGAGTTTTCGGGCTATGTATCGCAGTTAGACCACGGCTTAAGGGCATTGCATAACACCCTTGACCACCTGGGCGAACTGGCATTGGGCGGTACCGCTGTTGGTACCGGTATAAATACCCCGAAAGGTTACGATGTTAAGGTAGCGGCCTACATTGCCAAATTCACCAACCTGCCTTTTATTACTGCCGAAAATAAATTTGAAGCACTGGCCGCGCATGACGCCATTGTTGAAAGCCACGGCGCGTTAAAGCAAATAGCTGTATCGCTAATGAAGATAGCTAACGATATACGCATGCTGGCATCTGGCCCGCGCAGCGGTATCGGCGAGATACATATACCCGATAACGAACCCGGATCATCTATTATGCCGGGCAAGGTAAACCCAACCCAAAACGAGGCCGTAACCATGGTTGCCGCGCAGGTAATGGGTAACGATGTGGCCATTAGTATAGGCGGATCAAACGGGCATTACGAATTGAATGTATTTAAGCCTTTAATGGCAGCTAACTTTTTGCAATCGGCGCGTTTAATTGGCGATGCCTGCGTATCGTTTAACGACCATTGCGCCGTTGGCATTGAGCCAAACTACGAGGGCATTAAAAAGCATTTAGAAAATTCGCTGATGCTGGTAACCGCGCTTAACCCGCATATTGGTTACGAAAACGCAGCTAAAATTGCTAAAACAGCGCTAAAAGAAAAACTTACCCTGCGCGAAGCGGCTGTTGGCCTTGGCCTGCTTACCAACGAGCAGTTTGACCAATGGGTACGCCCCGAAGATATGATAGGCGGATTAAAATAATTAATTAAGCCTCAACCCAACCCCTCTCCACAGGAGAGGGGCTTTTTTATGCTTACATCATGCAAAAACATTTCGCCTTTTACCTTTTCGCTTTCGGCCTTCTGCTTTTAGCTTCTTCGTGCAGCTTTAACCCCGATATGCAGGGGCCGGGCCAACCTGCTTTACAAGGCGAATGGCAGCAGGATAGTGTACCTATGCAAAAGCAATTGGTTAACTACTCCCTGTACAAATTCAGGTTTAGCTGCGATTCGTTTTTTGTGAGTATGCAAACCTTTAGCAAAGTAAACCCTGGTGCCGATACCTGCATGAAAAGCGGCCGGTGGACAGAATATGCTAAAGGCGATTATCAGCAAAGAAATGACACGCTGCATTTAAAGGGACTTTTTACAAATGCCAACTGGAGATTAAAGGATCCGGGCGGTTGTTTCAGATCGGGCGTGTATGAGGAATCTTTCAAGCTAAGCAAAAAAACAGATTCGTTAATTCAATTTTCGCCAACATCAAGCGTTATACCTATTAACGCGCGTTTAATAAAGCGGAGTACCTGCACTCCAAAACCGCTATAACTACCATGAAAGCAAGCTTTTTAAAAAAGATATTACTAGCCGCAACTATATTTTACCTGCCCCTACAGGCTATGGCATGGGGTACAAACGGGCACCGCATTGCCGGGCAAATTGCCGATAGTTACCTTACACCCAAGGCCCGCAAGGCCATACAGGCCATTTTAGGTAACGAGTCGATAGCAATGGCAAGCAACTGGGCCGACTTCATAAAATCAGACCCGGCATACAATTACCTATCGGTTTGGCATTATGTAGATTTTGACAAGAACTACACTTACCCCGAAATGCAGGCTTTTTTAAAGCAGGATACAGCGGCGGATGCCTATACCAAAATGAATTTTTTGATAGGCGAACTAAAAAAGAAAACGCTGTCTAAACCCAATAAATTACTTTGCCTGCGCATGCTGATACATATTGTTGAGGATGTGCACCAGCCCATGCACACCGGGCATACCGACGATAAAGGGGGTAACGATATTAAATTAAACTGGTACAACACGCCAACCAACCTGCATTCGGTTTGGGATTCGCAGCTGATAGATCTTCAGCAGTTAAGCTATACCGAGTATGCCGCTGCTATTAACCATACCACAGCTGCCCAACGCGCCGAATGGCAAAAGGCGCCTATTAGCCAATGGCTGTTCGAATCGAGCCGAATAGCGGATAAAATATATGCCGAAGTTAAAAACGGCGATACCATAAATACCTACAAATACAATTTTAACCATATAGCTACCGTTAACAATCAATTGCTAAAAGGCGGTGTAAGGTTAGCCGGGGTGTTGAACCAGTTATTCGGTTAGGGTTGTTGTAAGGTTGGAAAGTTATAAACCATATCAACTTTACAACCTTTTAACATTAAAACGTTACAACAATGCGTATACTAATGGTTTGCCTGGGTAATATTTGCCGTTCGCCGCTTGCGGAGGGTATAATGTGGCACGAGGTGAAAAAGGCGGGACTGGATTGGGAAGTTGATTCGGCAGGTACAGGCCACTGGCATGTGGGCAACCCGCCCGACAGGCGGTCTATCCGTGCGGCTGCAAACGAAGGGGTAGACATTAGCCAACAGGTTTGCCGATTATTTACGGTAAGCGACTTTGACGATTTTGATTTGATACTGGTGATGGACCGCAGCAACCTGGCCGACATACTGGCCAAAGCCCGTACCGCTGATGACCGCAAAAAGGTAAAGATGCTTTTAGGAGACAAAATAGTACCCGACCCATATTATGACGACAACCAGTTTGCCCCGGTATTTAAACTGATTGAAGCAGGGTGTAGGGCAATCATTAAACAATATACAGACAACTAATTTGTATATTTGGTATAATCAATTCTTAATTCAAATGATATGGATAGGATAATTCTTGAAGTTGATGATGTAGCAGCGAGAAAATGGCGTTATAGTACGCGCGAAAAAAAAGCAGAATTAACAAGCACTATTAATCAGATCCTTAACAAGGCATTAGATAAAAGTGATGAGGGTTTTTTTACACTTTTAGATAGGATAGGAAAAGAAGCAGAAACAAACGGGCTTACAGAAGAGGTATTGAATAAGCTCTTAAATGAAGACTAATCGTTTTGTTTTTGATACTAATACGTTAATAAGTGCTGTTTTAATCTCTAATTCAACGGGTAGAAGGGCACTAAATACCGCGGTTAAAGTTGGAGCACTTGTTTTTTGTGAGGATACAATTAATGAGCTGGGGTCTGTTTTAGTGCGGTCAAAGTTTGATAAATACGTCTCATTGGATAGCCGCATAGATTTTCTTAAAGGTATAAAGGAGCGTGCACAGATGGTTGGAATAATAAGTATGTTTACTGACTGCCGTGATGCCAACGACAATGTATTTCTAAACTTAGCGTTTGATGCAAAAGCTGATTGTATCATATCCGGTGATGCCGACTTGTTAGTTTTAAATCCCTTTAAGGATATCCCGATTCTATCTGCTTCGGAATTTTTGTTGCATTATTCATAACTTAAATCATGAAAAAGATAATCTTAAGCTTAGTACTGTTTTTGTCGGTAGCCGCTGTAAAAGCGCAGGACAACGCTATAGATAATATAACAACCTCTTATATCGGCGTGAAAAATGCCCTGGTGGGTAGTAACGGTGTATTGGCAAAAAGCCGTGCTAAAGAATTGTTAGCGGCATTATCTGTACCGGTTAAGGGCTTGCAGCCTGCACAACAAAAGCTTATGGCAAGTTATGCCGATAAGTTAAAATTTGATAGCCGCCATATTAGCCAAACTACCGTAGTAGAACACCAGCGCGAGCATTTTGAAAACCTGTCTAAAAACATGTATGCCCTGTTATTGGGTTTAAAGCTGAATAGCACTACCCTATACCAGCAATATTGCCCCATGAAAAAGGCCTATTGGCTAAGCGAAACAGAAGAAGTACGCAACCCCTATTACGGCGATAAAATGCTGGAATGCGGCGAAGTAAAAGCTACATTGAAGGGTGCTAAGTAATATATTGGTAATTTTGATGTTTAATATTAAAGCGTTGTATTTATAATCAGCGAGTTAACTGTATATTTGTATATGATGAAAAAGGGAATAGTGATAATGATGGCGCTGCTGTATTTAGTTACAGCAACCGGCTTTGCACTAAACCTGCATTACTGCGGCAATCATGTTGCTGCGGTACAAATAAACGCCCCCGCTAAAGCCTGCGGTACGCCAATGGCCAAAATGAAAATGAACTGCTGCAAAAACAGCAAGCTTGATGTAAAGGTTAAAGACAGCCATCAAAGCGAGCAAACTTCGTTCATCGCTAAAGTATTTGCGGTGGCTATCCCTAAATTTAATTTGAGCAGTTACCTTTTTGCCGCGCCAAAATTACAAGCACTAAAATTCTCAGAAAAAAACCCGCCCGATAAAATTTTAAACTCCATTTCTATTTTAGCTAAAGATTGTTTTATTAGGATTTGATGGCTGTGAAAAAACATAAGAAACTTCACACATACATCAACAAAAAATTAAAATAATTTAAGCATAAAATGAAAACTTTAAAGATATATATCATCCTGTTTATAGCAACTGTTACGGTTGCAAAGGCCCAGTTCACCAAAGCCGAATTACAAGTTAGCGGCCTTACCTGCTCTTTGTGCGCACGCACTACCGAAAAATCGTTAAAGGCCCTACCCTTTGTTAGCGAAATTAAACCCGACCTGATACGTAACGTATTCACTATCACCTTTAAAAGCGATGTGCCGGTTGATTTTGAGCAAATAACCAAAAAGGTAAAAAACTCGGGGTTTTCTGTTAACTACCTAAAAACCACGGTTAATTTTGATAACATTAAGCTTGCCGACAATACCTTTACTTACGGTAACGACACCTACAAGCTACTAAACGCCGATAAAGCATTGAGCGGGCCGGTATCGTTAACCTTTGTAGATAAGGGGTTTGCACCTAATTCGGTATCAAAAAAGTACTTAGGTAAAACTCCTGAGGAAACAGCCAATGCGACCGGCCGCACCTACCACGTAGCTATTTAACATCTTCGTAAAACAATAATTTATGAAGAAGATACTATTGGCAATTTGCCTTATGGCATTGTCGTATACTGTATTTGCGCAAGAGTTATATGTAAATACCGAGCCGGCCAGCAACATGGCTACCGGATCGTTAGGTATACGGCTGGAGAACCAGGGGTTTTTCTCGCCCACGTTTAAAAACCGCACCACGCTGGAGGCCATGTACGGTGCCGGGCCAAAATTGATGATACATGGTGCCGCCTATATGTCTGACATGTACCAGCAAAGCCAGCGCTTTGAGGGAGGTAGCTTTTATGCCAAATACCGTTTCCTTTCTATCGATACCGTTCAGGAGCATTTTAGGGGGGCGGTGTTTGGTAAGGCAGCAATAAGCAGCAACCGCTATAACACCCAGGAGATAGCTTTAGAGGGCGATAACACAGGTTTGCAAGGCGGCGTGGTATTTACCCAGCTTTTGCATAAACTGGCTTTATCAGCATCGGCAAGCTATATACGGGGCTATGATAATGCGGGGGCAAATGGAGCGGTGATAACCGGATCAAGGGATGCTATTGCTTATACCTTGTCGGCAGGGCAATTGATATTCCCAAAGGTATACCGCGATTATAACCAAGTTAACCTAAACCTGTATGCCGAGCTGCTGGGCAAAACTAACCCGGGGTATGGCCAAAGCTATTTGGATATAGCCCCGGCTGTTCAATTAATATTTAACAGCGTATGCCGGCTCGACCTGTCGTACCGCGTCCCCTTGCAAAATACCATGCAGCGTAACAGCGCCAACATGTACCTGGTAAGGTTTGAGTACAACTTCTACAATCTTTAAAAATGAAAAAGTACATCTTCACTATAGTTGTAATGGTGAGCTCATCTGTTGTGTATGCGCAGCAGATGGGAAACATGCAACACATGAAAAGCGATACCACCAAAAAAACGCCCATGCACCATCATATAATGATGAAGGGAATGGACCATGATACTGCTAAACATACCATGGGTATGATGACCAGCCAGTTCTCGCTTGACCTGCCCATGAACAGGGATGGTTCGGGGACATCATGGGTGCCCGATGAAACGCCGATGTATATGTACATGATACACAGTAAAAAGTGGATGCATATGATACACGGCAGCTTTTTTGCCCGCTATAACAAGCAGGACCTATTTAACAAAGGCAGTCGTGGCGATAGCCAGTTTGATGCACCTAACTGGTTAATGTATATGGCACAGCGCAAAGTGGGTAATAATGGCCTGTTCGCTATCAACACCATGTTTTCGCTCGATCCTTTTTTGGTGGGCGCCGGTGGCTACCCGCTGCTTTATCAAACAGGCGAATCGTACCGGGGCCGTAAACTGGTTGACAGGCAGCACCCGCACGACCTGTTTGCCGAGCTGAGCTTGGCTTACACCCAACGGGTAGCCAAAGATGCCGACCTTTCCTTATCGGTAGGTTACCCGGGCGAGCCGGCTTTAGGTCCGCCGGTTTTTATGCACCGCTTGTCGGCCATGAACAATCCCGACGCGCCCTTAAGCCACCACTATGCCGATGCTACGCATATTACCTTTGGTACGGCCACTTTAGGGTTCAGGTATAAAAATGTAAAGTTAGAGGGTTCCATATTCACCGGGCGCGAGCCGGATGAACACCGCTATGATTTCGATAAGGCTAAGTTCGATTCGTACTCGGTACGCCTGTCGGTCAATCCATCAAAAGAATGGGCCCTGCAGGTATCAAACGGCTGGCTGCATAGCCCCGAAGAGGCAGAGCCGACAGATAACGTTAAAAGGTTTACCGCGTCGGCGATACACACCAAAATGTTAAATGATGATAGCTATGTGGCTACAACATTAGTATACGGTCAAAATAATCATCATGGTAAAACGCAGCCCGCCGTGTTGTTAGAAAGCAGCCTGCAATTGCATAAAAACGCTATTTATGGCCGCTACGAGTTTGTGCAAAAAGATGCGGGGGAGCTTGACCTTGACAACCAATTCCCCGCTGACCCTAACTTTAACATCAACGCCTTAACCATTGGGTTTAACCGCATATTGGCCACATTTAAACAAACCAATCTAACCGCAGGGCTGCAAGGTTCGTTAAATGTATCGCCAAAAGCATTGCAGCCGCTATATGGCAACGCACCAATAGGTTTCCAGGTGTATTTGCGTGTAACACCGGCCCTGATGAAAATGGGAGCGGTAAAAAGAAGATGGGAAAAATGATCATGTAAAAAAGAAGGGTGGTGCAATTTGCACCACCCTTCTTTTTTAAAACCTTTTAATAGTTTCAACCAAATGTGCCAAATGGTGCTTGCTATGCCAGGAGTATAGGGCAAGGGTTTTCTTTAATGTCACCGTTTCGCCTGATGCGGGGTGTACAAAGGTACGCTCCCATTCGTTTTCGGTAAAGCTTTCAAAAAGGGTAGCCATATGCTGATGTATGCCCTCAAGCATCCTTAACGATGGTTCAACAGCCAGGCGGTAATCAGGCAATAATGCCCAGTCGCCTTCTTCGTAAGGCTTTATAACCGGGTTATTTTCTGTTAAGGCAAGCTTTATACGCGTAAGCGAATTCATGTGGCTATCGGCCATGTGGTGTACCACTTGCCTTAATGTCCATCCACCGGTGCGGTATTGGGTATCTAACTGCCGCTCAGTTAAAGGCATTACAGCATTGCGTACTTTACCGGGCAAGGTTTTAATATCGTTTATCCAACGGCGCTTATCTTCAATAATATAGGTTACCGGTGGTACAAATTTGCCTATAGGGTAACGCATTTGTTCATCTGTCATGGGCTTAAATTATTATTGGGCAATTAATATTTGTTACGGGATAAGATTTTGGTCTAAATTAGCGTTTTGTGCTTGTTTTACTAATCTGATGATAAAAAAATTACTGGTAGTACTATTCCTGTGTATTTCAATCATAAGCGAGGCCGAAACCATTAAAACCGATGTGTTGGTAATAGGGGGCGGTGCAAGCGGTGTGGCAGCGGCCATACAAAGCGCGCGCAGCAAGATAAAAACCATATTGGTTGAACCGGGGCCATGGTTAGGCGGCAGCATGACAGCCGGCGGCATGTGCATACTGGAGGGTAACCGCAATTTACCATCGGGCATATATGGCGAGTTTAGGGGCCGGGTGATAGATTTTTATAAGAAAACCGCCGGGTACGACACCACGCATAACGCGCCTTTGGTTTTTGAACCTTACACTGGTGCCGCCATTCTCAAAAAAATAACCGATACGGTAAAAAATTTAACCGTTAAACTAAATACACCTTTTACCACGGTAAAAAAGAATGGCGCGGTATGGGAAGTTAGCATCACCCAAAACGGTAAAACCGATGTGATCAAAGCAAAGGTATTGGTAGATGCTACTGAACTGGGCGATGTGGTAGCTAAAACCGGCACTATTTTAACATCAGGCTTCGATAGCCGGGGCGATACCAAAGAAGCTTTAGCGCCCGAAAACGCGACCAACCAGATACAGGACATTACCTGGATAGCCATAATAAAAGATTATGGGCAGGGAAGCGAGCCTGTTATGGCGCAGCCGCAGGGTTATGATGCCGCGCAATATTCGGGTCTTAAAGCCGGGGAGGTAAAGAAGCTGTTGGCAACAGGCAAATTGCCTAACGGCAAATACATGGTAAAATGGAGCTGGAACCAAAGCTCGGTAACATCTGATGATTTGAAGCCCGAGAACAGGGACGAGGCCTTCCGTAAAGCCAGGCTGCGAACCTTAGGGCTTATTTATTACCTGCAAACCGCGCTTGGCTATAAAAACCTGGGTCTTTCAGACGAGTACAACACACCCGATCATCTGCCCAATATTCCCTTTATCAGGGAGAACAGGCGGGTAGCCGGTTTAGTACGTATGGTTTTGGATGACATTTATACACCCTATACCCGCGAATCGAAATTATATCGTACATCAATAGGTGTTGGCGATGCCTCGCCCGGCCAGCATTACAGTGTTGCAGGCGCGCCAAAGGTAAATTACCCGCCGTTCCCTGCTTATAGCATCCCCTTAGGGGCCGTAGTTGTAAAAGACCAGGAGAACTTGCTGGTTACCGAAAAGGCCATGTCGGTAACGCATTTGGTTAATGGCAGCATCACCTACCCATCGGTACAAATGACCTTAGGGCAGGGTGTAGGGGCAACAGCCGCTTATTGCGCCTTTTTTAAACTGACCACCAAACAATTGCGGCCGCGAATTATACAAGGCGAGATATTGGATTATAAAGGCTACCTGATGCCCTTTGCCGATATCAACCAAAAAGACCCAGCCTTTAGGGCCATACAACAAATAGGGGCTACCGGTATGCTGCAGGGCATTCAAAAAGTTAACGGCAACAGCGCGCAGGTGCTTTTTATGCCCGATACGATAGTGAAGACGCAGGAGGTTGAGCCCTTTTTAACAGAGATATATTCGCGGGCTTTTTTATGGTTTGGCCGCGAAAAGCCGACGGAGACATTCACCGTGGGCAATTTATTATCTTTCATCAGCGAGATGACCTTGCGCGACCCTGAAAACCTGAAGGACGCGATGCAAAAAACCTGGAAAACCTATTATAAGTTCCCAACGGAGTTTGATATGAAACGCCCGGTTACCCGGCGCGAATTTGCCGTACTGGCCAACCGTTTTTTAAACCCCTTTGCGCGTGCGGTTGATATTTCGGGCAAGCTGATATTATAGCGCTTACTTTTATAACTTTGTTTTATGGAAACCATAACCTGGAACGATTTTGAAAAGGTAGAGTTACGTGCCGGCACCATACTGGAAGTGGCTGATTTCCCCGAAGCGCGCAAACCTGCCTATAAGCTTAAGGTTGATTTTGGCCCATTGGGTATAAAGCAATCAAGCGCCCAGATAACAAAGCATTACACTAAAGAAGAGTTACCCGGCAGGCAAATATTAGGGGTGGTAAACTTCCCCAAAAAGC
Organism: Inquilinus sp. KBS0705; assembly: GCA_005938025.2. Lineage (NCBI taxonomy): Bacteria > Pseudomonadati > Pseudomonadota > Alphaproteobacteria > Rhodospirillales > Rhodospirillaceae > Inquilinus > Inquilinus sp. KBS0705. The sequence continues at coordinate 53,930 of VCCI02000002.1, read as the reverse complement.
AAATAGCTACTTTTATGTCGGAATTTTTGGTGACCGGCCTTGCCGATGAAAATGGCGATATTGTATTAACCGCCATTGATAAACCTGTGCCTAACGGTAGTAAACTCATCTGACATGCTGTTTGTAAACTGGTTATTTAAAAGAACATTTAAGGGGAACATATAATGCGATATTTTACTTTCGGCGATGAACAACCGGCCATATCCCCCGACGAGTTTTTTATGAACGAGGCCTTAAAAGAGGCGCGTTTGGCTTTAAAAGAGGATGAGATACCTATTGGTGCCGTTGTGGTTTGCAAAGGCAAGATAATTGGCCGCGGGCATAACTTAACCGAGCGTTTAAATGACGTATCGGCACATGCCGAAATGCAGGCCTTAACCGCCGCAGCCAATTCAATGGGCGGCAAATACCTGCCCGAATGCACTTTGTATGTAACCATGGAGCCATGCGTAATGTGCGCCGGTGCATCGTACTGGTTTCAAATTGGCCGCATAGTTTTTGGCGCTTACGATGCCAACCGCGGCTTTGGCCGGATAAATCAAAAAATAACACATCCTAAAACATTAATTAGCGGCGGTATTCACGAAAACGAATGTGCCGAACTGGTGCGTGATTTTTTTAGGAGCAAGCGCAATAAGGCTTAGTTTTATACACGAATTAACTAAAACTTGACATTGATATAGAACAAAGCTTCGCCGTTGTTGGTTTGTCTCCAACAACCTTTAGCACAGGTAAAAGATATGCAGGTTTAAGTGTATGGCGGCTTGTTGGTGACAACACTAACAAGGGCAGACGAAAAGATTAAATTGTGGGGGGAGTGTGCGATTCCTTCCCTGGGGAAGGAGGAGGTAGGGGTTAAATCAGGCGTCAAGCTAACTTGTAACCCATCGCTTATATAACCCCTCCCTGCCTTTGCGCTCATATCTTACCGCACCCCTCCCCGGGGGAGGGAATTAAATTCTTCCGTGCCCCTATAGTGACACATCTACAAGCGCAATAAGGCTTAGTTTATACACGAATTAACTAAAACTTGACATTGATATAGAACAAAAACTATATTCATCCCTTATATTTGTTCATCACGATTTAGTTTAACCTTAAAAATAGAAATATTATGGCATTTACACTACCGGCGTTAGCATACGCTACCGATGCACTGGAACCGCATATTGATAAAGCTACTATGGAAATTCACCATGGTAAACATCACCAGGCTTATGTTACCAACCTAAACAAAGCTTTAGAAGGTAAGCCAGAAGCAGATGGTAATATTGAAGACATTATTAAAAACATATCTAAATATCCAATGCCGGTTCGTAACAACGGTGGCGGCCATTACAACCACACTTTGTTTTGGACATTGTTATCACCAAACGGTGGTGGCGAGCCTACAGGCGCATTGGCCGATGCTATAAAAAGCACCTTCGGTTCGTTTGCCGATCTGAAAACTAAGGTATCTGAGGCAGGTGCTACACGTTTTGGTTCGGGCTGGGCATGGTTAATTGTTACTGCCGATAAAAAACTGGCTGTTACATCTACCCCTAACCAGGATAGTCCTTTAATGGATATAGCCGAAGTAAAAGGTACCCCAATATTAGGTATTGACGTTTGGGAGCACGCTTACTACTTAAAATACCAAAACCGCCGCCCTGATTACCTGGCAGCTATTTGGAACGTAATTAACTGGAACCATGTTGCCGAGCTTTACGCTAAAGCAACAGCTTAAGTTAAAACATAAATAATACAGAAAGCGGCAGGTGGAAACATTCTGCCGCTTTTTTAATTTAATATTACACGTCTACTTATTATATCACCCGTCATTGCGAGGTACGAAGCAATCTCCCTTAATGCAGGGCGTTTAAGCACGGTTGTAAGATTACTTCGTTAACAGCAATAACAAACTCATCATACCTATGAAAGCAATCGTCTTAGAATCCGCAGAAAACCCTATCGTATACAAAGAGGTTGATAAACCCACACCCGGCCCCGGCGAGGTATTGGTTAAAATAAAGGCGGCAGCCTTAAACCGCCGCGATTACTGGATAAGCATAGGTAAATATGCCGGTATAAAGTACCCTACTGTATTGGGTGCCGATGGCGCCGGTATTGTTGCCGAAGCAGGCGAAGGCGCGGGTGACTGGCTGAATAAAGAAGTGGTAATCAACCCATCGCACAACTGGGGCGACCATGATGAATTTCAATCAAAAGACTTTAAAATATTGGGCCTGCCAGATGATGGCACTTTGGCCGAGTATGTGTTGGTTAAAGCGGAGTACCTTTACCCCAAACCGACGCACTTAACCTTTGAGCAGGCTGCCGCACTGCCTTTGGCCGGTTTAACCGCTTACCGTGCTTTATTTACCAAGGCTAAAATTAAAAAGGGCGATACCGTACTCATCATAGGCGTTGGCGCAGGTACAGGATCGTTTTTATTACAATTTGCATTTGCGGCGGGGTGTAGGGTGTTTGTAACATCGGGTACGGGCGAAAAGATAGAAAAGGCCAAGTTGCTTGGTGCGTCTGCAGGGGTAAGCTACAAAGCGCAGGATTGGGCCGAGCAGTTAAAGCAATTGGCGGGTGGTTTTGACGCGGTTATAGATAGTGCCTTAGGCCCCGATTTTAATAAGATACCCGACTTGTGTAATCCCGGCGGGCGCATTGTGTTTTTTGGCGGTACGGCGGGTAACATCCCCGAGCTGAACGCCCGCCCCATATTTTGGAAACAGCTGCAAATATTAGGCACAACCATGGGCACGCAGCAGGAGTTTAAGGCCATGCTTGATTTTGTAAACGAACATAAAATTGTGCCGGTGGTCGACGAGGTTTTTCCTTTAGCCAATGCAAAAGATGCCTTTAGTAAAATGGCCGATGCCAAACAGTTTGGAAAAATTGTGTTGAGCGTTCAATAATTTTGGAGACAGCAAACGGAGACAATTTTTTTAAAATGAAAAACTGCTTCATTCACTTTTTTATATCAAATAAAATTTTATATTAGTGAGTGAGGGGTAGCGAATTAAAACGAAAAAAAGAGAAAAATTCCCGCAATACGAACAAAAAAATGGAATAATTTATAGCTAAAGGTGGAATGTAATGGGCCAACGCAGCCTGCAGGGCCACTTTTGAGTATCAAAAACCATAAAAATGGACGACATCCTAAATTTAAGAGTCGATAGGATCAAATGGGAGCTACACGATACCGCTACTTTTTACCTGGTTGAGTTTGCAGGGCGTAAAATACCTTACAAGGCAGGCCAGTTTATTACCCTTATATTCAAGCATCACGGCCAGGAGATACGGCGCTCATATTCCCTTAGTTCATCACCCGACGAGGCCTTATTGGCCATTACTGTTAAACGTGTAAGTAACGGCGAAATATCGCGTTTTTTGCTAACTAAAGTGAATGTAGGCGATATGCTTACAGCGGTTAAGCCGGCGGGTGTTTTTACAATTACCGACCACGAAGAGCAAAAAGACATCATCTATTTTGCCGCTGGAAGCGGCATAGTACCGGTGTTTTCGCAGCTGAAATATATCCTTAACCGTCAGGGCGATAGCAAGTTGCATTTGATATACAGCTGCCAGGATGAACGGTCGGTTATCTTTCATAATGAACTAACCGAGCTAACGGAGACCTATCCCGACAGGCTTAATATTATATACTTACTAAGCAGTGAAGCCAACCGGTTGAACAACCTGGTTGTTGAGCGATATGTGAATCAGCAACTGGTGTTTTCGAGGGAAAAGGCAGCTTTTTACCTATGCGGGCCATTTGTATATATGCGTATGATACAGCTTACCCTGCTGTATATGGGTATCCATCATCAGCAAATACATCGCGAAAACTTTGTATTAGAAACCATACCTGTAACCGGCACACAGACCAATTATCCGCCTAAAAACATCCGTATTAGCTATAAAAACGAACTCCACAATGTAATAGAAGGAGAGAACCAATCAATCCTTCAGGCGGCGCTGCAAAACAAGATAAACCTGCCCTACAGCTGCCGTAGCGGCATGTGCTCGGCATGTGTAGCTTTCTGTAAAACAGGCAAAGTGGAGATGGCTAAGAACGAGGTACTAACCGATGAGGACATCGCCAAAGGCTGGATACTTACCTGCACAGGCCATGCCGTTACCGATAATGTATTAATAGAATACCCTGAAAAATAGTTGCTTGCAAGCCTATCAAATTATACCTGGGCTACCTGTTGTTTATGTGTTTTCCGGTGAATTGCATTACGCACCTTTGCTGATTTCGACTTGTTTTTCTTGCGTTTACCCCACCAGATAATAAAGCCGGTAACGGGTAAGCTGGCGCAAATCAAGCTGGCTAAAAAAGCAATGATCTTGGTGGTTAAACCACCAATTTGACCTACATGGATGTCGTAATTCATCTCATTAAGCTTAAGGCCGGGGCTCTTCTTATTGTATATGTACGACTTTAGCAGCTTGCCATTGTACTTGTCAAATTCGAAACCATTGGCATTAGAGTAGTGCAGCGATTTTGCATAAGCACCAACGCCAATAGCCCCCGATAAAGCAGGGTCGTTATGGATCAAAAACATTTCAGCATCAGGGGCTTGCTGCCTGGCGTATGCAAATGCTATATCAACAACAGGCTGCTTAGCAAGCCCGGCCCTTTTAAGTGAATCGGACTTAGGTTCGGTTACTTCATCCTCATATTTGATGTTTCTGCCAACATTTGCAGTGTTGTATATGGCTTTACTTACCGGCTGAAAAGCTATAGCTAAGCCTGTTATAGACAATATGATGGCAATAGACGTCGCGTAAAAACCAAGCACGTTATGCAGATCATAGTTAACCCTGCGCCAGCGGCCACCCCATTTAATGGTAAAGCTGCGCTTGCGGTCGCTTTTGCGTTTGGGCCACCAAAGGATCAACCCTGTTATCATGATCACCATAAAAATGATAACCGATACGCCAACTACCCACTTGCCAATGGCCGGCGGCAGCAGCAAATACAGGTGAATGTATTCTACAACCACAAAAAAGTTGCTCTGTAGCTGTTCGTGATAGGTGATTTTACCTGTGTATGGGTTTAAATAGATAAATTCATAGCCATCTTTACCCAGGTTGGCATATACAGCGGCAGGGCGCTCTTTACCATAGTAGTAAATAAAATCAGACGATGCCTTAGGGTAAGTTTTTTTAACTTCGTTAATTAGTTGCGATGGCTGTATATATGGCTTACCCGTATTTTGCACGGTACGGTGTTTGTATATGGCATCCTGTATCTCATCCTGAAAACAAAAGATACAGCCCGTAATACTTACAATAAACACCACAAGCCCGGAAATAAATCCGAGCCAGCGGTGGCAAAAAAGTATTACTTTTTTAAATGGGGTCATGGTTACAATTTATAGGTTGCGCTTAGTACAAACTGGCGTAATCGCTGCGGATTAATTGTAGTATAGCCGGTATAGTAGTGCTTGTCGGTTAAGTTATTAACGCTAAGCCCGAAACGATATTTAGCCCTGTCGTAAAATACGTTGCTATTTAACACTGTGTAAGATGGTAATTCAAATGTACCCTGATTAACGCTATTGATGATCTTGTTTTTGCTGGCGTAGTTACCACCAAAACCAAGCCCTAAGCCTTTAATGGCACTTTCGGGTAAGCGGTAGCTTACATAAAAGTTACCCAAATATGGCGAGCCTGCGGTATTTGGGCGAAGACCTTGTACATCAGCATCAGATTTGGTGTACTTAGAATCGTTGTAGGCAAAACCGGCTACAATATTAATTGAAGGTATGGGGTTGGCAATAATCTCAGCCTCGAAACCTTTGCTATTTTGTGTGCCGTCCTGTACCTGTATTGCCTGGGCACCAGAGCCGGGCTCTGTACGTAATACATTAGTAAGGTTAATTCGGTAGTAGCTAATGGTACCATTTAATTTACCATTAAATAAGGCCATTTTAACACCACCTTCTATTTGATTGGCATTTTGAATTTTTGCCATTGTTGACACGTTATTTCTATTGATGTAAAAGCCAGGATTCTGGAAACCATTCTGATAGTTTACAAATAAGGATAAAGCCTCTTTAATTGGCTGATAAATCAAGCCAAATTTTGGTGAGAAAGCAGTTTGACTAAACGATGGGCTTGACAGCGAGCCATCCAGGTTATAGCTACCTTTATTCTCAAAGCGATCTACACGTAGACCTGCCGATGCAATTAAGCGGTCGGTTAGGTTAATCACGTCTGACGCATAAGCACTGTAAGTATTGGTTTTGTAGATGTAGGGGTATGCTGCGGCAGGGTTAAAAACATTGGCATCAACCAATATTTTGTTGAACGCACCGTAATCATAAGTAGGGTCGTTTATAGGTGCTATGCCGTAAGATCCGCCATAGTACACTTGATTAGAATTTTGGTGTTGAAAATCTAAACCAACAACAAAACGGTGGCGCGTAGTGCCGATGTTAAAATCACCGTTGATGTTTTCCTGGATCTCTATAGCATTAAGTTTACTATGGTAGGTAGACTGGTCATTACGATAAATATAATTTGCCTCGCCTGGAAGATCAGGCAGATCTGCTACTCCAGGCTTGCGTGCGAGTTTAATAGCTGTAGAATCGGTAACCAGGTAGAAATAAGGGCTTGCACCATTGGAGTAACTATTAGATGAAGAGAATACAGTTTGTGAAGTAAGCTTATCAGAGAATTTATATTTAGCCTCTGCAAAATAATTTAAGCTACGGCTAAAAGAAGTTATGTCATCATTTACATAAGCGTTTTTATAATTGATATTTAAATCGCTTACTTTGGTTACACCCAAAGCTTTTGGCGGCGAATCATAGTAGAAGAAGAAGAAGGGCTTTGCTGAATTTCGGCCAACGAATACTTCACTTTCTAATAAAAAGGATAGCTTATCATTAGCCTTAATAGCTAAGCTTGGCGCTGCAGAAAACGTACGGCTTTTACCATAGTTTTGAAAGCTGCCTTCATAATTATAGGCCGAATTTAAACGGAAAGCTACATTTGAGCTAAGGGGGGTATTCAAATCTATACTGGTGCGATTTAAATCGTAATTACCAACGGTGTGGCCAATTTCTAAACCAAATGCCTCATATGGCTTTTTAGTTACTCTATTTACCAAGCCACCAAATGAAGTTAGTGTGCTGCCAAACAAAGTAGCGGATGGGCCTTTTATCACTTCTATCTTGTCTATGTTAGTAGCATCAATACTGCTGGTAACTAAGCCGGCAATACCGTTACGCAAACGGGTTTGAGTAACAAAACCACGCAACGTAAAATAGCCACCACCATCACCTGCACGGCTGGTTGCATCCCACATTTTTTGTATACCGGGCACATTACGTAAAGCGTCTTCAACATTATATACTTGTTGTTCTTTTAATAAACTACCGGTTACAGTAGTATAGCTTTGCGCATTCTCTAACGGAGCCAACGGAATCTTGGCGGCATCGGTACTTATGCGCGCAGTAAAGCGGTTAGAGCGGCTTGCAATTACATTTATCTCACTTAATTGCGACGTACTGGCGTTAATAGTAATTTGCGGGACTAATGATACTTGACCTGCATTTACTGTTACGGGTATTTCTACACGTGGTACACCAACATACGATATAATGATTTTGTATGCCCCTGCCGGTGCACGAAATGAAAACTCGCCGGCTTCGTTAGTAACAGTACCATAATTGGTACCTTCTAAACCAATTGATACATTACCGGCCGGTTCGTTTTTGCCGGTAACAACTTTACCGCTAACGGTACCACGACTGGTTTGTGCAGCGGTTGTATTGGGATTAATAAAAGAAAAGATTACGGTTAAAACGATAATTATGGCAGAGGAAATAGGTTGACGTAGATTCATATTTATTTAGACTAATTATTAATAGTGCCGCAAATGTAGATTATAAAAATGTTTACTGCAAGTTATTTAGAATAATTATAAATAATAAATGACCTTTAGTCTGTTATATTTGTGAGAAACAGGCACTATGAAAAGAATAGCTATTGATATGGATGAAGTAATCTCGGATGCCATTCAGCGTTTTGCAGACTGGTATAAAAGAGATTACAATATTGAATTTACACCTGAACAATTAAGCTCAAGTCGCTTTGAAGACCTTTTAGAAGAAGGACACCGGTATAAAGTAAAGGAATACGCTCATCACGAAGATTTTTTTAAAGATTTGAATATTATACCTGGTAGCCAGGAGGTGATAAATGAGCTTCATAAAAAGTATGAACTGTTTATTACTACAGCTGCAATGGAGTTCCCTTACTCGTTTAAACATAAGCTCAATTGGCTTAATACTCATTTTCCATATATATCATGGACTAATATTGTGTTTTGCGGCGATAAGAGTATTATTAATGCCGACTACCTGATTGATGACAACGTAAGGCATTTTAAACGATTTATAGGGCAAGGCGTGCTTTTCACAGCATCTCATAATAGAAATGTTGAGTGGGATGTTAGAGTAGACTCGTGGGATGATGTAGCTAAAATGTTCCTATAGTTATTTGGTACCGCCTTTAACTCTTACAGCATTATCTTTTACAAAAGTTTCCCAGCCCGAGTAAGATTTTTTGCTTTTGCTACCCGTGCTGCTTTTAACTGATGATGTAGTGATTTTTTGGAACGAGTGGCATACTGCTACGGCAAGTCCGTCTGTCGCATCTAAAAAATCTGGTGTTTCGTTAAATTTTAAAAGGGTTTGCAACATCGCGGCAACCTGCTCTTTTGTGGCGCTTCCGTTGCCAGTAATAGACTGCTTTATCTTACGGGGCGAGTATTCGGTAATAGTAACATTACGTGATAATGCAGCTGCCATACATACGCCCTGTGCCCGGCCTAATTTTAGCATTACCTGTATATTTTTACCGTAGAAAGGAGCTTCAATAGCCAGGCAGTCGGGTTTGTAGTTATCAATAAGCGCAACGGTTTTTTCGAATATGCGCTGTAGCTTAAGCATGTGGTCGTCTATCTTATCCATCTTCACCACCCCTAAACTTATCAATTCTATTTTCGGTCCTTTTTCCAATACCAGGCCATATCCCATAACGGCCGTGCCCGGGTCGATGCCTAAAATAATACGCTCTTTATGAATAACGGGCTCCATTGCTACAAAACTAATATTTAAGCAATGGTTTTATGCAAAGCGGCCATATATTCTTGCCTTGTTATCATATGTGCTCCCATTGATGCTAAATGATCAGTATAAACCTGGCAATCTATTAACTCATATTGGCTACTTTGACAAAGCGATATTAAGGCTACTTTTGATGCATTGCTGACTTTACTAAACATACTTTCGCCGCAAAATACGGTACCGATTGCAACACCATATAAGCCACCAACTAAGCGTTGGTTTTGCCATACCTCTATAGAATGAGCAAAGCCTGCATCATGTAAATTTGAATAAGCAGCTTGCATATCTGTGGTTATCCATGTACCATCCTGCCCTTCGCGCGGAGCAGTTGAACATGATTTTACTACCTCATTAAAGCAGTTATCGTAAGTAATAGTAAATGCGCCTGATCTTAATATTCGCTTCATTGACTTAGACACGTTTAACCGCTCAGGATATAACACAAATCGTTCATGTGGCGAAAACCAAAGAATTGGGTCGTCTTCGCTATACCAGGGGAATATGCCGCTTTTATAAGCTAATGCCAAACGCTCTACAGATAAATCGCCACCTATAGCTAATAGACCGTCAGGTTCGGCCAACCCAGCATCGGGGAAAAGAATACGATCATCAAGACGGAATATCATCCGGCAAATTTAAGCCTTACGCCGTATTACCAGTTTTTTATTTTGTGCTTTGGCAATATTATCCATGTACTGCTGCATTTCGGTATATTTTGCTGCAGGTATCATTTGGGTAGTTAAATTAAACTTTGCAGTACTTACCACCTGGTTTTTACCGGTTATATAGGTATAGTTAACCTCGTAATTACCGTAACTGAATTTGAAACTTTGATTGGTTGGCAATGTTTCTACCTCAAAACCTGTTGGCAGATCAATTGTGGTTACACAGGTTTTTTGCATTGGCTGCTCAAAGTAGAAATCAGTTTTTCTTTTTTCTAAAACAGGTACCGTTAGCCGCCATAGGTCAAACACCCGCGGGCGATAAAACTGCTTATCGCCGCTGGTTATGTCAGAAAATTTATCGTACTCTAAATCTATGGCTACCTCTTTAATCCCATTATTATCTGCGAGGGGCGTAAATTCAATAACAGATGGCTGCTTCATGTTCATCATTCTTATGAGATATTCTTTTTGCTCATCGTTTTTTAAGGTAGCAATACCTATATAATCATCTCTGTAGGCACCAGTGCTTAGTATCTTCACTTTTGCCTTGGCTCCGCCCTCAGCGTCGAGCATAATGTGGACCTCACTATTAAACTGATTGTCGATGCCTGTGCTTTTAGGGGTGTTTACAAGCTTGCCGCCATCATCGGTAATTAATAAAGCGTTTCTGTTTTCGGTAAAAGTACCCAGCTTGCCAAAAGGTTGCGTATTGCTGGTGCATTCCAGCCAGGTAGTATCACCTTTAAAAGGCACACATAATATAATATGATTAAATGGATCAGCCGGGAAATTGGCATCGGCGGGCTCTTGATTTGTGCCAGCCCTAACTAATGCATAATGCGATTGTATGTTAACAGCCTTTAGCAAAGCATACATGTAATTTGACAGGGCCTTACAATCACCATATTTTTTCTCATCTACAAACGATGCCGGGAATGGTTTTAAGCCCCCAATGCCTAACTGTATACTTACATACCGCATGTTTTTTTGCATGTATTCGTATAAAAACTTAGCCTTATCCTTATCGGTTTTAAGGTTGGCGGTCATTGTTCTTATTTCCTCGGTACGTTTTGCGTCAAGGGTGCAAACCGGGTCATTTAAAGCCTTTATCCATTTGCCGAAACTTTGCCAGGTGGTAAAGTCTCCGGCGAGGTCATTAAATTCAAATAAATTAGTTGCAAATAATATTTTAGGGTATACCTGCCAATCTAATGCCTCATCTTCGGGCTTGGTAGCCTTTATGCCTGCTATTTTCCATGTATATATATCATATTTATTATCAGCGCTTTTTTGTGGGACAAGGTTAGTGTTCTTGTTTTTGTACCTAAAGCCGACAGAAGGCAATGCATTAACTGTATAAGTTGCATATTGAACTGATTTCTCGGCTTCCTGCATACTCCATTCATCCAAATCGAGATAACTGTCTTTTTCTACTTCATACGATATTTCTATAGTCATCGGGTAAGAGGCAACAGGGTGTTCTAAAGCGAGCAGTCGTGAGTCTGTAATAATAGAAATACCGTCAGTGGCTGATCTGTCGTACATATCACTTTTATGGTATTTTTTTAATTGAATTCCAGCAGCGTTATAGGCTATTATTTCTACACGATCGACACTACTATATTTTTTATCATAAAATAGCACAAGGCGAGCATCGTCATCGCCCTTTTCGTTAAGTATGGTAGTGATGCTATGATGCTTATGATTAACCTTACCCGGAGCCGTAATAACAAGTTCATCAGAAGAATACCGCACAACCGAATTGGCATTTTCTTTTAAAGAGTCGGGTACTGATGATGCTAAATAAAGATCTTTTGTTAGCGCTTTATTTTGTGCCTTTAATTTAAATGAAAATAGTAAGCAAATGCCCGATAACAGTATAAATATGGTAAATTGAATCCGTTTAATCCCTTTTCTCATCCCTTTTTCAATACAATTTGTTCGTTAAGCATTTCATACATTTTCTTGAAAAACTCGTGTAACTCGGGATAATTCTCTTTAAAATACATATTCTTTTTGTAATCAATATTATACCGTACAACAACACTGCCGTTAGCTTCTGCTGTTATACGCCTAAAGCTAATGCTTCCATCGGGTGTGGTCATTGCGATGCTTTTAGGCAGGGCTTCTAATTTGTAATTAGCAGGTATTTTATAAGTGCCGTTTATAGTATAGTTATTCCGATAGCCAAATTCAATATTGGTAAACCGGGTCTCATTTATAAACGGATTTGTTTTAAGCGAGGTAAATAAGTTTGAGTTAAAATAGATGTAGTTGTCATCAGAACCGGTGAGATCAAGATTAAAATTGATATTTTGTGTTAATGGCAAAGTATCAATATCCATGTTATCGAATTTAAGAGAGGTTACCTTTATTGTATTATTATTATCCCTTAAATTGTCGGTATATTTTTTTTCGCCATCTGTTTTAAAGCTTTGGACACAATTTATACGATTATAGCTAAAGCTGTTTATTTGCGCTGTACCCTCAAGTTTCCCTTCTGGCTTAATATCGGCGGTTATTAATATTACCTGCCTAACCGGCGCCTCGTGTGATAAAAATACCATATCGTATTGATCCTTGTCTTTATCAATATACAAAGCTTCGTTATTAAGTAGGGTGTAAGGTATTTCGTTATATATGTTATACTTACTTGTAGCATCTAATACATACCTTTTTGCGCTGTCAATTGGTATGTAAACCACCGCGCGGTTAAACTGATTAATATTGGTATAATAATGAACTACCTTACCATGACTGCGGGTACTCACTACCATTGGATAAGCAGTAACCCCCGATTTTTTTAAGAGATGGTAAAGTATTAAATTTATTTCGGCAGAGTTACCTGTTTTTTTATCCCATGCCTTTGAAGTTCCATCGTTGGTGTACCAGCGATCGACCCCATCCCATTTCATAGTATTTTTCACCTCATTAAATAGGTATTCAATCTTTTCGTTGTCTGTTTTTAATGCTTTGGCTTTAAGTATTATAACTTCTTCGCCTGTAAGTTTTCGCTTTAATTGCGAACCAAAGTCTTCAAAATCGGCAAGGTAGCCGCCCACTTTTGCCCATGTATCGTTATATGACCGGCTGTAACTTCCGTTTGGTTGTATACCGGTAAGTTGGTAGGTAACCGATTGCAAATTATCATCATATGACGACATGTAAGGCTCATCGGGTAATGAATGAACATTTGCCATTGCCCTTATATGTATGTCAGACTTACCCGACTTGTTTGAAGTCTCATTTTTAACTAAAGGCATTGTTATATTTGCCCTAAGCGAAAAGTATAACTCATTTGGGACAGTAGTTGTAAATTCACTATACTGTGTAGGTATTTTGTCTTGAAAGTACCAATCGGGGAAGCTGATAATAGAATTTGTATTCCAGGTGTATTTATACTCGATTATTGAACCTGCTTTTACATTAGGCATACTAAACACTATAGCCGACCACATCTTATCAACAGTTTCTGTGTAGATAAACTTTTTATCGATCGGCGTGATTTCTACTTTGCCATTAACCAGGTTAATAGTTTGCGCTTTAACGCCTGTGATATATTCCAGGCGATTGCCACTGTAGTATTCGATACGAATGTTGGCGTTATCTTTACCGTTATCATTAAAAATTTTTATCCGTTTATGCCTTTCCATTGCCAAATCCCAGTTGGCGTCATAATAGGCATCGCCTTTATCAAATAATATCATAGCATTAGCGCCCTTTTCAAAGGCGCAATCTTTCATCAAAAGTTCAGCAGTATCAATTTTACCGTAAGGCTTTATAGGAGCAGGAGAGGTTTGTGCTTTGGAAAAAAAGGAAACACAGCATAGTAACAGCAGGGTAAAAATTCTGTTCATATTAATTAAGGTTAGGTATTACGAATATAATACTTTGGAATTATATTTTAATGAAATGTAAATAATTCATACATCTGTTACCCGAATGGTATAAGTAATAAGCCAAAAAAGGAGGCTATAGTATCTCAAAACGGTATTATTAAATAATAGCAAACGCCTCGAGGCAAGAGTAGAAAAGTATAGATGGCCCGACTTATTTAACTAACTTAGCCAACATTTGGCCCGCTGTTAATTTTTCCTGTTCGCCGGTTGCCATGTTTTTAAACGATAACTGTCCGCTTTGTATTTCGTCGCTGCCTATAATTATAGTGTATGGTATCTGCTTATTGTTGGCGTACTCCATTTGCTTTTTGATTTTGGCGCCTGCCGGATATAATTCAGCGTTTATGTGGTTTGCTCGTAGTTGCTGTAATAACGGTAAACCGTAGGCTTCGCCTTGCTCATCAAAACAGCAAATCAAAACCTGTGTGCTTTGCTCGGCCGATGCAGGGAAAAGGTTAAGTTCTTCCAGTACGTCGTAGATACGGTCGGCTCCAAAGGATATGCCTGCACCGGTTAGGCCTTTTAAACCAAACATTCCGGTAAGGTCGTCATAACGGCCGCCGCCACCGATGCTACCCATGGTAACCTCGTTGGTTTTAACTTCAAATATAGCGCCGGTATAATAGTTTAGCCCGCGTGCAAGGGTTATATCTAATTCTAACCTGGCAACTAAGGGATTGCAGGTGGCCATATAATTAAATACGGTTTGTATTTCATCACAACCCTGCAGCCCAATCACAGAATTTTGAAGGGCATTACGCAGACTCAACAATTTCTCGTCGTTACTGCCTTCTAATAAGATTATAGGTTTTAGTTGGTTAATATCAGCATCGGTAAAGCCGCGTTCAAGCAATTCTTTTATCACACCGTCCAGGCCAATTTTATCCAGTTTATCAATGGCTACAGTAAGGTCAATTATACTATCGTTTTTATCTATAACTTCGGCAATGCCCGATAGTATTTTTCTATTGTTAATTTTTATACTGAAGTCCTTCAATCCGAGTTTGCTTAGTGCCTCGTCATATATCATAATAAATTCTGCCTCGTTCAATAACGACGAAGAGCCAACAACATCGGCATCACATTGGTAAAACTCTCGGTAACGTCCCTTCTGTGGCCTGTCGGCCCGCCATACGGGCTGCACCTGGAAACGTTTAAAAGGAAAAGTTATCTCGTTTTGGTGTTGTACAACATAACGAGCGAAGGGTACGGTTAAATCGTACCTTAGGGCTTTTTCAGAAATATATGTGGTCAAAGTCTTTGACTCTAAACCTACTTCAGCTGGCGTTAGGCGGAGGTCTTTTAAATCAATCTTAAGTTTTGATAATAGATCGGAGAGTGTTATCTTATTTTCTACCCACTCGTTTTTAACCAACTGGAATTCTTCACCCACACTTATCCAATAATCATGGTCGGCTTCGTTTCCAGGAAGAATCGCCGCCTTGTAAGCGTTATTTATTAGTCGCGTCAGAACTGGCTCAAATACATCAAATTGTTTTTTAATATTAGAAACATAATCTCCGCTATCTAATATCTTAAATATAAGCTTATCCCCCTCATCACCGTATTTGCCGGTAAGGGTACTCAGGTTTTCCATCGATGGAGTTTCTATCTGCTGATAACCGTATTTCCTGAATACGCTTTTTATCGTATCAAAAATGAAATTACGCTTAGCCATTTCGGCGGGAGAGAAATCGCGCGTGCCTTTGGGTACTGATGGTTTGATGGATGCCATTTGGCAAATGTACAAAAAACAGAATTATGCTTATAGCAGGTATATAGCTATAAAATCTCGAATAAAAATAAAGCCCCATGCTTGCATAGGGCATGGGGCTTTTAAACTATTAACCGATCTTATATATTAATTTGTAGCACTTTTGGCTTGATTTTTCATTGCCTCGTTAGCAACAATAACAATTTCTACACGGCGATTTTGTGCGCGACCATCAACGGTATTATTATCTGCAATTGGTTCGCTTTCACCTTTTCCGCTTGTGCTTAGTCGTGATAATGCAACGTTTCCTGATGCTGCTATATATGATTTTACTGATTGCGCCCTTCTTACAGAAAGATCCATATTATGCGCATCGGTACCGGTGTTATCGGTGTGGCCAACAATCAGGATGTTTGTTTGAGGGTTGTTTTGTAATGAAGTAGCTAAGTTTGCCAAATTAGTTTGGGCAGCAGCTTTAAGGTCTGCTTTGTCGGTATCAAATAATATTCCCGAATCAAACTTAACTAATATACCCTCACCTTCGCGGGTTACAGTTGCTCCGGGTACGGTTTGTTTAATCTCGGCAGCTTGCCTATCCATATTACGGCCAATAAATGCACCTGCTGTACCACCTACAGCACCGCCAATAATTGCACCTAATGCAGTGTTACCCGCAGCTTTACCAATAAGAGCACCAACGGTACCGCCGGCACCAGCGCCAATTGCAGCGCCTTTTTGAGTTTTTGTAAGTGAGTTACAACCTGAACCTAAAATACCTAACGAAGCAATAGCAATACTGAACGTAGCAATTTTTATTTTTAATGTTTTCATCTTTAATGTCTGTGTGTTTATTCGATACTGGCAAAGTAAATGCCAAAAAAGCAATACGCCTTTTAACGATAGACATGCGATAATTTGTAAGGTTTAAAATACTCTTACAACAAAAAATTAAGATTAAAGAAATTTGACTATAAATGGCCTAAGTCCGAATGTACAATTGGAGTGTATGATTGCCTTTAATTTAGTACAACCTTTGGTGTTAAAAAGCAGGTTTGGTAAGTGCTAACGGGAATAAAAGGGTAAAAGTACTCCCATTGTCTTTTTCAGAGCTTACTTGTATTTCTATTTGATGGAAGGCTGCTATAGATTTTACGATAGGCAGGCCTAGCCCAAAACTATCTTGCGACAACGATTGCCTTATTTTTTTAAACCTGTCAAAAATGAATGGTAATTCTTCTTCCGCTATACCAATACCCGTATCAGCAATAGATATGGCATAGTTGGTTTTAAGTAATAGCCCCGTGATAGTTATAGATCCGTTGGTGTTATTGTACTTTATGGCATTATTAACCAGATTGAAAAGTAAATTAAATAACAGGTAGCGGTTAATATTGGTTAAAGTTACCTCATCAACTATATTATATACATAAGTGATGTTTTTTTCCTGAAGGCGTATGGATATTTCATCATATACTTCTTGCAACAGGTTTGATGCTGTAATTTCATCCTCTTTTAAAAACTGATCATTTTCTATCTGTGATATTAATAAAAGCGTTTTGGTAATAGTTTTTAATCTGTTAAGTATCCGTTGCATTTCCAGGAGGCGCACTTTTATCTCATCGGCAATATCCTCCTGCTCAAACATGTTCTCTATTTTCGACTGAATTATAGAGATAGGCGTCATCAACTCATGTGACGCATTTGATATAAACTCTCTTTCTTTTTGAAAGGCGCTTTCTATCGCTTCAACCATTTTATGAATGCTAATATCAAGATGTTGAAAATCTGTAGTGCTTGTTTTAACTTCGCGGTAGGTAGTAAAGCTTGGAAATTTATTACCAATAAGTTTTGTTCTGATAATTAAACTTAAGGGTTTTAATACATAATTAGAATATATCAAATCGGCCAAAATGGTGAGCAATATCATGCTTAACAGCACCTTAAAGGCAATGTTTTGTAATGGCCCACTTGTATCGCCTATCGTTTCAACACTTTTTCCAATTTCAAGCAGGTATGTTTTATCGTCAGCTTTAAACGTGTGGCTAAGTATGCGGTAATCAATGGTGTCTTGCTCCACCAGGCGTTTTTCATCTTGTATGGTATCAAGTGAATAGCGGGCTTTAACCTCATCAAGGCTAATATATTCTTCTTTTAATGGCAGGTAACTACCATAACTTTCACCGTCTTCTATATAAGCTTTTATACCTCGTTCTTTAACTATTTGTAACAGCTTATCTTTTTGTTTTATAAGTCGGCTATCAGTATAATTTTTATTTATGTTTTCGATAATAGAGGGTAGAAGCAGCACAAAAAGTGTTACAATAACCAATTTCGAGATGGCATTGAATAGTGTAAGTTTGGTTTTGAGTTTCAAAACTTAAACGTTTGTTTTTATGCGATAGCCCAGGCCGCGTACGGTCTCTAACCATTCTGCAGGGGCAAAGGCGCTTAGTTTTTTACGGATGTTTTTAATGTGGGCATCTATAAAATTCGAGTCATAATCGTCATTTATTAAGCTGCCCCATATGTGTTCGCTTAACTGCGAACGGCTAAGTGTACGGTTTTTATGCAATAATAAATAAGCAATAAGGTCGAATTCCTTTTTGGTAATTGCGCTTACGTTATTATTAAGGTACATTATGGTACGCTCTGTTAAATTCACTAAAAAGCCATCCAGTTCAATAACATTATGTACAAGGCCAAATTTTCGGCGCGTAATGGCCTGCATGCGGCTCTGTAATTCTAATAGCGAGAATGGTTTAGCCAGGTAATCATCCGCACCCAAATCAAGGCCCTTTACTCTGTCGTTAACCTCGGCGCGTGCAGTTAGTATAATACATGCCGCTTCAGGGTTATTTTGTTTCGCTTCTTTTAACAGATTTAAGCCCTCGTAATCAGGCAGTCCAAGATCTAACAAAATAAAGTCGTATAGGTTAATGGCTATTCTTTCAGAGGCTGTGGTGCCATTATAGCATACTTCGCATATATAATTGTTTTTGCTTAAAAACAATTCCATTTCGTTAGCAAGCGCTTTTTCATCCTCAATAATTAAAACGTTCATGCGCTGTCAATAAAAAAGGTAATAAAAAGTGAAGTTAAAAAAAGATTCCCGCTTGTTTTTTAGCGACCCTTCAACGTTAACCGGGATAGAATATTTATATGCCGCCTCTAATGTATAATGCGGCCTGTTATATGCCAGGGGTAATTTAAAGCTGTAGTTAAGCAAATTAAATTGTGCATTTGCCCTTGCCCGGCGGCCATTTAAATTATGCAGATAAATGTTATCTATTGCTAATTCATCTTCATGATCTACTGAGTAGCGCTGAACAAAATTTTGTGTGCCAAATATTACATTTACAGTGGGGTTTATAGATAGGTAATCGTTATCATCAAATATGCTGAAACTGCTTTCGATATATTTGGAGTTACTTATGGTAGCAAAAATATCATATGATTTACCAAAGAGGTAATCGCCTATCAAACTGGTTTTAAAATATTTCCAATCGTATGAGTTCTTAAAATCAATATCATTGGATGATGCTGATTTGATTATCTCGGCCTCTTTATTAAAAATAAAGCGTGTATAGCTTATGGTTCCGGTAAATTGCTTTGATAGCCGGTAAAAATATCCGCCGCCTAAATCAATTTCATCAACCAGCGGCTTGTACCCTAAAACCTTTACAGCAGAACCATATATAAATATGCCCGATTTACTATTGAAAATAATATCAGTGGCGGTAAAGGGATACTTAATAGGGCCGGTACGACCAAAAAATAAAGCATCGCTACCGTAGCTTACACCCGCCGATACCGAATTTTTTTTAACCACGGTATCGGTGTCTGTAACAGGTATGGTATCGCGCGATGTAAAAAGCATTGGCTTAACTACAGCAGCTTTAGCCGTAATGCAGGTTATTAAAAAAAACAATGCGCCAAAGTATCTCATTGATTTGGTATCTCGCTTAAAATTAATTATTTCTTCTGGGTATTTCCGGCGGTCTTTCCAAGCCGTCAGGTCTGCGCTGCCTTTTTGCTTTTTGTTTTGGGGCATCGTCAACCTTCTCGGGCTTAGGTAGTTTTTTTGCTTTAGCTACTTCTTTTATTTTCTTTTTATCTTCTTCTGATGTGTGTTTAACGGTTTTTGTTACAGTAACAGTATCATGCTGTAAAGCGGGAGCCAGGAAATTGTATGAAAAAGTATGAGAACTACTCGAAAAAACTTCGGCTGATGATAGTCGTGGCACTAATATTATTAAAAGGACAATATACAAAAACCACTTTATCATTTAAGCAATAGGAATGTTAATGAACTGTTAAAATGGTTAATTATCACAGTAACATTAAGAATTTAAAACGCAAGCAGTAATATCCAGAACATGCGCCTGGCTTAGTGCCCCCAATAATATAACGTATAGGTTTAGTTTGCTAAATATAGCAACAGATTACATCAATTTATTAATATCTTTTGATGTGTAGGTTCGGTTATGATCATCAATAACAATACAGGCTATTTGATTTAATTTATTAATTAGATATAAACCTGCATTTACACCCATAGATATAATTGGCGTTGCCATTGCGTCGGCTAATTCTGCTGTGGGTGTTATAATGCTTACGCTTTGTATATGGCTAACCGGAAATCCACTCTCAGCATCAATATCTTTTGATGAGATAACACTGCTTAGAAGTTCTGTATTAAAAGATGTAGCTACAGCCATGTTACTAATGTTAATGTTAGCAAAAGGTTTGTCAGCCTGGTTATGGTCGGCTGTTGCAATTGTCCAGGGTTGGTTATCAGGCTGCAGGCCCCATGTAAGCAAATCGCCACCAGCATTTATTACACCACTGCTAACACCTTCCATCTGTAAAATATATTTAGCCCTGTCTGTAGCATAGCCCCGGCTAATGGCACCAAAGCCTATGCGCATGCCTTTATTTTTTAAATAAACAGTTTGGCTTTCGGCATTAAGCATAACATTTGTATAGTTAGTTTGGCTTAGTTTCTTTTTCAGTGTTTTTACAACTATCGAGCTATTGATCTCGGCTTTTGGCTTGCTTGTTAAGGCATAAGTGGTATCAAATGTGCCATAAGTAAGTGCTGATATTTGCAGTGCTCTATCAATCAATTCAAATATTTCTGCGTTAACATACACAGGTTTGATACCTGCATTGCGGTTTATCTCATTAATAACGCTATCCTCAGTAAAGGTGCTTAACAGCTTTTCAACGCGATTTATTTCGTTTATGGCGCTATCTATACGCTGGTTAGCCCAAACAGGGTTATTGGCAACTAATCGAATCTCAAACCTGTTACCCATTAAGCGTACTTCGCGACCAAAAATGGTAGAGCTTTCTGTTAATTTTGTTACTGCCAGCATATTAATTTGCGTTAATTACAGTTAAACTTAGCGTGTATTTACACATTACGTTTAATAATGTAATAATGCAACCTCACAAACGCTAAATTAAAGCAGCATTATGAAATTTACATGAAAGACGATAGTCATAAATAAAAAAAGCACCTAAATGGTGCTTTTTGCTATCAAATAAATAAAATTTTACATTTAAGCTACAGTGCCCTCTTTTAGCTTCTCCGCATTCTCTGCAAATTGTAGTGCTTCCATAATCTCTTGCAGATCGCCGTTCATTACACCATTTAAGTTATAAATGGTTAAACCAATACGGTGCTCGGTTAAACGACCTTGCGGATAATTATAAGTACGCACTTTAGCCGATCTATCGCCGGTTGCTACCATGGTTTTTCGCTTTTTAGAAGTTTCTTCCAAATGCTTTTGCAACTCCATTTCGTACACCCTCGAGCGTAAAACCCCTAAGGCTTTATCATAATTTTTCAACTGCGATTTTTGGTCCTGGCATTGTGCTACAATACCTGTAGGTATGTGTGTCAGTCTTACTGCCGAGTAGGTTGTATTTACCGATTGGCCGCCCGGCCCTGATGCGCAGAACAAATCTTTACGTATGTCACTTACCTGCAAGTCGATATCAAATTCATCAACCTCGGGCAATACAACTACAGACGCAGCAGATGTATGTACGCGCCCTTGTGTTTCGGTATCCGGGACACGCTGCACACGATGCACGCCAGATTCGTATTTAAAGTTACCGTATGCGTCATCTGCAGTTACATTAAAAACAATTTCTTTATAGCCACCAGCGGTACCTTCGGTATAATCTACCAATTCGGTACGCCAGCCGCGTTTTTCGCAATAACGCATATACATGCGATAAAGGTCGCCTGCAAACAATGCAGCCTCGTCGCCGCCGGTACCACCGCGTATCTCAATAATGGCATTCTTAGAGTCCTCAGGGTCTTTAGGTATAAGCATCAAACGGATAGATTCTTCCATTTCATCCTGTTTCACTAAAAGCTCATCTAATTCCATCTTAGCCATTTCACGAAACTCTTCGTCTTTTTCGGTAGCTAATATTTCTTTATTAGTTTCAATATTGCTCATTATGTTGCGGTATATGTTATACTCATCAACAATTTTGGCAAGGTCTTTATATTCTTTATTGAGCTGTGCAAAACGCTTCATATCAGCCATAGCATCCGGGCTGCTTAATTCGGCTTCTACGTTCTTCCAGCGCTGGTATATTAATTCTAATTTCTCTAACATTTTCTTTAATTCAATTACAGCAATTCTATTGCTGTTTATAGGCTTTATATCGGCCCAACTCTTTGTTATGCTGCAATAAACATGCAAAAATACGCAATTAAAGGCATATAATAAACTCAGCGTATTGTAAAGAGATTTAGCGTGCTAAGGATTTTTTTCGGTAGCTTCAAAGTATTTTAGCTCAAGGCTGTCACCGTCAAAAACTGCATAGGTAAAATAATTAACCCACTCGCCAAGGTTTATATAGCGGCTATTACCGGCTAGCATCATATCAAGTGGTTTGTGCCGATGGCCAAATATAAAGTAATCATAATACTTCGTCTGCAGTAATTCGGTTGAATATATTTCCAGCCACTCGCGCCGATTATCCATTTCTTTAAACTCCTCTAAGCCAGCTATACGGCTATGCCGCGACCATCTGCTAGCTATGCCAACACCTAAATTGGGGTGTACCCTTGCAAACAGCCATTGACACAAACGGCTGCGGAATATTTTTTTTAATGTTTTGTATTTATAATCAAAAGGGCCAAGGCCATCACCATGGTGAATGTAAAACTTTTTACCACCCTGTTCCATTTCCATTTGGTTACTAATGATAGTAGCGTTTAGCTCCTTTTCAAAATAATCAAACATCCACATATCGTGGTTGCCTTTAAAAAGATAAAGCTTTATACCGGCATCGGTAAGTTCGGCCAATTTGCCTAAAAAGCGGGTGTATCCTTTTGGGATAACTGTTTTGTATTCAAACCAAAAATCAAAAACATCACCTACTAAAAATAACTCAGCAGCATCTACTTTTATAGTGTCAAGCCATCGGACAATACGGTCTTCCCGCTCACGCGACAATTCGTATCCGTTGGCACCCAGGTGAAAGTCTGAAGCGAAATAAAGTTTATTACCGGTTGGCATATTTGTTCAAAAGTACAGCAATAAAAGGCAGCGTCAAAATATCGGGCAATTACTTGTACTACATGCCTGCATTTTCGGCAGAGGGCATATATTCTAAACGTTTGGCGAAATATATATCCCAACTATGTTGTTGTTGTTTGTTAACACTGTGCTGGGTGTCTTCGTCATAATCAATATTTAACTGTTTATACTTAGCATCAATGCGATTGAACAGATCCATTGCTTCTGCCCGGTAGTTAGCTGTAAAGCGGGTGCGTTCCATTGTTCGTATAACCTCTTGCTGTTCTAAGTAGGCGATATTATAGTGGCCCTGCTCGTGCTTTAGTATCTCAGCAAGTTGCTCCGCCGATGTAATGCGTG
Source organism: Inquilinus sp. KBS0705 (assembly GCA_005938025.2). Taxonomy (NCBI): domain Bacteria; kingdom Pseudomonadati; phylum Pseudomonadota; class Alphaproteobacteria; order Rhodospirillales; family Rhodospirillaceae; genus Inquilinus; species Inquilinus sp. KBS0705. Next base: position 30,602 of record VCCI02000002.1, on the reverse strand, counting down.
CTTTATCCATCCACGATTTGTAGTTGTTTAGCTGCAACGTAACTTTAAAATGCAGTAAGTAATCATTTTTACTATGATTAGCCTGATAGCTAAAATCGAGCGTGCAGTTGGTGTAAGCAATTACACCCCTGTTATTTGCCTTTGGGGTGCCCATAAAGTCGGCGGCCGTTAACTGCCTGAAAGGCTGAGCAGTAGTCATATTTGCGATAAATAGTACCACTGCAAGTAAAAAAGAGAATCTAAAACTTTTTAAAATCATGAAGTCAGAAGTAAAATAATTTTACTTTTTGACTTTATCGGGTTGTAAAAGGTTTAAGCTCATCATTTCTTTCATGGTACGTTGCATACCGTCTGTAGATCCGTCTAAAAATATAACGTTGCCCTGCGAGTTTTCGGCAAAGTGTTTTATTGATTCGGTCCACATCGTAAATAAGATAACAGATGTATCCATATTGGCGCCTTGCATTTCTTTTGCAGCCATGGTCATACCCTTTGCCACTTCCTCGCGGAACAATGCAATTCCCTGGCCACGTAGTTGGGCTGCCTGCCGCTCGGCTTCGGCAGATATTTTTATGGCATTACCATCAGCTTCAGCGGCTTTAGTTTTTGTAATCAATAGTGCCTGTCCTTCGTTTTCGGCAGCGGCTTTTAAATTGTTCGATGCTACCACCTGGCTCATTGATTTCATAATCACATCATCAAACGTAATATCATTTAGTTGAAGGTCCTGTAAGTGATAGCCCCAGTTTTCTAAAATGGTATCTAATTGCTCCTTCACATGCTCTACAATATCGCGGCGAAGCACTAACACTTCGGCTTGCCTTTTAGTGGCTACAAAAGCTCTTATCGACCCCTCAACTGTGCGTATTAATGCCTGCATCAGGTTGCGCTCATCAACAAACTTAAAGGCCACATTTTTTATGGTTTCTTCCTGTTGATCAAGCACTGAATACAATAGCATGGCTTTAAAGTACACATTGGCCTGGTCAAACGTTACCGCCTGAAACTCCAGTTCAACCGAGCGGTTTTGTATGGATATCTGCGAGTAGATATTTTCAATAAGAGGTATCTTAAAACTAAGGCCTGGCGTTAAAATACGATGGTATTTACCAAACACTGTTATCACTACAATTGTGCCCTGCTTAACCGTTACAAACGACGAAAAAATTATGATCAGCGCAAAAAATGCCAATACCAGATATATAATTGTTGATGGCCCCATGATGTGAAATATTTGAAATAAATATAGGGTAATTTGAAATAAAAGCAATTAAATTAAAAAATGCTACAGCTAAAATGAAAGTTCAGCGTAATGTAATTAATAGTGTAGTAAAAGGGTACCGGCGGCCTGTTTTAAAGGAAATGCCTATCTTTCGCCCTTAATTTAAAAACTCTTAATTATGCAGAGCTACGATGCTATTGTCATTGGAAGCGGTTTTGGTGGTTCGATGACGGCACGGCAGTTAGTGAACGCGGGTATGAAAGTGCTGATGCTGGAGCGTGGCGGTTTTGTTACCCGTGGTGAACACAACTGGGATATGCGTGGCTCTATAGATCTGTCGGAGTTTTATGATAAAACCAGTTTGCTGCATGTAGAGAAGGGGGGCAATAAGCCGACTATGGGGTTATATTCCTGCGTTGGTGGGCCCTCTGTATTTTATGGTGGGGTTTCCTTTCGTTTCCGGGAAGCAGACTTTGAAAAGAACGAGCAGATCGAAGGGGCTAATGCCCAGGGCTGGCCTATTAAATATAATGACCTTGAAAGCTATTACACCCAAGCCGAAGGGATACTACATATATCAGGGGAAACGGGAATAGACCCTACCGAGCCGTATCGAAGTACACCGCTGCCCCAGGGCAAGCCACAATTGGCCAATATATCAAACAAGGTAAAAGCAAGCGCGCAAAAACTGGGGTTACACCCTTTTCAGCTACCCTTAGCCATTAATTACGAAGATACTACACGAGGCACCTGCCAGCATTGCAAAACATGCGATACATTTGCCTGCGCTATAAGCGCCAAAAACGATTTAGCTACGATGGTTTTGCCAGACCTTATTGGGAAAGGAATGGAGCTGTTACCTAACATGGTAGTAACCAAACTAAATGCAGAGGGCCGAAAAATAGTTAGCGCTAATGCTACATCAAAAACAACCGGCGAAAAACAAACTTTTAAAGCGGGCCTTATAATTTTAGCAGCGGGTTCGTTGGGTACGCCACATGTTTTACTATCATCAGGGATGCAACAATACAACCCCGGCGGCGATGTGATTGGCCGGTATTTAATGCGCCATTTAAATTCAATCATTTTTGGGATATTCCCTGGTGTAGCAGATAAAGAAGGACGTTTTCACAAACAGTTGGCTATTTTAGATTATTACTTTGGCAAGGAAGGTTCTGAATTTAATAAAGTAGGCAGTTTGCAACAAATGCCAACCCCTCCAATGGGATTGGTCCAAAACGAAATTAAAGGGCCGCTTGGTAAATTATTAAGTCAGGGTGTGCGCTTACTTAGCGGCTTATTAGCGATAGTGGAAGATCAGCCGCAGTTTAGTAATTATATAACCATTGATCAGGCGCATAAGGATGAATTTGGGTTACCACGTCCTGTTATATCGCACGAATATTCCGCAAGAGATGTGGCTGCGTTAAAAGTGTTAACCGACGCAGGTAAAAGGATAATGAAGGGCGCCGGGGCATTAACACATTATATACATGATATCCGTACTTTTTCTCATGCGGTGGGTACGGTACGTATGGGCACTGATGAAAAAAAATCAGCCCTTGATGAGAACTGCAAATTTCGTGGTATAGATAATTTATATGTTACCGATGGTAGCGTTATGCCTACATCGGCGGCTTTAAACCCAAGTTTAACCATTGCTGCCAATGCCCTGCGCGTAGGCGATTTAATTATTAAAGCAAGTTAATATGGCAACATATAAAAAGGTAGAAGGGGATATACGTATAGGATTTTTAGGGTGCGGGGTCATTACAGGCAAGCATGCCAAAACGCTTAAGAAGTTTGATGGTGTCCATTTGTATTTTGCCAGCAGGGCCCAACAAAAAGCGGTTGAATTTGAATCGAAGTATAATGGCGAGGGCCACTTCGGATCATACGAGGCTGCAATAGCGTCGCCAAACGTAGATGTTATTTTTATAGCTACACCGCCCGATAGCCACCTCTCACTGGCTATTGCAGCCATGAAAGCAGGCAAACACGTAATTGTAGAAAAACCACCCTTTTTTAGATCTGCTGATTTTGATACGATAGATAGTTTACGCAAGGAATACGGCGTGCAACTATTTGTGGCCGAAAATTATTTTTATAAACCAGTGCTGCAAAAGCTACGCAATGTGCTTGCTGGAAAGCTTATCGGCGACATTAAGTTTATGTTTTTTAACGCTGCCAAAAAACAGGTAGTTAACGATTGGCGGGGCGACACTAATACAGCAGGTGGTGGGGCGTTATTTGAAGGCGGCATCCATTGGATCAACTTTATATCAAACCTGGGGATGAGCATCAAACATATAATTGGCTATTTCCCGCAAAATAAAAGCAGCGTTGGTAAAACCGAGCGCAGTATGCAGGTGGTTGCCCAATATGAGGACGGGCCTGTGGGTACACTTCTTTATTCGTGGGAAGTAAACGCGCTGTTCAAGGGCTTGCGGGTATCGCGCATTTATGGCAGCAAAGGCTCTATAAAATTCGAATCTAATGGCTTATTCATATTTGTTAGAGGTGATAAATGGAAGTTGATCTTTCCCGGTATAAGTGATATTGGCGGTACAAAAGGTATGTTCACAGATTTTTTTAATGCTTTACGCGAAGGTGAAGATGCTAAGTTTAACCTGTATATTGCCAAGCGCGACTTGCTATATATAGAACAGGCATATCTATCGGCAGGGGTCTCATCAATTGCTTAAAACACAATTAAATTGTTTATTTTACTAAATTCGCACTCAAATTTTAACCATAATCACATTATCATTACATAAAACAGAATGCAACTTACATTACTCGCACTACTTACCGGATTAACAGCAGGGTTACATATCTCTACATGGGGTATGTATAAAGATTCACCCCACGAAGGGTTTACCTGGCCAAAATATTTCAGAAGCGCCATTATCGGCCTTATATATGCGCCTTTTATTGCACATTTTGCAAAATTAGACCTTACTACCTACTCGGGTGTGGTTTTGTTATGGGGATGTACTTATGTTGCCGAAAGGTTAACCGTAGAGGTTTGGAAATCGTTTTTACGTACCTCTGATCAAACTAAATATTTTATACCAATGCAACTACACGTATTTGGTAAGGTTGTTGAAAGTAAACGTGACCGCTGGATCGCAGCTTTCTTTTATGTGGCTATCATTTTTGGAATTGCCTGGGCTATTATCAACCAATGGCAAAAATATCAAGCCGGAGAATTAACCTGGAACCCATACATCATTTTAATAATGCTTAGTGTTGGTGGCTGGATATCTGCTTTTGGTGGCGCCTGGAAAGATGCCCCAATAGAAGGTTTTGAAACATTTAAGTTTTTCCGCAGCCCAAGTATCGCTTACTTTTGGGGATGGGTTGCAGCTAACCTTACCGATAACTTTTTGGCTATTGGCTTATGCAGCATTGGTTTTACCATTGCTACTATTGAAACGTATAAAACATTCTTTTTTCCGAGCAAGCCGCGCGGTAAATTCCAGGGCAAACCTATTTTATACCCAGAATGGTTACAAAACAGAAAACCTTTTGTATTTCTGTACATAGCTTGCTGGTTATTTGTTATCACTTACGGTGTATTGGCGTTTATTAACCCACATGCCGGTTTGGTTACCAAATAATAGCCGAATTAGATGGCCGTCCAAATGGCGTCAATAAACCATTTCTTGTTGTCAAAAAATTGTTTCAGAGGTTCAAATTGGGCCTCTGAAGCCATTTTATGGGTTTGCTCAACCGTGTATTTTTGTGATATCTCCATATCAATATACTCATCCTTTAAAAAGGAAATAGTTTGACCGCTAATATTCACTTCCTGGTCAGCAAGGCTTATTAAATAGCTTTTACACGCCCCGGTTTCAGGGTGGTAAGTAGGGTAATGATCAAACTGGTTAATATTAAAATTAGCGTTTAGCTCACGGTTAATGCGCTCTAATAAATTCAAGTTAAAGCGTTTGGTGATGCCTTCTTTATCATTATACGCAGCTAAAATGGTTTTAGGATTTTTTTTAAGGTCAATACCAATCAGCATCATATCGCCCGGCGTTAAATGATTGCGTATTTCTTTACAAAAACCTTCGGCAATATGTACAGGCATGTTGCCAATGTTTGAGCCGAGAAACATTACCACTTTACGCTTATTAGATATGGTAGCCGCTTTTTTAAGCATTTCAAAATACTCACCGTTAAGCCCGGTTATTTTAATGCCCGGCAATGTAACCGGTAGCGTAATGTTTAAATAAGATATTATGTTATCTGATATATCAATAGGCAAATAAGTAAAATCGGCTTTGTGATCTATAAGGTATTTAAGCAAATGAGATGATTTTGTTGCATCGCCCGCGCCAAGTTCTATCAGATCAAAGGCATCGCCATCAGCTATAATTGCTTTACAAATTTCCGCCGTTTGTGAAGTGAATATCTCCATTTCGCAATTAGTAGGATAGTAATCATCACAAGCCATTAATTCCTGGAAAAGTTTGTCTCCTTGAGCGTCGTAAAAATATTTAGAATCAAGGCGTTTTGGGGTAGATGACAAACCGTTTATAACATCGTTATAAAACTGTTTTGTTTGGTTATCAAATCCCGCTGCTGATTGTTCTGTTATTGCTGTGGTGGGTGCCATAGGTATTGTTGATGTATTTATTTTGCAAGGCGTATGCCGGTAAATTGCCAGCGCAGCTCTGGTTGGAAAAAATTACGATAAGTTATTCTGCTATGATTGGGTGAGGTAGCTTCTGATGCTCCGCGAAGCACTTTTTGCCCAACCATAAATTTGCCATTATACTCGCCAATTGCACCGGGTGCTTTTGCAAATCCCGGATAGGGCAAGTAAGCGCTTTCTGTCCACTCCCAAGCTTTCCCCCATTTAAAATGGGTTGCCGCGGTTTCCCACTCAAATTCGGTAGGCAGGCGCATGCCTTTCCAGGATGCATAGGCATAGGCCTCATAGTAACTGATATGGCAAACCGGCTCGTCCCAATTAACAGGCTGCAAGCCATGGTAGTTGTAGTTATGCCATTCTCCGTCTATATTATGCCAGTACATTGGTGATTCAATTTTATTAGTATTAACCCAATCCCAACCGGCAGCATGCCAATGCCTAAAATCGTGGTAACCGCCTGAATTCATAAACTCCAGGTATTCGGCATTCGTTACCAAATCTGGGCTTATCTCAAAGGCGTTTAAATACACTTTATGGCGGTTAAGTTCGTTGTCAAAACTAAAACCCTCACCCTCAAAACCTATATAGTAAACGCCCTCGTCAAGCTTAATAAAAGCATCGCCGGTTCTTTTAGATTTTGGAGATATATAATCTTTTGAGTAAGCCGGGAACAAAGGGTTGTTGCCTAAAATATATTTGATATCTGTCAACAAAAGTTCCTGATGCTGCTCCTCGTGATTAAAACCGAGTATGAGCAATTCCTTTACATCATCACTGATATTACCTAACAGAAAATTCTCCATCGCATCATCAACATACTTGCGGTAAAGCTGAACGTCTATAACCGTAGGGCGGCTTAAATTTCCCCGGTCGGTGCGTATAACGCGGTTGCCAACGGTTTCATAATAGCTGTTAAAAACGTAATTATAATTGGGGTCGTATTCCTGGTAGCCCATAAAATAAGGCTTTAAAATAAAAGTCTCAAAAAACCAGGTAGTATGCCCAATATGCCACTTAGGTGGGCTAACATCCACTATGGGCTGAACCACGTAATCTTCAGTTTGCAGCGGGGCACATATCTCTTCGGTACGCCGGCGTACCTTTTTATAACAGTCGGCTAAATCCATTGGTATTATTTGGTATCTAAATAGCGTTTAAGGTCGGTAATTGTTTTAATATGCAGCTCTTTTGCCTGCTTTTGGCGCATCATTAAAGCATACGCATTGTTAAACCCAATTGGTTTTAACCATTTGATATTATATTTTTTTAAAAACTCGTTTGCTACATAATTATAGGTACTGTCTTTACTTACCTGTAGCAGGTTTACCTTTTGCTGTGGGGCTTGTAGTATAGCTAACAGGCCGGTGCCGGTATATTCGGGGTAAAGGTCTATCTGGTTGTTGGTCATGGCATCAAACACTATTTTGGTGCCGCCTAAGCCTGTTTTTGTGGCTACGTCATAGTTAGTATATCCTTTTATCAGCATTGTGTACATACTGGCTAAAATGTACTGTTCACCAAATATTTTCGAGCCAATGCGTACTATACCATCGTTTCCGCCACGCTCGGGCTTATATAGCTTTTTGGCTACTAAAAAATCTTTTGCTACACGCTCGGGTGTTTGATGCAGGTAATCGGTTTTATAATTTAACTCTGTCATGACAGAATCGGTTATAGTGCCCGATAGCAAATTCAGCGTTTTCTCCAATTCAGGGAACTTTTTTAAAGCATCTTCCCGAACAACAGGTGCGGCATAGTAAGGGGGGAATATTTTTTTATCATCATCCAGCACCACTAGGTTATACGCCTTTAGCCGCCCATCGGTAGAGTACCCGCTGATCACATCCAGTTCTTTCTCCTGCGCGGCTTTGTACATCACTGCATCGCTAATGACTATGGTGTGTATTTTTAAGCCATATTTACTTTGCAAGCCCAGGTTACCATCCTGCCTACCCATAAATTCGGGTGTAAAGCCGGCTGTAAGTTTACCGCCATAAGCCGAGGGGATAAAGTATAGGCAAGATAGTAGCACTAACAACACAGGCGCAATTTTAACAGTCCCTTTTATTTTTTTAAAGTTGAATTTTTGAACCCTCGACAGCAGGAAATCGAATATAATGGCAAGTAATGCTGCTGGTATAGCGCCGGCCAATATCATATTGGTATTGTTTAATGATATACCACCAAAAATAAACTCGCCCAGCCCGCCTGCTGCAATGTACGATGCCAGGGTGGCTACCCCAACATTGATAACCGTAGCCGTGCGTATACCGGCCAAAATAACGGGCATGGCAAGCGGTAGTTCCACTTTTAATAATACTTGCCACCTGCTCATCCCCATGGCCACAGCGGCCTCTTTTACGGCCCCATCAACGCCAATTATTCCGGTGTAGGTATTGCGGATGATTGGGAGCAGTGCATATAATAACAAAGCGACTATAGCGGGTTTAGCACCAATACCTAAAACGGGTATCATAAAACCAAGTAATGCAATGCTGGGTATAGTTTGTAAAATGCCTGCTACACCTAAAACAAAGCCCGAAAATTGTTTTTTACGGGTGATGTATATGCCCAATGGTAAACCAACAAGCACGGCTATAAATAACGATATAAATGTAAGCCCGATATGCTGCATGGTTTGTACCCACAACTTATCGCTTTGCTGCTGCATAAACTCAAACAGGGTTTGTTGATGCTCATTCATGCGGCTGATGGTTTTTATATTGTGAAAATGCCGACATCAACTGTTCAAAACTGATGGTTTTTACTTCTTTGGTTTGGGGGTTAAGAGCATTTATGGTTTCGCCGCGCTTAAATTTAAAGTGCTCCAAAACGTCCCATACACCTAACGCCGCTGATATGGAAGATGTGTTAGTCTTTTTAGTGCTAACAGCCAGGTCTTCCCATATATCCAACAACTTGATGGTCTTAAATTCAAGCTGCAGGTGTTGTTGATGTAAAAAATCGCTCACAAACTTATTTGCCGGTTTAAACAATAATTCGGCAGGCGAGCCTATCTGTACAATTTTGCCTTTATCCATTAGCGCGATGCGGTCGGCCAGTTCAAAGGCCTCCTGTACATCGTGCGTAACCATAATGATAGTTTTGCGCTTTAGCTCGTCCAGCCCTTTAAACTCGGTGTGAATGCTTGCTCGGGTAACATTGTCCAATGCTCCAAAGGGTTCATCCATCAATAGCACAGCGGGATCAGCAACCAAAGCCCTTGCCAACCCTATACGTTGTTGCTGGCCGCCGCTTAGTTCTGCAGGGTAAGCAGTTAAATATTCTTTTGATAAATGTAGCTTTTCTAAAAGCTCGTGTGTGCGCCTGGTTGTATTAGCTTTATCCCATTTAAGTAATTGGGGTACTACGGCAATGTTCTCAGCAACTGTATAATGCGGAAACAAACCGTTGTTTTGAAGCACGTATCCCATATTGCGCCTTAATATTTCGGCAGGTTGCTCTAAAACATTTTTGCCGCCTATAAATATTTTGCCGCTATCGGGCTCAATGAGGCGGTTCAGCATTTTTAACGTAGTGGTTTTACCGCAGCCGCTGGTACCCAAAAGCACCATGTTTTCGCCTTCATTTACCTCGAAAGAGATATTATCAACGGCTTTTATTATACCAAAAGTTTTTACAAGGCGCTCAACTTTTATCATGCGTCAAATTAATCCTCCAATGCCAAAAACAAGTTATTTAACGATTCGGAGTAGGTGGGGTGGGCAAATACACAGAAACGTATCCTGTCGTAGGTTATACCGCCCTCCATCGCCATTTGCAATACAGTCATAATCTCGCCACCCTCGGTGCCTATTACAGCAACGCCTAATATCTGTTTGGTATCGGCATCAACAACAGCCTTCATCATTCCGCGGGTATCGCCTGTTTCAATGGCCCGGGCCACATGCGCCATGGGTAATTTAGCTACTTTATAGTTTAATCCCTGCCTTTTAGCTTCGGCTTCTGTTATACCTACACGCCCCAATTCGGGGTCGGTAAACATGCAATAAGGTACGGGTCGGTCTTTAATAGATAAGTTCTGTTTTTCGATAAGGTTGCGGTAAACTATGGTATAGTCGTTATAGGATATATGTGTAAAAGCAGGGCCTCCCTTAACATCGCCTAAAGCGTATATTCCATTAATATTAGTTTCAAGCTTGTTATTTACAATAATGGCGCCTTTGGTGTCGGTTTTTACACCTGTTTTATCCAATCTCAAGGCATCTGTTTGCGGCGCACGGCCAATAGCTACTAGTACATGGGTGCAGCGTATTTTACGCTCCTCGCCGTTTACAATAACAGTAGCGGATATTTTGCCACCAGTCTTCTTTTTAAACTTAGTGACTTTAGCGTTGGTCAGTATAGTTAAGCCTTCGCCCTCCAATACATTGGTCATTTCGGCGGCAATATCTTCATCCTCGCGCCCTAACAGTCTTTCCGATTTTTCTAAGATCGTAACCTTGCTGCCAAACCGGCGGAACATTTGCCCAAACTCCAGTCCAATGTAATTGCCGCCTATAATAAGCAAGTGATCAGGCACTTTTTCAAGGTCGAGGATGGTGGTAGATGTTAAGTAGTTAATGTCATTTAACCCCTCAATGTCATTAGGAATAATGGTTTTTGCGCCTGTATTAATAAAAACCTGATCAGCAGTAAACTGCCTTGTTTTACCTGTTTTGGGCTTTACTGAGATGGTTTTTGTATCTATAAAAGTAGCCTCTCCAAAGAGCAGGTCGAGGTTTTTGGTTTTTTCTACAGCCGCCTGCCCACCATTGCGCGATTTTAAGACGATATCATCTTTGCGCTTTTTAACCTGCTTAAGGTTCACCTTAAAGCCTTTGATGGTAACCCCCATGTCGTTGCATTTGCCGGCTAAATAGGCCAGGCGTGCACTGGCTATCATAGTTTTAGTGGGGGTGCAGCCATCGTTTACACATGTGCCACCTATAAAGCGTTTTTCTATCAGCAATGTTTTTTTACCGGCTCCGGCCAGTTTTTTGGCCAGTGGTGTGCCCGCTTGCCCTGATCCGATAACTATACAGTCGTATTGCTTCATAATCAATTTGTTATTTGCACACCCTTCCAAAAAGCAATGTAATTTGCAATGTTTGCCGCGGCAGGTTTTGGGTCGGGGTAATACCAGGCCGCATCCGGGTTTTGCTTACCATCTACGGTTAGCGTAAAGTACGATGCCAGGCCTTTCCAGGGGCAAGTGGTATGGGTGTTAGAAGGGGCTAAAAATGCAGCATTTACGCTGGTTTTAGGGAAATAGTGGTTGTTTTCTACCACAATAGTATCGTTGCTTTCGGCTATAACATGGTTGTTCCAAATGGCTTTCATAATAGGTTTATGTTTGTATAAAGATAACGTAGTATGACCGGAATTATAATACTTTACGGGGATTTTTGTTTGATTATGGTAAAAATAGTGCCTGTGATTCAGGAAGATAAATTTTTTTTAAAAGATTATTTTTAATTTGTTCTGAAACGTATATCTTTGCAATCCCAAAATAAGGGAAACAAGGCCCGTTCGTCTAGGGGTTAGGACGTTAGATTTTCATTCTAGAAACAGGGGTTCGATTCCCCTACGGGCTACAAAAAACAATACCAAAAGGTGCTAAAACCCTGCAAATCAAAAGTTTGCAGGGTTTTTTGTTGGCATCAAAACTCCATATTATGCACCAAAACGTAACAAAAATGAGCGTAATTCGGTGCGTACCATATGGTAAAACACTACGCACCGAATTGCTTTTAATTAATTGATTATCAACCTGTTCAGCGAGTGAACATCTTGATTAATGCAGGCTACAAACTTACTTTTGTTTAACTTTTAAGCTTGTAATTATGAGTAATTTCCATCTGCTTTTCTACATCAGAAAACAAAAAAACTACAAAGGGGGTGCAATGCCCATCTACATGCGCATCACAGTTAGGGGTAAACGCGCGGATATTTCCGTAGGACGCGATTGTGATCCGGCCAAATGGAACAACCATGCAGGACGTGGAATTGGAACCAAAGAAGAAATTAAGTCACTTAACAACTATCTCGACAGTCTGCAAACCAAACTGCGGAATGCGCACCAGGTATTAATTGAGACGAACCAACAAGTAACAACTGAAAGCTTGCAGAATCAGTTCACAGGAAAGAACCAAAAAAGCCGTTTCCTGATGGAATTATTTAAAGAGCATAATGCTAAAGTTAAAGCATTGATCGGAAATGGCTTTGAGCCTAATACATTGAAAGGATATAACACATCTGAAAAACACCTTACTGGATTCCTGCAAGAAAAATATGGTAGAACAGATATAGAGATCAGCCAATTAAATCATGCTTTTATTACTGACTTTGAATTTTACCTGAAAGTAAATTGTAAGATCACCGGTGTATCTGCGGCCAAATATATTAAGCACCTTAAAAAAGTCGTTAATCATTGTATTGCCAATGGCTGGCTAAAGCAAAATCCCTTTATTAATTTTAAATCCACTGCAAAGGCAAAGGAGCGTACTTATTTGACGCAACAAGAACTGGATGCTATCAATAATAAAAAATTTGTTATTGACCGTTTATCACAGGTGCGCGATGTTTTTGTGTTTTGTTGCTATACCGGATTATCTTATGCCGATGTTAAAAAACTAAGGAGAAATGAGATTGGGATAGGCATGGATGGTGATAAATGGATATTCACAAGCAGGCAAAAAACAGATACAGCTTCAAGGATACCGCTTTTGCCCGTAGCCTTAGAAATATTGAACCGTTATAAAGATCACCCGCGATGCGAAAATATGGGCTTACTATTACCTGTTTTAAGCAATCAAAAGATGAATGCTTACTTAAAGGAGATAGCAGACCTATCAGATGTATTTAAGCACTTGACATTCCATCTAGCAAGACATACTTTCGCGACAACCGTCACATTGTCTAATAATGTCCCTATAGAAACGGTTAGCAAAATGCTCGGCCATACAAATATTAAAACCACACAGCATTATGCTAAAATATTGGATTCAAAAGTTAGCCAGGACATGGCTAAACTTAAACAGAAGTATGCTGCAATTTAATTTTTTCTCAATCTATTAGGTCACAAAATGTGACCTAATAGATCAATTTACACTATAAAGCTAATAAAATAGAAAGTCAATTGATACCTGATGAAATAACCATGATCCAAATTACTATTGGCAACCAGAAAGTAAAATTGGATTTTGATTTAGCAATATTGTTCGGAGTAGAAACAAAACACTTAAACGACAGGTAATAAGAAACCATGACCGATTTCCTGATGATTTCATGTTTGAACTTTCGCAAGACGAGTGTCAAGTTTTAAGGAGCCATATTGGCACTTTAAAATAAGGTGATCACAAAGTATTTGCCTATGGTTTTGACAGAACAAGGGGTTGCAATGTTGTCGAATATATTAAACAGTGATAGAGACATAAAAGTAAATATTCAGATCATACGAATAGTCCGATATAATATGCGAGCAACTGCAACAGGAACTGGAAAACTTTATTGCCGATTTCTCTGCTGAATAAATTCGATTTAGAGAATAGATCGCAGCAGCCGGATTACCCTGGTTTCTTAGCCTCACTTGATAATCGTTAAGATTCCGGGAAGATGGTAAGGATATCAAGCTGTTCGATATTATTTAGTATTTTTATACTCTGAACCTTAGAATCAACCAATTTGTCCATGGCAGAAGAGTTAAATCATGTTTTTTTCAGAAATCCGGAAGAGGGTGTCGTTGCGCTGAAACAAAAGACCCGATCGCCCGGTAAACAGGAGGATAAAGAAGAGGACGATGAAGATCCAATAGACTACACACTAAAGCAGGAATCCTTTGAAGCCTCACGGGTAAATTTCAGGCGTGACCGTCAAAGTCGGGAGACGTCCAGAAATGCGGCACTTAATATACCGGCCTACCAGGAATATGTACTGATGGAATTCCACAGTACTTTTGACTCCTCTTTTTTCGCCGCCCGTTACAGAAATAATTTTGGTTTGTCGCTTGTCTCGCTTTCAGATTTGAATTCACAGGCAATTTTCGCAATTGTTGATCAAGCGCGTTTTCAAAGGTTTGAAAATGAGATCAATATCTTTATCAATGATGTTGACCCTGCCATTCAAAACAACTACCACCCGGATATTAAATTTATCAAGTTCTATCATTTCCTTTCCAGTGAAAAGATCTTAAAGTTTGAAGAACTTAAGCAACACGTCATTTTGAACGTCATAGACAATGTGGAAATATTTCAACGGGTGATTCGGCCTGTGGAGCAAAGCCTTTTAGCATATCTTGAAGCGAACAATCTTGAATTCTATTATGATTTCCAGGTGGGTAAGATCGAGGTGATGCACATTTCACAGGCTCAAATCGCTGAAATCGCTGATAATTTCGATATTTTACAGTCTATCAATTCCTTATCTGCCGGGGTGATCCGTCCCAACCGGTTCAATATGCCGGAGCGGAGTTTCGGTTTTACGATTACCAATCCGGACGAGGATTTACCCATAATCGGCGTGATTGATACGGGCATCAGCAATCAAAATCCGCTTGGGCCGATCATCATTAACGACGCGCAATTTGATCTGACCGGTACTTCACCTGTTATAGATAACGCTAATCACGGTACGTCTATTGGCGCACTGGCCGCTTTAGGTAGCCGGCTTATTCCAAATCATTTAGGAGATTTTGAAGCTGACGCCAAATTATTGCCGATCAAGATCATCGATGGCAACGGGGGCGTGATCGCCGAACTAGAAGTCGTCCGATTAATCAGGGAGGCTTCCGAAATGTACGGCGTTAAGATATTTACCTTGACGATTTGTTATACGGATTGCAAACGCTACAATGAGACGGTTTCGGAGTACGCCTATGCGATCGACAAACTTACCGCAGAACTCAATATTCTAGTGTTTATCGCTATAGCCAATAACCGGAATCTAACTATCGCTGCCGGTCTGCGCGAAGTGGTGGTGACTTATCCACAGCATTTCGAAAATGAATCCGCCAATCTCTGTGCACCTGCTGAAAGTATGAACAGTCTCACAGTGGGGGCACTTGCAGACAATTTTGAGAACAACACCCGCCTGCGTATCTCGCCGGCCGGCAATGTACCTGCGATCTATAGCCGCACTTTTCACATCGACTGGAATCATCCATCTATCACGCGGACCAAGCTCAATAAAAAATTATTCAAACCCGATATCTGTTATCACGGAGGCGATTTCGATCATCTGCTCGACCCATCGGCTAATGGTATCAAAATTTTGTCCGCAGCGCCCGGTATGTATTATGACCGGGACGCAGGAACAAGCTTAGCCACACCATTGGCAGCTAATATCGCGGCTAAAATATTAAAACGCTATCCGGCGCTGGGCGACAATATGCAAACTGTTAAAGCTCTGATCATTAATTCTGCGAGCGTCGAGGACCATAAAAATATTTTTAATTTGCCTATCACTCGGCAAACCCATGTATTAGGTAATGGCGTACCAGATGTAGAAATCTGCCAGTTTTCTACTAAAGACCGAATCACATTTGTTCTTGAAGACACGATCACTCCCGGTGAGATCAAGTCCTATCCAATAGAATTGCCTGAATATTTACTGGAATTAGACCGGGTGACCGGGCTGGTGGCTGTTGACGCGACCTTGTGTTTTAAGTTCGAGCCCGTCAAGAATAATCAGGTCGCTTATTGCCCCATACAAGTGGCTTTCGGCATATTCAAAAATGTTCCTTTGGAGGAGTATGAAATGGATGAGAACGGTGAGATCAGATTGGTAGATGACAAGCCTATCGCTTTGGGCATTAATGACAATACCACTGCAAATTATGTTTTCAGCCAATCCTGGTCGCAGGATTACTATTATAAAGCCAAAATGCTGAGCAATGCCCAGAAGATCAGATTTACGATTTCAAAGAAGGTGCTGATCGAAGAAAACAGAATTTTTAAAATCGCGGTGCTTGCCCGCCTGCACAAATTACTTGATCAAGCAGCAATGGTCAAATATAACCGCGCCCTATCATTTTCACTGGTTATCACCGTAAAGGAAAATCCGGTAAAACGACAATATAGCGGATTATTGTACGACGAGATGCTCAGGATCAATGCACTGGAGGTAATTAATGACGTGAATAACCTGGAAGCAGAGGGTACTAACGAAAATTAATTGGAAGAGACGGATAAAGCGCGCTTTTCAGCGGCGATCAAATTGCCCCACAGATCAGTTTTAATGGTGAGGTATAAGGATTTCGTTTTTTCAGTTTGTCTTTCGAAAAGACTTCTTTTGATGGCAGTAACCAATGTTTTCTGAATACTGTAATAGGATAGATTTTCAGTCTCTTTAATCAGCGCAGGAACTACTTTCGGCTTGTCGAACTTGTATTTGCCATTTTTGAAGACCAGTTCGATCAGCGCTTTGGCTTGCTTTTCGGTCGGAAGTTCAAATTTAAGGTTCAGATCAAATCGCCTGAGCAAAGCATTATCGATCATATCTAGTTGATTGGTGGCCGCAATAAGCATCGAACTCTGCGGTAAATAATCAAAAAGTTGTAATATCGTGTTAACGACCCTTTTCATTTCACCGTGATCCTGGCTATAATCACGAACCTTTCCTAACGAGTCAAATTCATCAATGAAGATAATGCAATCTTCCGAGGCTGCCTTACGGAATATTTTGGCGAGGTTTTTACTGGTTTCGCCAAGTTTAGCGGAAACGATAGCGCCAAGGTTCACCACGATCATCATTTTTTTAAGTTCCCCAGCGATCACATAGGAGGCCAGTGTTTTACCACAACCCGAGGGGCCATGCAGTAAAACCTTATTAGCGACCGGCAATCCATACTGACGCAAAAGTTCTGCTGAAGCCTGTTCCTGCACAAAATAATTAAGTTCGGAACGCGTTTCCCGCTCCGCAATAAGGTTGTCGAAAGTATACTCAGAAGTGATCTTTTCGAGAATCAGTTCATCGGTTTCCCGCTCATCCAGACGCTGAAAATGGCCGGGAGAACCTACCTTAACCAAGCTTTTGGTTTGTTGTTGCCGGACGGCATCTTTTAAAATGGACTGTAACTGTATGGCAAAATTAACTTTCTTTGTACTTTTTGAATGCTCTATTAGATCATTCAAAGAAGCCAATAGCTTTTCCTGGTCATTTTCAAGACCGTATTTGGCGATATCTTTTATATGATCGAACTGAGACATTTTTGAACTACAAAGGTTTGGATGTGCGTTACCTTATAAAATTATATAAAAAAGTTGGCAAAAGTAACAAAATCATCCGTAATAATCTGGCGATGATTTGATACTTATACGGCTAACCTCTATAAACGTTTAGGTCTGAATGATATTACATTATAAATTTTCGTATGTTAGACTATGGAACCGGAGGATTTTTCAAGCGCGCATAAAACGATAAAATTTATTGATGCCATCGTCAATTCGAACAGTTATCAAAACGTTATCAATTCGCCGCTGAAATTGACATTGGACCTCATCGCGAAATCCAGCACTTATCAAAATGCAGTAAACCCGCCGGCTTTGCGATTTATAAATAAAGCGATGACAAATCATCAGCCCATTTGGACAGCCGATTTTGTGCGGCAGATGACAAGCTTCCAAAAAACAAGTTCCGTTATCAATATTCGTCAGGGTGCTTATGAAAGCAGTCTAGCGGCATTAGGATATGGGACAGGTCGTTCTTCTGCTATGTTCTTGAGGAATGCGCTTGCCGCTTCGCTGGATGGATTGTTAGCTCACCGTTACGATTTGATTGCCGAGCCGGTATTGGAAGTAGCGGAATCTAAAATCATCCTATTTGACGAGGTGTCACGTATTAAAGCGGCCATTAGCGAGATTTACCGGGACAACGAAGCAATTTATCGATTAGAGGCGCGTGATTTTGAACAAATGGTGGCTGAATTGATGCGCGAGAAGAACTTTGATGTAGAATTAACTAAACAAACCCGTGACGGCGGGTATGATTTGATCGCCTTGCAAGATACCGGCGGATTCCCTTATCGCTTTTTAATAGAATGCAAGCGCTTTGCAAGACACCGGCGGGTAGATGTTAACATTGTGCGGAGCTTTTGCCAGGTTTTGTCCGAAGAAAAGAGCAACGGTATCATTGTAACCTCTGCTTACTTTTCAGCAGATGCTAAAAGATATCAAAAGAAGTTTGCTCCCTACCATCTGAATTTCCGCGACCGGGATGATATATTGGAATGGGTCAATCAATATGTAATGGTTAAACCTTAGTATTGATTTTTTTAGCGATAATCTCGATCAGGCGCTGATTGTTAGAAAAGATGAACTTGCTGACGTGAAAGCCGTGCATCTCGTTGATTTTATGAACCATTTGTTTAGGCGCTTCCGAGTAAAAGAGATCCTTCCGGCTGCCATCTTTCCGGTAAGCCATATCCGGGGTTTTGGAGGATATACTAAGGCACATATGCGGGGTCAGCGGCATAAAGAAGAAAAACTCACCCTGAAACTGCGTGTTCTGCGGCCGGTTAGCAGGGTCTATACTTACACCAGGATTATCGGTCGTAAAGAAACCGTTGTGGCTATATAAGATACGGCATTCGAATTGCAGAAGGTGTTGCGCGATCTTAGCCTGGATACTGTTTTCTTCCATCTGGCGTAATACCATCGAAGATAAATGTGTCTTTCGGCTGAAGTCATCGTCCTCCATGACTTTATCCTTCATTTTGTCCATTTCCTCCAGCATCACTTCCTTACGTTTGATCTGTCGGGGATCGGTCAGTGCCAATTTAGCCAACTCCGCCCGGTAGCTGTCGAATAACTCGTCGATCACCGTTTCCTTCTTTGTTTCTATCGCTTCTTTGCGAAAATAAGGGTTACGAATTTTTATATCGATCAGGGCATACATCAACAATTGAGCATCGGGCAAGGTCAAATGCGCTTCCCGGTGTTTAATCCTGCCAACGATCTTTGGATACTCGCGTTCATACTCATGAAACTTTTTTTCCAAAAACAAGGGATCAAGGCCATTCAGGTGTGGAAACTGATCCTCAAAATCCCCCTGTATAGTATAATAATCTTTGCTCCGGCACACTTCGGCCGTTGTCCTCAATTCAGAAAATACTTTTCTGCCGAATTTGAGCAAATCAATATCCAGTGTTTGTAATTTGTTATCGGCGTTACAAAATTCTCTCAAATAGGACTGTGGTAGAAAATGTTGTTTCATTAGGGGAGGTAATGTTTAAGAAGATCTTTAACCTCAAACAAATTTAGTCCTGATTTTTCGACATCCGATGGATGAACGACGATAGTAAGCTTATTTGCAAAGATTTGATTTTCTGAAGCGTTGATAAATGATTGGGCAATTATCGCTATCAATTTTTTGCGGCTGGTAGTCAGCCGGCCTAAACCTGAACCGATAAGCGGAATAACCGTATCAAGCTTTTCCCCCTTCGTATCGATAAACTCCCACAGGGCATCTAATGCATGCATCACATTTTTAAGATTGGTGGTAGAAGTATTGTTTGCATTCATATCTGACATCGCGAACCAGTAAAAATACTGGTCGGCCAGCTTGATTTTTACTGTAGTGCCGAAATCATATCGTTCGGTTTTCCCTGCTTGTTTTTGGATAGTTTGATGCACTATTCCTTGCAAGCCTCGGTCCAGTTCAGCGTTTAATTTGGGCAGATCACCTGGAAAATACCGCTGCGTAAATTGACCTTGTAAACTGTTTTGGGAAATGATCCCATTATCTACGTCCGTATCAAAGGTTGTATTTGTACTGATGATCTTTTGGCCCGGTATGGCAAACAAATCACCAATACAAACCTCGATCATTAGGTCTTGTCCAGGATATTTATAGCTGATCTTCCTGACTGGCCTGCGGGTGAAAATCACCGCCAATACGCCAAATAATAACAAAGGGGCCAACCAATAAAGTGACATTTGCTTTTTGTCCAACTGGTGCGAGGTATCCAAAATATCGACAAAGGTCCAGATGCCAGCAACAACTGCAACAAATGTCTTTAGCGAATCGACCGACCATAAGGCATAAAGCCAGTAGGATTTCGTCCGAAATGAGCGGATATGGTAATTCATAAGTTATTGTAAACCGTATTTGGATAAAGCCTTTCGCCACTGGTACCTGCCGCTAATAAACGGTGATGTTCAGCCGGCCAGTTCCTGATTGCGTAATCGATAATCTTATGCCCCCAAGGAATGTGGACCACCAATTCATGCCGCAAGATTGGTGGACACAGCACCGAATCCATTGACCGTTCGCCATTCAAATTAACGACAATAATCGGCATCTCCTTTTCCAAGGCAACTTCCATTTCCCAGCGCACAAACCGGTACAAGTTCCGGGTACTTTGACCGACCAATACAATTAACACATCGCTGGAATTCAGTCGAAGTCTTAAGCTGCGCTTGATTGTTTCCTCGGAACTGGTATCCCTTGCCTGCGTTATATCATGGGCATTGGCAAATGTAAACGCAAACCTATCGTTCGCATGCCAGGCTTGCATAAGCCGGTAATAATGAATGTCGTTATCTCCATCGAAACAGGTGTAACAAGTATTTGCCATCTTTAAATATACGAATTTTCGTTTCGGTGTCAATTCCTATAAATTATTTCGCAACTACCGTTGCTGCACGTACAAAGAACCGTTTGCTGTAATTGACATTTAGATTCAAGAAATGATAACTGAACATTATCGTTAAATTCATTAATCATTTATTTTTTTGGTTAATTGTATCTATAAATTAGCGAAAGCTAATTAGCCAACATAGAAGTATTAATTACAGTACATCGGGTTATTTCGCATAATCTAATTTTTATCATCTTTGTTCATGTTGATCAATTATGTATCCTCATGAAAGAATATTTCAAACCTCTTGCCCGCTTCAAAAAACGCGAACATCCGTTCGATATTGGCATGCCCTTTTCCTGGTGGAGGGGCCATTATGACCGCCATTTCCTGAATAACTTATATGAACGTAAGGAAAATGAATTTGAAGCATTTTACAAATATCACCTGGATCATTTTTTAAAGGTAAATGCAGGGTCTCAAGAGATTGAATTCTACAAGCACCTGAGAGACATAATCAATGATGGCATTGCAGCATTAATTAAAGAAGATAAACCCGGATCGAAAACCAAGCATGAGCGAACTAATATTCAAAAAGTGCAATTACGGACATTTGTCGATTACTTGAATTCGATTGATCAATGGGCCGTTCGTCCACAACTTGAGGTTTATACAGAAAGGGACGCTACAATCGCAAGGTTGCAAAAACACATCGCAGTATTAGAAAAGCAAATTAACGAAATGAAGGAATATGATGTGGTACAAAAAATTAGAATAGAGGAAGGCCATTTGCCTACAGTCATTGATCTGATTCAGCAACTTCGTGATTTGCAATTACCCGCTAACCGGAGGCTGCTTCGCTGCGATCATAAGACGCCCTATTATAAAATGATCAGTAAATACTTTTCCATTGACGGCAAAGACATACCCATAGAAACTGCCAAAAATTATTTCTCCGATAAACAAGATGATATAAGCGTTAAGGGGACAAAAGTTCCACCTGAAAATAAGCTGTTTAAAATAGTATCGGACACGCCAAAAAAGGCGGTCAAGAACAGCAACAAGGCTTAATTATTCTTTTCTCATCTCTGTCTGCCAGTTTTCGCCTTGTTCTCCATATGAGACAGTAACCTTCATTATGTCAGTTATTTAGGTGCGATAACACTTATCTTGTTCGCCTATTATACATGACCATCGGTTTTCGATGGTCATGAGATCAGCTATTCCGCAATTTACATTCGTCCCGTTAACCAAAAAACGGAGTACAGATGCAAGTAGAGATTTTAACTAAAGAAGACCTAAAACAGTTCAAGGCAGAACTCGTACAGGAACTGAAAGACGCATTCAGCGGCAATGCAAAACCACAAAACAAAGAATGGCTGAAAAGCAATGAAGTAAGAAAGCTGTTAGGTATATCGCCAGGCACCTTACAGAACCTACGTATTAACGGCACACTCACCTATTCTAAAATAGGCGGCATGATGTATTATCGCTACCAGGACATCCTGAAGCTGTTAGAAAAAGGAGGTGTTAAATGAAAAAGGCACCTCCTGAACTGGCCTTACTGAAGGCAATCCAAAAACACAAAGGGCTTGGCCCTTTTCATATCAGTTTATACACTGCAATGCTTTCCTTATGGCAGGAACAGCAGTACAGTACTCCTTTCCGGGTAACAAGAAGTATGCTGATGGCAACATCCGGTATCCGTTCACCAGCGACTTATCACAAGTGCTTAAAGGAACTGATCGACCAGGAATACATTATATATGAGCCGTCTTTTGATAAGCATATCGCAAGCCGGGTCACCTTGGTTACGGACAAAGCAGGTATGTAAATGAACAGCTTAAAACCATTTGCGATACACAGTATCGCAATAAACAATAACGGGATATTCTATCCGGTAGCAGGGAGCAAGTTTGTGTTTTTGTTGCCACAAAAACATCCCGGATGCCTGCGGCACCGGGCAAACTTGCCTTTTGCGCCCGATGGTTGCAAAAGGGAAAATGGAAGAAACAGGAAGGAGGTAACCAATGGAAGCAACAATAAAGACAACTAATAAACAACAGGTAACCCAGCCCAAAAACAAAGGTGGCGCGCCTAAGAAAAGAGTAAAACGGGAGTTGATAATTCGCATTAGGATGACAGCGACCGAACGCTTTTATATCGACAGTAAGGCTAAGACCGCAGGTATGCGATCAAGTAGTTGGATAAGGGCGGCAGCTAAAAGCGCTAAGGTGGTGCCGAGATTAACTGACGATGAGCGGCGCATCCTTTGGATGCTTGCCGAGCTTGCCAATAACCTAAATCAATTGACAAAGCTTGCGCATCAGGTAGGTTTATTGACGGTGGTTCGTAACTGCGATAAAATTTTGAACGAGATAGATATTACTTTAAAACATCTCAATAACCATGATAGGGAAAGTGATAACGGGTAGAAGCTTTGGCGGGTGCATTCGCTATGTGGTTCAAAAGAATGATGCGGTGATACTGGACGCCGCAGGCGTGAGAATGCAGCAGGTTAACCAGATTATCAATGATTTCAACCTGCAACGAAAGTACAATCCCAATTTAGGAAAAGCCGTTGGCCATATTGCTTTAAGCTGGAGCATTTACGATGCCGCTAAACTAAACGATAAGGTAATGGTGATGTTGGCGAAAGAGTATCTGCAAAAAATGAAAATACATGACACGCAGTATTTAATTGTAAAGCACCGGGACAAAGATCATCCGCATATCCACATCGTGTACAACCGGGTAAGTAACAATGGCAAAACTATATCCGATAATTTTCAAAAGCAACGGAATGTACAGGTAGCTAAAGAATTGACCTTAAAACATGGCCTTTATATTTCACCGGGTAAAGAGCGTGTTAATCGCCAACAGCTAAAAGGTGAGGATAAAATCAAATATGAATTGTTCGATGCCATCAGCGGGGCCAGCAAAAAAGTAAAAAACATCAATGAGCTAAAGCAGGTATTGGCTAAGCAGGGTATTGTTACCCATTTGAAATTCAAGAGCGGCACAACCGAGGTGCAGGGTATTAGTTTCAGCAAGGGCGAATATAAATTTAAAGGATCAGAGATAGACCGTAGTTTAAGTTATGCAAAGCTAAGCCAGGCAATAGAGCAACAGCAGGTTAAACCGGAAAAGAGCTTGGCAGGTCAGTTAAGGGAAGTAATGGAAAATGCGAAGCAGGAAAGAGAAAGTCAGGACAAGACCGAACAAACCACTTATTTAAAGCCAGAGCCCGAAACCCATTACTTGAAGCAATCGCTATCAGCAGGAGCAGATTTATTAGGTGATTTACTTGGCAATATAGCCGACGATGATGACAGCCCGGAAAGAAGACGGCGAAAGAAAAATGAACAACAACAAAGCAGAGGAATATCAAGATGAAAGAGATAGATGAACTAAATGACCGGATGAACGGCAATGATGAAATCGTAGATAGCCTAATAAAAAAGATGGATGAGCTGGAAAAGCGAGAAGTAAAAAACGCCGATTATACACTTCATTTTGAAGCATTGAAAAAGATTTTTGAAGGGTTTTTAAATAGATATAATAAAGAAAGTGCAGAACTAAAAAATGCTATAGGTCAGCTTAATATAAACTATCCCGCCGAGCAAATACAAAGTACATTGGCAGAGGTTAAGCCAATAGTAGAGGGGATTGGAAAATCACTACCAATAAGGATAAGGCATCAGCTTGACCTTACAACCAAAGGTTGGATTATCGCTGGAATGATGTTGTTAATTATTACTGCGGTATGTGTGGGCTTATGCGGTTATCTATGGACAGAGAATAGTCGAATGCAAGCGAATGACATCAAATTCAGAATGATTAGGCAGGTATATCCTATACAAGGGAACTGGGCAGATAGCTATTATTCGAAAAATCCTGAAGGAATGGAAAATACTACTGCGAAACTCGAAGAGCAGGCCTTAGAACGATCATCAGCCCAAGATCGGATTGAACAAGCTGAAAGAGAAGTTAAAGAGGCAAAGCGGCAATTGAAAAAAAATAAATGATTCAAATCAATCGTATTCATTTATGTTTGCAATGAAGCGGCAAGGGGCATTAACGTACATCTGAGGATCTAAGGTCTAAAGCAAGATTTAATCCTTGCCGTTTTTATTTTACACCCTCTGACATTGCCTGAAATTCATAATTGCCTGGCCTTTGATACTCTTTTGTAAAAACTCTATCCTGAGCCACACATGCAAAGGCACGAAGTATTAATTTATACCTTATTGCATTAATTACCGCCATTTTAGGCTTGCCTTCTGTTTGAGTTTTTCGCTCGAAATAAGCTTTTAATTCTGTGTCAAATCGAATTGCCCTAACAGCACACAAATGAAGTAATGCTTTAACCCTTTTATTAGCTATATGAGAAACTTTAGCTTTAACCTTGGTGGTTCCCGAATCTTTCTTAAACGGGGCAACTCCAGCATAGCAAGCAAATTTCTTAGGACACCTAATGTCATTAAATTCGTTAGTACTAATTAGAATTTGAGTGGCTGTTATAATTCCAATGCCAGGTATAGACATTAAAATTTCCGTTAATCGACTTAATTTATCATCCGCTTCTATGATGTGAAGTATAGCTTTATCAACCTGAACTAAATCTGCTTTAACAGCCACTATACTTTCCTGACAGAGATTTTTATTTGCCTGCAATAATTTTTTATTGAGAAATTGCTGTTGTTCACCCAAGGGAACAGTAAGCCTCTTTTGGGTATCTAACAATCTTATTCTAAGTGAAGCCATATATGATAGCTGCTCGATAGTTCCCCTTTTTGGTATTAATAACCTAAGCTCTTCACGATTTTTGTAAGCATACGAAGCGATGCGAATCGCATCTATTTTGTCATACTTTCCTCTAAGTAACCCTAAAGAATTGCGTATGTGCAAAGCATCTTCCATTACAATATTGGCTTTCAATTTCTTTAAAGTAATAAGCAGATGATTCGCATAAATACCAGTATGTTCCATGCAAAATACGGCCTTAGTCATGGTGAATTTTTCAAGTTCTTTAAGCTCTTTGATCACTAAAGAAATATCATCCACAGTATTACCTGCTTCTTTGTGATACAAAAATGTTTTTCCTTGCATGATGGCATAATCAAGCTTGTTTCTGGAGATATCTATGCCTATAAAATAGGTGTATGTTTTAATACGAGTGGTTGCCATATAAAAAAGGCAACAGGGGATTCTGTCATGTGATAGAACTGTTAATCTTGACCTACCTATAATGCGCCCCTGTTGCGGGCCGCGAAAATAGTAAACGTTAAATCACTAAAAAACTTTGTTGAAAAATGGTGAGGAAGACTTGGCTGGTTAGAGAGTTATAAAGCAACAGAGGATTTCGTCATGTGATAGGCCGCTATTCTTGACATATTTATAATGCGCCCCTGTTGCAGTAGCGAAAATACATTTATCGGATTTTTGGAGAGGTTTAATAGATAATAAAAGTGAGTGCCGTTACAAGCAAATCAATAAGTAGCTCGTCTTAGGTCTATATGTTAGTAGCTGTATTACTTTTTCAACAAGTCGTTCTTTTCTTTTTCAGCCTGTAATAGACGTTCAAGTAAGACTATTTTTTCATTGTATAATTCAACGATCTTATCAATAGGATTAAACGATGGTTGGAAATTAATAGCGTTTAACGTCGAGGTATCTTGACTGGTAAAAGTATTTGAGATTATATTCAAAACGGCGTCATCATTAAAATTCTTGATAGCATCAGCAGGCACACCCAAAACCTTAGAAATCTTTTCTAAAGCTTCGCCATCAACATCTGCACTTTGTTCGATTTTAGAAACAGCTTGTTGGCTTATACCTAATTCCGCAGCTAAAGTCTCCTGTTTCATGCCACGTAACTCGCGAATCTTGCTGATTTTTCTGCCAATATGTAGATTTAGTTCTGCCATAAGTCAAATGTATTGTTTTAATATAAATGTACAAAACAACGGCTCTATTGTAAAGTACAAATCGCTGTAGTTCGGTACGGAGATGTTTTGCTACTCTTTTGTTTTGCCGGTTAATGGAGGCCGGTATAAAAAGAACATCATGTACAACGGAAGTTATGCCCCCTGGGAACATTATCCTAAAAACCTTCGCCATTACGAAGTTGAAAATCCAATGTCTGTAGTAGTAGATTTTTTTAGTGCTGATTCAGTAAAAGGACACGGCAGGCGATTAAAGGAATGGCGCTATTATGTAGTTAACGATGAGCATTATGATGAAAAACGTCATGGCCCCGGAACCCTGCTTTTTATCTACGATCTTAATTTAAAGATTTTAGAGGCTATGTATCTGCTATTACTCAATTACAAAAACTTCTCTTATCAGCGAAAGCAGCTTACAGAAGAACAATTGGAGGAAGAAAAGGAACTATGGGAGTACTATCCCAAAAACCTTTCCTTAAAAGAACAGTTTGAACCCTACAAGGCCGTTAAGAAGGTCTTTAAAAAAATCAAGCCGCAGGAATATCGGGATCAATTGCATGAGTGGTCACACGTAGCACTTTACAATAATGCGGATGATGAATCTTTATATGCAGGTGAGGTTATTACCGTTTATGAAAACTTAATTAAGCTCTATTCGGCGGCATGGATGATTTGCCAACGTGAAGGTGGTCGGCCACTGATAAAGCGCAACAAGGTTGGAAATATTTTATCCGAAACATCTACGGAACCAGTTGCGCTAAGGGCAATAAACCCCGAACCTACAGCAGTCGAAAAACTGGCGTTGGAAGAAATCAAGAATCTCATTGTAAAACGTTGCCCGGAGGCTCAAATGATTATTCATTTAGGTACACATTCCAAGCCGTTTACATTTTACCTGCTTATCCTGATAGGCGATGATGAAAAAACACCGGAGCATCAAATCAGCAACAAGATAGAAGACAATTGCCAATACCTTGCTCGTGTACATGCCATCGTCCATAAAGCAAACAGCGCAAAAGAAGCGCTTATTAAAGGCAGACGCTTTTGGTCGACCGTCATGGACAAGGGAATTGCTCTGTACCAATCCCCGGAATTATCACTACCCGTTCATCCGGAAATAACTAAGGGGGTATTACTAGCAAGAGCGCAGTTCAATTGGGAACGATGGGGCAAACAAGGCAATGAGCTTTTAAAAGGCGCAGAGTTATACAGGGCCGATAACAATTTTAGGCTGGCAGCATTTCTTTTGCACCAATCCATTGAAAGCGTTTTAAAAGCTATCATACAAGTCGTTATAGGTTACAGGGTGCAAATGCATAATTTATCAAGATTGTTAAGGCTTACGCTGTTATTTACCGATGCATTAAAAGATGTCTTCGAACTGGATACCACCGAAGGGGCACAATTATATCAATTGCTGCAAAACGCCTATTCACAATCACGGTATAGTAGTACGTTTGATCCTGATGAAGATTCGGTTAGAATACTTTCAAAACAAGTAACAAAATTTAATAAGGTAGCAGAAAGCGTTTATCAGCAATATATAAAAGATATTAATGAATAATAGTGTCAACGGTATTGGCAGGTGGGTAAGCCTTTGCTCACCACTTTAAAAAGCCGTTATAAAAACATAGTACTGCCAGGCCCGAGTAGCATGTCGGGCGGTTGATTTAATCGCCCGACCCTGCTGCTAAAAAGCAAAAAGACACGTACATCCGTTGGAACCATGCAGCTACGGCAGGCGGCTTCTTTGCACCACGGGCTATCGCGCTGTGGTTTCATTACACTGCCAGCCTCGCCGCCTCTGCAGGAATGAAATTCGCTATCACTCATAACATACCTGCCTTGCCTTCCGTCAGTAGGAAGTTAAAATGTCAGCGTATTAAATACCGTATCTGTAATTATTCGGTTTTAGTATATACTCCGTTAGTTTATCATTTACTAATTCTTAGTTTTACAGCAAAGGAAAAATCCTTAATGCAATTACTTTGAGATAATAAATCATGAGTGAAGATCAGAAAAAGCAGTTAGAGCAGCAACTTTGGAATATCGCCAACACTCTGCGTGGCAAGATGAATGCCGATGAATTCCGTGATTACATATTGGGTTTTATCTTCTATAAATATTTAAGTGAAAAAATGGAATTGTTTGCAAATGAAATTTTGAAACAAGACAATATCCGTTTTAGTGAGATCAATCCTAAAATTGCAAATTCTGGTGAATACCTTGAGGCTATAAAGGAAGAGGCACTTGAGAAATTAGGCTATTTTTTAAAGCCCGATGAGTTGTTTTCGGCTGTTGCTCTTCGCGGTAACAGTGGTGACGATGAAAGGGCCGACCAAACTAGTGCAAATTTTATACTGGGTGACCTACAAAAAATACTCACTAATATTCAGTTGAGTACTATGGGTACCGAAAGTGAAGAAGACTTTGACAATTTGTTTGAGGATATGGACTTAAACAGCACCAAATTAGGTAAAACACCAGATGCGAGAAATAGTATCATTGCCAAGGTGCTGGCACATTTAGATAAAATAGATTTTGAACTAAAAAACACTGAACTTGATATTTTAGGCGATGCATACGAATACTTAATTGGACAATTTGCAAGTGGTGCCGGAAAAAAAGCAGGTGAGTTTTATACTCCGCAAGAGGTTTCTAAGATATTGGCCAAAATTGTAACCAGCGGTAAACACAAACTAAAATCAGTTTATGATCCTACTTGCGGGTCAGGTTCGTTGTTGCTGCGTGTGGCTCGTGAAGTAAAGGATGTAGGTAATTTTTATGGACAGGAAATGAACCGTACTACTTACAATTTGGCCCGAATGAACATGATTTTGCATGGTGTGCATTATCGCAAATTCGACATTAAACAAGAAGATACGTTAGAACGCCCACAACACGGCAATCAAACATTTGAGGCGATCGTTGCCAATCCACCTTTTTCGGCTGAATGGAGTGCTAATCCTTTATTCTCATCGGATGATCGCTTTAGCCAGTACGGCAGATTAGCACCAGGCAGCAAAGCCGATTTTGCCTTTGTACAACACATGATACATCATTTGGCTGAAAATGGTATTATGGCTATTGTTTTGCCACATGGCGTTTTGTTTAGAGGTGGGGCCGAATTACACATACGTAAGTATTTAATTGAACAAAAGAACTTTTTAGATGCCGTAATTGGTTTGCCAGCTAATATATTTTACGGCACTAGCATACCAACCTGTATTTTGGTATTTAAAAAATGCAGGGAAAACCCGGATGATATATTGTTTATTGATGCGAGTAAAGGGTTTGAAAAGGTTAAAAATCAAAATATGTTACGTGAAGAACATATTGATAAAATTGTTCAAACTTTTCGTGACAGAACAGCAATTGAAAAATACAGCTACAATGCTCTGTTAAAAGAAATAGCCGAGAACGAATATAATCTCAATATCCCTCGTTATGTAGATACTTTTGAAGAAGAGGAAGAGATAGACATACAAGCTGTTATGCTCGAAATCAAACAACTGGAAGCCCAAAGAACCGAACTTGACAAAGAGATTGATGTTTATTTGAAAGAATTAGGACTTGTATTTTAATTTTTCAGAAAATCCTTAATGTTAATAACGGTTACAAAAAAGTAGTTTAGATGGCAGCAAAAAAAGTTAAAGTATGCAATGTTCCAAATTTGAGATTCCCGGGATTTGAGGAAGAGTGGAAAAAGGAAAAAGTAGGAGGATTGTGCGATTTTATAGTACCGGGTAGGAACAAACCAACTATCTTCAATGGAAATATACCATGGATTACAACTCCGGACATTACCCATAATCAAGTTGTGTTTGCTTCAAAAAAAGGTCTGTCAATTTCAAAAGAAGAAGCTAAAAAGGTAGGCTCCAAAATTATTCCAGAAAAATCAATCATCATTTCATGTGTTGGTGAACTAGGCTTGGTTGCTATTGCTGGAACAGAAATGGTTATAAATCAACAATTACATGCTTTCTTACCAAAGAAAATAGAATATCGGTTTTTACTTTATTGTTTAGGGAATCAAAAAAAATATATGGAAAAAATTGCAACTAAAACTGCTGTTCCATATATGAATAAGGATAATTGCAATTCAATACCTATAACTTTTCCAAGCTTACCGGAACAAAAAGAAATTTCCTCTTTCCTATCACTAATTGATGAAAGAATCCAAACCCAAAA